>NZ_VWPI01000099.1 GCF_015155755.1 Komagataeibacter sp. FXV3 | reverse complement strand
ACACGGCATCGATCGTCTCGGACCGCAGTTCCTCCGCCAGCTGCTTCAGCTGTTCCACCGAAAGGTTGCGCATGTCATGCGGCGCGCGCACCCGGTCAAGCTGGGGGTAGCGCCCAAGGGTCGGAATCGCGGGCTTGGTCTGATCCATGATGTTCGCGTCCATTGTTCTGCGTTGGCTCTTGCCCCATGTTCAGGGGAGGAACCAACCCGGGTTTCGGTTTGGCCTGTCGGTCCCGGGATCGGGGCCGGCAACAGGCTGCTCCGGCGGCGATGAATGGCGGCTCATGGCACGAAAACCATGGCGACCGTAGCGTAATCGCGATGTGTTACTCCGGTTAAGCCTGTAAATACAGTCTCTAATTCTATGACTGTTGTTAATTGGCCACACCAAAGCTGATAGCAATTGAATACAGGATGGTTTCTGTCCTATACCCTCGCGAAAGGCTTCATGTGTCGTACAAGTCCGCAACCTCGGCATGCTTTAAATGCACGGCTGGGTGATGTTGGGCTTGTTTTCTCGTAGGGGGATGTGACCATATCCGCCCTACCAGACTTGAAATATGAGACCGGCGTTGGGCCGGTGCAGGAGCAGAGGTTTCATGGCCGTTCCTATTATGCAGGCAGTCCGCGTCGGCGCCTATGTTGTCAAGCAGCATGTCACGCGGCGCAAACGTTATCCGCTCGTGCTTATGCTCGAGCCCTTGTTCCGCTGTAACCTGGCATGCGCCGGGTGTGGCAAGATCGACTATCCCGCCCAGATCCTGAACCAGCGCATGACCCTGCAGGAATGCCTGGATGCGGATACCGAGGCCGGTGCGCCGGTCATTGCCGTGGCTGGTGGTGAGCCGCTGCTGCACAAGGAAATGCCCGATATCATCCGTGGCCTGATCGCGCGCAAGAAGTACGTCTATCTGTGCACGAACGCCCTTCTTCTGGAAAAGAAGATGGATGATTACGAGCCGAATCCCTTCTTCTCATGGGATGTGCATCTGGATGGTGATCCGGCGATGCATGACGCATCGGTGTGCCAGGACGGCGTGTACGAACGCGCGGTCGCCGCCATCAAGAAGGCGAAGGCCCGTGGTTTCCGCGTGTCGATCAACTGCACCCTGTTCGATGGCGCTGATCCCAAGCGCGTCGCCGCCTTCTTTGACGAAGTGATGGCGATGGGCGTTGATGGCATCATGACCGCGCCGGGCTATGCCTATGAGCGCGCGCCGGATCAGGAACACTTCCTGAACCGTCACAAGACGAAGCAGCTGTTCCGTGACATTTTCCGTCTGGGCAAGGGCAAGAAGTGGCGTTTCACGCAGTCGCCGCTGTTCCTGAACTTCCTGGCTGGTAACGAACAGTACCACTGCACCCCGTGGGGCAAGCCGCTGCGTAACGTCTTTGGCTGGCAGCGCCCGTGCTACCTGCTGGGTGAAGGCTATGCCAAGAGCTTTGAAGAGCTTATGGCCGATACCGACTGGGATGCATACGGCACCGGCAATTACGAAAAATGCGCCGACTGCATGGTGCATTCCGGTTACGAATCGACCGCCGTTATGGATGCTGTGCGCAGGCCCTGGCACATTGCCAAGGTCGCCCTGTTCGGACCCGAGACGGAAAAGCCGATGGCGCCCGAAATCTCGCTGGCCAACCAGCGTCCGGCCGAATACGTGTTTACCCAGCACGTTGACGCCAAGATGGAGGAACTTGCCGCCCGCAAGAAGCCCGCGGCCCCGCCGCGCGTGAACAAGGTGGCGGCCCCGGCTGAAACGGCCGACGCGGCAGACTGATCACGCATTCCATGTATTGCGTTTGGGAAAGGCGGGGCATATGTCCCGCCTTTTTCTTTTATGTGGGTATTTTCAGGCATGTGCGTGGTGTGCCCGTGTGCGTGATTATGCTGTAGGATCGCGGGATCATGGTTGTCTCACTGATTGTCATATTATGCCTCGTTCTGCTCAACGGGCTTTTTGCCATGGGCGAACTGGCCCTGATTTCCGCCCGCCGGGCGCGGCTGGCCATTCTTGCGCGTGACGGTATCAAGGGGGCGGACCGCGCCCTGAAACTGGCCGGTGACCCGCAGAGTTTCCTGCCCACCGTCCAGATCGGCATGACCCTTGTCTCGATTCTGGAAGGCACTTTTGGCGGCAACAGCATCGAGGCTGGCGTCAGCCGCTGGCTGGCCCATATTCCCGCCCTGCGCTCGATTGCCGATGAACTGGCCATGTTCCTGGTGGTCAGCGGCATTACCGCCGTCATGCTGGTGCTGGGGGAACTGGTGCCCAAGCAGATCGCGCTGCGCCAGCCCGAACAGATCGCGGCCCGCCTGTCCCTGCTGCTGGAATGGATGGCATGGCTGACGCGGCCCATCGTGTGGCTGCTGGGACGGTCATCCGAACTGGTGCTGAAGCTTATGGGGATAGGTGGCGCGATCCGGCAGTCCGTCTCGGTCGAGGAACTGCGCGCCTATATTGCCGAAGGGGCGCAGGCCGGGGTGCTGGAGCAGGAGGAGCGTGACATGATCGAACGCCTGCTGCGCCTGGCTGAACGGCCCGTTCGCGCCATCATGACCCCACGTAATGAACTGTGCTGGGTGGAACGGCACGTGCCGCGCGCGCAACTGCTGCAGGTGCTGCGTTCGACCACCTATTCGCGCATCGTGGTGTGTGAAGGGGGCGTGGACAACCCGGTGGGCGTGATTCTGGCCAAGGATATGCTGGACCGGTTTCTGGACGGTAAAAGTCCGTCGGTCGAGATCGGGCTGCGTCACCCCATCTCGGTGCCCGATACGCTGTCGGCCTTTGACATGCTGGAACGCATGCGGGCGTCCTCGCTGGGTCTTGCGCTGGTGCTGGATGAATATGGATCATTTGAGGGAATCGTGACCTCATCCGACCTGTTCGGTGCCATCGTGGGTGAACAGCATGAACCGGGCAACACCCCGCCCCAGCGTCTGGCCCATGACAATGTGCTGGTGCTTGACGGGTCCATGCCCGCTGATGAGGTCAAGGACCGGCTTGGCCTGTCCGACCTGCCCGCCGAAGGCAGCTATCACACCCTTGCCGGATTGATACTGGCCCTGCTGCGGCGCGTGCCAGCCAGGGGGGACAAGGTTGTGTTTTCCGGTTGGCTGTTCGAGGTGCTGGAAATGGAAGGCCGTCGCGTCGTGCGCGTGCAGGCCAGCCGGCAGCTGCTGGCGGAAAACTGAGAACCAAACAAAGTAAAAGTTTTCGGATGCCGCCTTTTTTCAAAAAAGGGGCGTCCCCAGCAATGGGGCGCCCCTTTTGCAAATGGGTGCGGAAGATCCGTTAATGAATGGTGTGGCCAGTATGGCTCGCCATGGCGATTTCCGCATCGAAACCCGGCCACTCATTGCGGGCCAGTGTTTCCAGCGAAGGCGTCTGGACGCCCAGCTTGTCGGCATAGATCCACAGATAGGTGAAAGCCCGGCGGACATAATCACGTGTCTCGGCATTGGGCAGGCTTTCGATATACATCAGGGGATCTTCCCCGTCGTCCATCGTGGCGTTATGACGCGAAATGGCGGATGGCCCGGCATTATAGCTGGCCAGCATGCGGATCATGTCGCCGCCCGGGGGGGCATGCGTCCCGCCGGTCTGTGTGGAGCGCTGGGCCAGGTACAGCACATAGCGCTGTCCGATATCGAGGTTGGTCGCAGGGTCGTGCAGGTCTACGGAACGGCGGTTGGAACGGTCCTTGTCGTGCGTAATGAAAGCGGCCGTCACGGGCATGAGCTGCATGAGGCCACGCGCGCCTGCCCCGGAAACGACGGTGGTGTCGAAATTGGATTCCAGCCGCGTCAGCGCATAGACCAGCGCCGGGTCCATGCGGAAACCATGCTGCGGCTGTAGCGGCGGCAGGGGGAAGCGGGAGTCGTGGGTGCTGTGTTCACTCTCGTTCGTATCGATCAGCATGAGCATCTGGGCCGACAGGTCCTTCATGTTCATGGCGTCGGCCACCATCTGGGTGGAACGGCACAGGGCGGCATCGTTCTGGATATCGGGCCACATGCGGCGCAGGGTGGCTTCCGCCCGGTCACGTTCGCCAACCTGCAGCAGGGCAAAGGCACGGCGGCCCGCCGGTGTGGCGGCCACGGCCTCGATATCGATTTCACCCAGTACACGGTTGCCTGCATGGATGGTCTGCTGTTCTGCCGCCAGCGTCATGGCTGCATTCGGGCCGATCGTGTCAGGCCTATGGACGGATTTCGGGGTCGGGGTGCGCAGGCCAAGGATCTGTGACGCCAGCAGGCCATAGAATGTATGCGGGGCAGCGGCCGCGCGGTGCAGCCATGGGTGATAGGCCGCCACGTCCCCCGTTGCCTGATGGGCACGTGCGGCCCAGTAGGCGGCGCCGGCGCGAATGCTGCCCGGTGTCAGGCTGGCGCGCGATGCGGCCTCGAACAAGGGTTCGGCCATGTCGGGCCGTCCCTGCCGCCATGCGGCCAGACCGGCCACATAACCCGCCAGACCCAGCCGTTGGCCAGAATGTTCAAAGGCGTTGCGTGCAATCGACATGGCCTGCCGGTTTTCACCGGCGCTGAACAGGGTCATGGCGATTTCCGCCTGCAGGTGCGCGGCATACAGGTCGTTTATGCCCGGCGTCACCGCAATCAGGTGCAGGGCGCTGCGTGCCCCCTTCACCCCCTGCGCGGCGCGTTCGCGTACCGCGTGGTCCAGCAGGCTGCTGCGGGTAAAAACGCGGAGAGAGGGGTCATCCTCCTCCGGCAGGTGGATATGCTGGGGCGGATGGCTGCTGTCCAGCGCGTTATGGGCAGGCGCTGGCGGCAGGGGGCCGCCCCTGTTGGGCATGGAGGACAGCAGGGAATAAATTGCCGGCGAATCAGCCAGGCCCGAGAACGTGCGCAGCCACAGCCGCAGCTGTCCCGGACTGGCGTGATAGGCGGGATTGAGATAACGCGCGGCCAGGATATCACCCAGCAGGGTATCATCGTGGATCGCGGCCGTTTCATGGATGGCTGCATCGAACTTGCCATCAGCCTGAAGCCGGAACACCCGGCGGATGCGGCTTACGTCATCGGGCGTGAGGGGACGCGGCAGCCCGGCGCTGCCATGCGTGGGCAGGCGCGGAAGGGCAAGTGCCGTTTCCTCGTTATGGTCGCCGTGGGGGGTAGGATCCTGATCCGCCCTTCCGGCTTCCACTGTTTGGGCACGAAGCGGCGCGAACGCAGCCCCTGCCAGAAATGCGGCGCCAGCCAGAAAGGCCGTCACCGCGTGATGGGGGGTATTGATTGTCCCTCGCATAGCGGAGCCGGATGTAAGCCCTGCGCGAATGGAAAGCAATAGATATCGTATTACGGGAAGGTAAATAAGTTTTCAGAACAGATGCAGGAACTATATGTAAACAGTAAAAAACATACACTTGAGCTAGAATGAATAACAGCCTTGCCCCAAGCTAATGCCGGGCATGATTATGTTAATACCCTTTATGATTTTGAAGGAATGTTTCCGATTGCTTCACGTATCAGAAGCATGTCTTTCCATGCATCACGGCGGGCCGTGGCGCTGGCGCGTAGCTGCAGTGGATGACGCATGGGCAACGCCTGTAGCGTGGGCGGGGTTGCACCCTTGTCCGCACTTTCGGCAGGCAGGGGCAGGTCACGCCAGCGGCCACGCATGCGTGCCGCCGTGGTGCGCTGGTCCAGCAGGACCGATACCGGCAGGTTGCCCATAAGAACCACGCGTGCGGGGCGCGCCAGCACGATCGCGCGCTGGATGAAGGGCAGGCAGATCCGTGTTTCGGCGACGGAGGGCGGCCTGCCGCCGGGCGGTCGCCACGGAATGACCGGCGCGCGCAGCAGGCTGGCCTGGTCAATGCCGATACTGGCGAACATGGTGCTGACCAGCGCCCCGCTTTCCCCCGCGAAGGGGTGGCCGCCGCGATCCTCATCCGCATCAGGGGCCTCGCCGATCAGCATGAGCGGGGCGCCCTGCGGTCCTTCCACAAATACGCTGCTGGTCGCGGTATCGCGCAGGCTGCATTCTCCGAAATCGCGGATGGCGGCGTGCAGTTCCGCCAGCGTGCGCGCCGCCTGCGCAACCTCCCGCGTCATGGCCGCTGCCTGGTCGATCAGGGTGGCGGACCCGCGTGGGGGGGGCGGCGCCGGTCGGTGTTTTCTATGTCCATTCCCCGCATCTGGCTGTATGGGGGGGGGCTGTGTTGGCCGGGAGTGGTCGTGTATCGTGGGCGTCAGCGCCAGCCGGTCATGTGGGTGGGGATCCAGCGCGTCATCAGCGCCCCATTCGACATACAGGCGCAACAGGGACAGGGAATCAGTCATCGGATGGATATATCCCGCACAGGCAACGCACGCACGCGCCGTCCTGCCCCCATGCGCGGGGTTTGGCAGCGGACGCCGCACGCGGTAGATTCTGGCGTCATGCTCTTACCTCGTCTGTCACGCATGGTCGTGGCCTCCCTTGTTGTACCGCTCATCGCCGGGATTCCCAACCGCGAAATACATGCCGCAACCCCGGCTGAAGCCATTATCCATGCGGGGCAGCAGGACCTGGCCACCAACCTGCTGGTCGGCAGCGTCGCCGCCAGTGAGGGTGATAACGCCAGCGCGGCCCAGGCCTTTGGCAATGCGGCGCGGCTGGCTCCCACATACCACCTGTTCAGTGAGCGTGCGTTTTATTACAGCATTCTGGCCGGCCGGCCGGAGGCCGCAACCCTGGCGCGTAGCCAGACACCCGGCGTCATGTCCGCGCTGGTGCTGGGCAATGCCGCGGCCCTTGCGGGAAAATGGGACGAGGCGCTGGCAAGCTACCAGAGCGCGCCCGGGGACCAGCTCATGACCCTGCTGCGCCCGCTGCTGCGCGCATGGGCGTTGCAGGGCGCGGGCCGGACGGATGAAGCGCTGGCCGCCCTTGATACAGCCCGGCAGGATCGTACGCTGGGGGGATACTATACCCTCCATGCCGCCCTGGTGGCCCAGCTGTCGGGCCAGAAGATGCGGGCGGATACCCTGTTCCGGCAGGCCGGCAGCATGACGGGCGGCGATCTGTTCACCTCGCTGGTCATGGCGCGGTGGCTGGTAACGCAGGGGCATGTGGCCGATGCGCAGTCGCTGGTCAACCAGCGTATCGCGGGCATGCCGGTGCTGGAGGCGGCGCGCGCCAATATCATGGCCATGATCCAGCGCCCGGTGGTGACCCATGCAACGCAGGGACTGGCGCAGGCATACGGGCTGGTCGCCCTGCTGATCGACCAGCAGCTCTATACGCATGACGGTCCGGATGACGATCACCAGTCACCTGACATGGCAATGGAAATCGGCACCCTGCGCGGCACCGAACAGATGATGCTGCGCATGGCGCTGATGCTGGACCCGGCGGATTCGGAAGCCCGGCTGCTGCTGTCTTCCATGCTGCATCTGCGCAAGCAGGACCGGCAGGCGCGTGAGGCGCTGGATGGCGCACCGGCGGACGACCCGCTGCTGCCGGTCTACCGGACCGAACAGGCCGACCTTGATGTCGTGATGGGGCATAAGGAGCAGGCGGCGCAGGAACTGCGTGACCTGTTGCGGCAGGCGCCTGATGACCGCATGCTGTGGTCCAGCCTTGGCGATGCGCTGCTGGACCAGCAGAAATGGGCCGAAGCGCTGGATGCCTACCAGCGTGCCGTGGCCCTGACACCGCACCAGCTGGAAGGCGATGACTGGCGGCTGCTGTTCGGGCAGGCCATAGCACAGGAACGCCAGAACCACTGGCCACAGGCGCGCGTGCTACTGCAGCATGCCCTCCAGCTTTCCCCCAATGAAGCCGAACTGCTGAACTACCTTGGATATTCCATGGTCGAACATGGCGGGGATCCCGCACAGGCGGAAACCTACCTGCGGCGTGCGCTGGCGCTGGCTCCGTCCGACAACCAGATCCGCGACAGCGTGGGCTGGGTGCTCATGCGGCTTGGCCATGTGAGCGAAGGCCTGCCGCTGCTGGAACAGTCCGCCGAGCAGATGCCACAGGACCCGGCCATCAATTATCATCTGGGCGTTGCATACTGGATGGCGGGCCGCAGGCTGGAAGCGGTGAATGAATGGCAGAACGCCATCCAGTTCCAGCCCGACCCCATGGACCGGCGCAAGATTATGGCGGCCCTGGCCTATGCCAAGGCATGGCAGGCCAATGCGGCCCATCCCGGCGTGGCGCTTCCGGCTGACCTCCGGCCTGCGGTCCAGCCCGCATCTTCCCCTTCACAGGCAAATGGAACCCATCACTGATGTCCCCGCTACGCGAACTGGCCCATGCAAAGATCAACCTGTACCTGCATGTCACGGGACGGCGCGATGACGGCTATCACCTGCTGGACAGCCTGGCCGTGTTTGCGGGTGCCGCTGATGAAATGCGGCTGGAACAGGGGGCCGGACGTGGTGGCCATGTGGGCCTGCGGATCGAGGGAACGTTCGCTCCGGGCCTGCAGGATGACTGCGCCGATAACCTGATCGTACGCGCGGGTGCGCTGCTGCGCACGCATGTGGGGGTGGATGCGACGCGTCACCTGCCGGATGTGGACATCGTGCTGCGCAAGGAACTGCCCGTGGCATCAGGCATCGGTGGGGGATCGGCCGATGCGGCGGCGGCGCTGCGCCTGCTGCTTAAGGCATGGGGCCTGTCCATTTCTCGCACGGACCTCATGGTGCTGGCGACCCGTCTGGGGGCTGATGTGCCGGTCTGCCTGGACCAGCTGCCGGCCCGCATGGAGGGAATCGGGGAAGAACTGACCCCTGCGCCCATGCTGCCCGCCTGTGGCATGATGCTGGTCAATTGCGGACAGAGCGTTTCCACCCCGCAGGTGTTCAGATCACGTGCGCCCGGCTTTACACCACGTGCCGACCTGCCCGCGCAGTGGCATACACTGGCGGACATGGTGCGTGACCTGTCGGCACAGACCAATGACCTGCAGGATGCGGCCTGTGCCATCTGTCCTGAAATCACGAGCGTGCTGGATGCCCTGCGTGCGGCCCCCGGCTGTCGCCTTGCGCGGATGAGCGGATCAGGTGCGACCTGCTTCGCCCTGTTCGACAGCCCGGAGGTGGCACGGGCAGCCGCGCCTGCGGTGCGTCAGGGCAAATGGTGGGTCTGGGCAGGCGATCTGTGCCGCACGGGGATACGGCTGGAACCCCGTGCCGATTCGCTGCCTGCGTGATCGTTGCTGAACTGTTTCAGGAACCTGCCTGATATTGACAGTGGCAGGTGAAATATCCCGTAAATCATAAAAGTTCCTGGATGCCGCCTTTTTCCAAAAAGGCGGCGTTCCTTGAAGCTTTTTGGAAAAACTTCACCAAAAACTTTTGTTATTTTTTACCAGCAATCCCAGTGTCTGCCTCAGTCCCGCCTGCGGCGCAGCGCCAGCAGCACGATAGCCATAAGTCCGGTCACGGTGGCCAGTTGCGCATGGCGGCTGGTCAGCAGCAGGGGCATGCCCTTGCGGGTAATCATGTCAAACCGGCCATGGGCGGCATAGGCCCCCGGAACGGTTTCATACAGGTCATCGGGTTCATTACCCGCGACCGGGGTCTTTTCCATCTGCTTCGCATACCCCTTGCCCGACAGCCAGCGGTCCGACAGGCCGGGCAGGAAGGTGGCCAGCATCCAGTTGCGCACACCAGACAGGCCGACCCAGATGTCACGTTCACGGCCGAAGGCGGCGCGGCAGATCGCTTCGGCAGCGATTTCGGGTTCGTATACCGGTCCCATCGGCTTCAGGCGCTTGCCGGTATGGTTGCGGGTCCATGAAAAGCGCGGCGTGTTGATGGAGGGCAGGTGGACCAGTGCGATATGGATGCGGTCCCCATCATGCAGGATTTCGGGGCGGATGCTTTCGGAAAAGGCGCGTACAGCAGCACGCGCCCCGTTTTCCACCGCTTGCAGCGGTGGCGGACGCAGGCTGGCCAGACGGTCAAGGTTGACGATCGTGCCATGCCCGCGCCGGCGCATGCGCGCCAGTGCGGATCGTGTGCCGTTGACGGTGCCAAGGTAGGTCACTTCGGTCGCGCGCCGGATTTCATCGGCATCAAGGGCCGCGACCTGCCCGGTCACGCTGGCGCCGGCACAGTTGATCCACAGGGTGATGGCGCCCAGCGTTTCTTCGATTTCCTCGGCAGCCTGCTCAACGGCCTTCGCGTCGGCCACATCGACGCAGACGATATGGGTGCGCACATTGAGTTCACGCAGTTCGGCCGCCGCATCATTCAGCCGGTCGCGGTTACGGCCCAGAAGGGCGACATCGCACCCCGCGCGGCCCAGCGTGCGTGCTGTGGCGCGGCCGATACCTGCGCCCGCTCCGGTAATGACGGCAACCTGCTGCGGCATGAATATGTTCCCCACCCGTTGGAATATAGGCCGCGCGGCTGGTGCAGGCCGCGCGGGTTCAGATCACGATAGGTCCGTCATATCACGCCGCGGCAGACCCGAACACCGCCACGCGGGCAGCGCAGGGCGGCAGCCTGCGCGTCATATGTATTTCAGCGCCACGATACCCCCCACCAGAGCCAGCGCGAATATCCCTGCCACCAGCGGCAGGCGACGTTCGATGAAGGCCTGGATCGGCGCGCCAAACCGGCGCAGCAGCGCTGCCAGCAGGAAGAACCGCGCCCCACGCGTCACCGCGCAGGCCAGCAGGAACGGAGCAAGGGAAAGATGGGCTGCCCCGCTGGCGATGGTGACGAATTTGAAGGGGATAGGTGTCAGCCCCTTGATGAGGATGATCCACACTCCCCATTCGCGGAAACGTTCCTGCAGGGTAAGCAATGTGTTCTGTGCATGATAGAATCGCACAATGGGCATCGCGAGGTATTCCAGCAGGAATGACCCGATCACCCATCCCAGTACCGCCCCGCACAGGCTGGCGGCGGTGCAGATGGCCGCAAGGCGGAAGGCACGGGCCCGGCAGGCCAGCACCATCGGCACCAGCATGATATCGGGCGGCAGCGGAAAGACGCTGGCCTCGGCAAAGGCGATGACAGCCAGCCACATGACGGCATGTCGGCTGGCGGCCAGGGCGATGATGCGGGCATACAGGCGATCAAGCATTATCGGGCAATGCCATTCCACCCGGCCTGCGGCAAGGACTTATTGCGCGCTGGTGACGCGGGGCTCACACAATACCGGGAAGCTGACCGAGCGTGCGATGCAGCTGCGCATGGCGGCGTCCTGATGCAGGTCGATCACCTGCTGTATTTCATGGGGGGTGGACAGGGCGGCATGCGGACGCAGGATGACCTGCGTAATGGCAAAGGATCCGTCCTCATATTCATCCAGCATGGCTTCGGCATGATCAGCATAGGAAAGGATGCCGATTCCCATGGCGGTGCACAGGTGGATGAACCACAGCTGATGGTCGGCGCACAGGGCGCCCAGCAGCAGCTTTTCGGGGTTCCATTTCTGGGGATCCCCGCGAAACGCGGGTGAGGCGGAACCGTCAATGACCGGTCGCCCCGTGCAGTGCAGTTCGTAATCACGATGATGGGCCTGCCGGGAAGCCCCGTCATTTCCGCCGTTTCCGGTCCATAGAAGCGAGACCTGATAGCGGTGTGTTCTGTCCGGCATTGAACGTTATATCCTGAATTGTCCGTACGGGAATCGGACCTTAGCAGACAAGTGTGACTGTCACACGCAATCCGTGCGGCTGCCGGTTGCCCAGACGGATGTCACCACCCAGCCCCCATATGATGTTGCGCGAAATCGACAGTCCCAGCCCCGTTCCCCCCGTTTCGCGGTTGCGACTCTGTTCGGCGCGGACAAAGGGGTCGAACATGCGTTCCAGGTCTTCGGTCGGCAGGCCGGGGCCTTCATCCTCGATCAGGATGGTGACCTTGTATTCCTCCGCGTCCTCCCCATTCCCCTTGACGGGATGAAGCAGGGTTATCCTTGCCCCCTCACCATATTTCACCGCATTGGTCACAAGGTTGTTCAGCGCACGCTTGAGCGCCATGGGACGCGCGCGCACCAGCACATCGGGCATGTTTTCCGATACGAACACGATTCGGTCTGCCGCATCGATATGGGTTTCGGCGGCCTCATCCGCGATGGTCTGCAGCATGGCGGTCAGGTTGACCTGTCCCATCGGTTCGCGTTGCGAGGCATCGCGGCCAAAGGCCAGGGTGGCGGCGACCATGGCCTCAAGCTCATCAAGGTCGTTGAGCATCTTGGCGCGCATTTCATCGTCTTCAATGAATTCGGCCCGCAGCTTCAGCCGCGTGATGGGCGTGCGCAGGTCATGTCCGATCGCGGTCAGCATGAGCGTGCGGTCCATCAGGTAACGGCGGATGCGGTGCGCCATGGTGTTGAAGGCATGGGCGGCGCGGGCCACTTCGCGCGGGCCATCCTCGGGCATGGGGGGGGCATTCATGTTGCGGCCCAGTTCCTCGGCTGCGGCGGCAAGCGTGCTGACCGGCGCGATCAGCCGGCGCACGCCCCACAGGATCAGCAGGCCGCCCGTAAAGGTCATGATGAGGAAGGCGATGGGAAAGGTGGGTGAGCGGAACAGGCTGGGCTGAGGCAGGATGTAGTGGATGGTGACCCAGCGCCGCTCGTCCGGCAGCAGGAAGGCCACGGCCCGCCTGCGCCCAGACGTGGGGGAAACCAGGACCTGCTCGGGCCGCATCGAGGGCGGCAGGGGCCCCATGCCCCCGTCATTTTCCGGACCGAAACCATGGGGCCCGCCCGGTCCGTGCGGTCCACCCGGACCGTCGGGACCATCAGGACCATCCCTGTGGTCGTGCGGCCCGCCGCCGCCCCATGGACCGAAAAAGGGTATGGCCCCCATGTCGTCGGGCCTGTGGCCATTCCATTCACCGGGACGGCCCGGTGGACGCGGAAGCGCACGGGCGTTGATCATGTCCGGCTCGGGGCCGGGGGTCAGGGTAATATGCACGTTTTCGGGCAGGGGCAGGGCGGCCAGTTCCCTGTCACGGTCCGATGGCGCGGTTTCCACGATCGCGCGGTAGTAGCTGAACATCTTGCTGCGCGTGCGCTCGTAGATCATGCGCTGGTCAAAATCGAACCGGTCCATCGCATGGATGGTCAGGCCGATGATCTGTATGACCCCCAGCCCGCCAATCAGCAGCAGGGTGGTCCGTGCCGCCAGTGACTGTGGTAGCAGCCGCCTGCGCAGGCGCTGCCCCCAGCGGGGCGCTGCGTTTTCATCGGGAACAGGGGCGGAAAGGAAGGACTGCCGGGGAAAATGGGGCATTGCGGGCGGTTCAGTGACGCTCGACTTCCGATGCAAGCACATATCCACCCCCGCGCACCGTCTTGATAAGCTGCGCGTTGCGCCCGTTATCTTCCAGCTTGCGGCGCAGGCGGCTTATGGCCACGTCGATCGCCCGGTCAAACGGACCGGCCTGCCGCCCGCGCAGCAGGTCAAACAGCATGTCACGGGTCATGACGCGGTTGGCCCGTTCCAGCAGGGCCAGAAGCAGGTCGTATTCCCCGCCCGTCAACGGCACTTCCACCCCATCGGGGTTGAGCAGCCGCCGCCGCCCGGTATCCAGTTCCCACCCGGCAAAGCGCAGCGTATGCAGCACCGGTACGCTGCGGGGGTCGGGGGTGTCGGATGCCCGGCGCAGCACGGCGCGGATACGGGCCAGCAGTTCGCGCGGGTTGAACGGTTTGGGCACGTAGTCATCGGCCCCGAGTTCAAGGCCGATGATCCGGTCGGTATCGTCGCCCATGGCGGTCAGCATGACGATGGGCACATTGGCCTGCGTGCGCAGCCAGCGCGAGATGTCCAGCCCGCTTTCGCCGGGCAGCATGAGGTCGAGGATCACCAACTGGTAATGCCCTTCGGCCCAGCGGCGGCGCGCCTCGTGGCCATCACGCGCGGTGGTGACGCGCAGTTCGTTGCGTTCGAGGAATCGTGCCAGCAGGTCACGGATCTCGCGGTCATCATCAATGATCAGGATATGCGGCAGCGGGCTCATGTCGTGATCCTACATCACAAGAAAGGCGGGAACATCAGATGTTTCAATCCGTAGCAATTCCCGCCCTGTCCGGTGCGAACCCTCAGGCCAGCCAGCTGGGAACTGGCAGGTCCTTGGCGCGCAGGAATTCGGGGTTGAACAGCTTGGACTGGTACCGTGCCCCCCCATCGCACAGGATGGTGACAATGCGGTGTCCCGGCCCCATGGCGCGGGCCACGCGGATGGCGGCGGCGATGTTGATGCCCGCCGAGCCACCGACCGACAGCCCTTCATGGATCAGCAGTTCATAGATCTGTTCCAGCGCTTCCGGGTCGGGAATGCGTACGGCGTCATCAAAGTGCAGGCCCTCCAGGTTGCCCGTCACCCGCGACTGCCCGATGCCTTCGGTAATGGATGACCCGCTGACCGACAGGTCGCCCGACTTGACCCAGCCATACAGGCCCGACCCCTCCGGGTCGGCCAGCACGACGCGCGGCCGTGCGACATCGGCCTTTTTCGCGCAGTCCTCCAGCCCCAGCGTGACACCGGCCAGCGTGCCGCCCGTCCCGCACGAGCAGGTGAAGGCATCGATCCGGCCACCCATCTGGTCCCAGATTTCGGGGGCGGTGGTGTGGCGATGGCCTTCGCGGTTGGCGGTATTGTCGAACTGGTTGGCCCAGACGCCGCCGGTTTCCTCCGCCAGGCGGCGCGAGACATGGACGTAGTTGCCCGGATCACGGAACGGCTTGGCGGGGACCAGGCGCAGGTCGGCGCCGATCATGCTCAGGAAGTCGATTTTTTCCCGGCTCTGCGTCTCGGGCATCACGATGACCGAGCGGTAGCCGCGCGCATTGGCCACCAGCGTCAGCCCGATGCCGGTATTGCCCGCCGTTCCTTCGACAATCGTGCCGCCGGGCTTCAGCGTGCCCCGGCGTTCGGCGTCGTTGATGATGGCAAGGGCCGCGCGGTCCTTGACCGAGCCACCGGGATTCATGAATTCCGCCTTGCCGTAGATATCGCAGCCCGTTGCCTCCGATGCCCGTCGCAGGCGGATCAGGGGCGTATTGCCGATGGCAGCCGGCATGTCCGGTGAGAGGGAAGAGGCGGGATTTGCACTTTCGGCCATAAGGCAGCACCTTCACTGGTCTTGGATCATATCATGCGGCACGGCGGCCGGACATGGCGGCCATGCCGGACGTGTTGCATTCCTTACTATCAGGAATGCACGTGGCTTGGCATATCCCTAAACAGGTTTTCCCGATGAAAGGAAACAGCGATGATTGACGATATTTCCCCCGCCGCCACGTGGGAGGCCGTGCGTGGCCGCCCCAACGCCTGGCTTGTTGACGTGCGTACGCCCATGGAATGGGAACATATCGGCGTGCCGGACCTGTCGGTCGCGGGCAAGGCGCTGGTGCGTGACAGCTGGCAGCTGCCGCCCGCGGGGCAGGTCAACCCGGACTTCATCACCACGCTGGAAAAGGCGGGGATCGGCAAGACGGATGAGGTCTATTTCATCTGCCGTTCCGGCGCGCGCAGCATGGCCGCCGCGCATGCGGCGTATGATGCGGGCTATCACAACGTGCACAACGTGGCCGACGGGTTTGAGGGGCCGGAAGACGCAACCGGCAGCCGTGGCCGCCTGGCCGGCTGGCAGGCATCCGAACTGCCATGGTCACGCGGCTGATCATACGTCCGGGTCACACCCGGAGGTCATGGACCCGGCGGGTGTGATGGTTACTGGTCCGTCTGCGGTTCGCTATCGGCATCGTAGCGGACCTGCAGCACGACGCACCACGGATAGCGGGGGTCGAGGCTTTTGCCACTGTGGTCGGCCAGCCGCCCGTCACGTCCCACCGGCACGTGGGTCAGGGCGACCGCGTCGTCTATGTTGCCACCGATAATGCTGATTTCATGGCCGAAGGGCGCATCGTCATGCGGACCCGCCACCACGATGCCGCAATGGGCTGGAAAACCCTGTGGCGTGGGCAGGTCACGAAAACGCACCGACTTGCTGGCCCCGCGCCCCACACAGATCAGGTCACCCAGCTTTGGCGCATAACGGGCGGGATTGCGCGCCTTGACGCCTTTTTCCTGCCCGCTTGCGGCAGCGTTGATATAGGTGGCGTGGTTGGGGGAATAGGCAAAGCGGTCATTCGCCCCCGCCACCCGCATGACATAGGAAATGAACGCCGCCGACCAGGCGAAGCGGCCATCATGCACGAAATCGGTTATGTGGCCGTCCGCATCATGCTTGCCGTCCCATGCGATCTCGGTTTCCTGCGGGTCCTGGCCAATCCACCAGTATTCGCCCACGCGCTGCCACAGGCCGGGCGTGCGTTCGGGCTTGACCACCGGCGTGGTCGGTTCGGGGCGCAGCAGCGGGTCGTCATCGCTGACCGGCTGGCCAAACAGCCGCCATTCGCGCAGGGCGATGGCCACCACGTCCTGCCGGGTAAAGGGTTCATAATTGCGCGTGGCGAAATCGGGCACATGGGTATTGACCGCCAGTGGGCCGGCCCCGGTGGCGTATTGCGCGACCGGCGTGGTCGCGCGCCGGGTATGCTGGCCCGGATCGTGGGCACAGGCGGCAAGGCAGGCCAGGGACAGGAAGGGGGCTAACTTGCGCAATATCGGCACTCCATTGCAGGCGGCGTGCCTATTCCATACGGGGTGGGCCGCCCCGGTGGAAGGGGGGCAGTGCGCGCAGCGCGGTCAGGAAAGGTGCGGACGGGCAGATGTTACGGGTCGCCTGACCGATCCGTCACACCATTCAGTCATCAAACCGGTCGCCCGTATTGTTGGTGTAGCGGGTGCGCCATGCGCCTGCGGATACCATGCATTCGGCGAAATAGTGGACATGGTTGCCGCCAGCCCTGGCCGTGGCGTTGCCTGTCGCTCCGGTTGAAATGACACCCATCGAAGCCTTGGTCTGACATTTCTGATCGGCCGCGATGTAGCGGGGGTCATGTTCATCCATGGTGGCAATGTAGCCCCTGACCTGGCCATAGGGTGAATTCGCATGGATGTTGTGCTGCGGCATGCTGAAATGATGCGAACGGGCCCGGGCGCCGGGTGCAAGGATCATGGCAAGGCATAGTCCTGCAAACAGGGTGCGGAGGGGGGACATGGCAGGCTCTCCTGAAAGGTCATGCGCGGTTGTGTCGTGGGTATAGGGAGGCAGGCTGTCCGTGTCAGTGGGTCACGGCCCCGGCCATGCATTCACCTGTGGGCTGTATTGCGGTTTCATGTTTCGCGTGGGGCAGACCGTCGGGGCGGGGTAGGGAGCGTGCCTCGATCTGGAGTTCCTGTTCAATGAAATCCAGTTCCTGGTTGATGGTCCATTCGGTTTCGTCATTGATGTGCTTCTGGACCACGCGCATGTGCAGGCGTTCGCGCATGTGCCGGATGATACGGAAGCGCAGCGCCAGTTCTGCGCGTTTTTCCCGTATGGCGGTGGCGCGGATGCTGGCTTCCGCCGCGCGGGAATTGTCCAGCCTGTGTATGGTGTCCTGATATTCATGCAAAAGGCGGCCGATGGCTTCCTGTTTCAGGTCTGCCGATTCCTTGTGATCGGGCAGTTCCTCGACTTCCTGCTGCGCCAGCACCGCCTGTTCGGCATGCAGGGTCTCGATGGCGGTCTGCGCCAGTTCGATGCGCATCATGTCCAGTTCATGCAGGGTGGGATCTTCCTCATCCGTGTTCATGCCATGCAGCAGCGGCGGGATGGCAAGGCTGGCCAGCAGGAGCGAGCAGATGATGACGCCCGCCGCCAGCGTCACCAGCAGGTCACGCCCCGGAAAGCCCGGCCCGGACAGGGACGCCACCGGCAGCGACAGCACGGCCGCCAGCGTGATCGCCCCGCGCGTGCCCGCCACCGTCATCAGCAGCACGGTGCGTATGGACGGGATGACGGTCTTGCGATGGCGGAAATGGGCGAAAAGCCGCCGCGCGGAAATGGAAATCCAGATCCATGCGAAACGGATCAGGCTCATCATGAGCTGGATCCCCCCGATGGCCAGGATCAGGAACCACGGCGATACGCCGCCCGCGCGCGCGATCGCGGCCCCCCCGTTGACCAGGTCGGGCAGCTGCAGTCCCAGCAGCAGGAAGATCACGGCATTGAAGGTGAAGTTCACCATGTCCCACACCGTGGTGGCCTTCAGGCGTGTCTCGGTCCGGGCCTCGTTCATCACGCCGGTGAACTTGACGGTCATGCCCCCCGCCACGGCGGCCAGTATGCCCGAACACTGCAGCGCATCGGCAATCAGGTAGATGCCGAACGGCAGCATCATGGCCAGCGTGATATGGGTGGGCGGGTCGTCATACCCGCGCACCAGCAGCAGGTGTTCTGCCCGGCAGGCGGCCCATGCGCAGGCAATGCCGATCAGGATGCCGCCGGTGGACATGAAGATGAAGCTGCCCAGCGCCTGCTGGAAGGAAAACAGCCCGGTCATGGCCGCCGCCACGGCGAATTTGAAGCATACCAGGCCGGATGCGTCGTTCAGCAGCGCTTCCCCATGCAGGATATGCACCACGCGCGCAGGTGCGCGGCCACCTTCGATCATGCTGCCGACCGATACCGCGTCGGTGGGCGACATGACGGCGGCAAGCGCGAAGGCCGCGGGCAGCATGATGGGCGGGATCAGCCAGTGGATGAAGTAACCACAGGCCAGCGTGGTAAAGACCACCAGTCCCAGCGCCATCATGATGATGATGTTCCGCAGTTCACCAAATTCGCGCATCGGCATGCGGTAGGCATCGGCATATAGCAGCGGCGGGATGAACAGCAGCAGGAACATGTCGGGGTCGAAGCCGATATTCAGCCCCGCCAGGGCGGCAATCGCCCCCACACCGATCTGGATCAGGGGCAGCGGCACGGGAATGCGCCCCACACGTGAAATCAGGCTGCTGATCCCGGTGACGGTCAGTAATGCAAGGGTGATGAAAACGGCATGCATCTGCAGGGAGTCTTTTTTATATTTCTATTGTTATCGGCAAATACTTCATTTTTCCTTTAATTAAAAATACAAAAAATGTTATTTCGAAGTCTCCGTTTTGTTATTTTCTTCTGCCTGCCATGCAGGAAATAAAGATTTCCCCCTGATTTCATTGACCCTGTCCCCCCCAATTCCCATTATCGGGATAAGAGTGACCGCAAGGTCGTATTCATGATGTTCGGGACGATAACGGGCGTGGCACAGGCCGGGCTGGCATGTTCCGACGGAGGGATGATTTTTAAGTGAGCAAGGATCCATACGAAGTACTCGGCGTCGCCCGCACGGCAAGCCAGGATGACATCCGCAAGGCCTATCGCAAGCTGGCCAAGAAGTACCATCCTGACCTCAACCCCGGCGACAAGGTGGCGGAAGAGAACTTCAAGGCCGTGGGCGCGGCCAATGCCCTGCTGTCGGATGAGCAACAGCGCGCCCGCTTCGACCGTGGCGAAATCGACGCCGCCGGACAGGAAAAGGGTTACGGGTTTGGTGGCGGCCGTGGCGGCTACCGCGATCATGCCGAAGGGGCGCAGGGCTTCAATTACGGCGGCGGCCAGTTTTCGGAAGATGATCTGGGCGATATTTTCGGCACCATGTTCGGTCAGGGTGGGGGAGCCGGGTTTGGCGGCGGGTTCCGTCGCAGGCCGCAGGGCCCGCAGCCGGGGGCTGACCGGCAGTACGCGCTGACGGTCAGCTTCCTCGATTCCGTCAATGGCGGCACGTCGCGCATCACCCTGCCCGGTGGGGCGCAACTGGATGTGAAGATCCCCGCCGGCATTACCGATGGCCAGGTCATGCGCCTGCGTGGCAAGGGGGATCCGGGCGTGCAGGGCGGCCCCGCCGGCGATGCGCTGATTACCATTACCGTCGCCCCGGACAGCACCTACACCCGCGATGGCAACGATATCCGCATGTCGCTGCCGGTGGACCTGAAGACGGCGGTGCTGGGTGGCAGCATCACCATTCCCACGCCCGCGGGATCGGTAAAGATGAACGTCCCGCCCCATTCCGACAGTGGCAGCGTGCTGCGCCTGCGCGGACGCGGGGTCAAGGCGCATGGCAAGCAGGAAGCGGGCAACCTGTATGTCAAGCTGGTCGTGACCATAGGCAAGGTGGACCCCGCCCTTGAAGCCTTCCTGAAAGGCACGACGGATGAGGCGAAGGAGCCTGGGAAGGACAAGGCATGATCACGCTCGAAACCCTGTGCATGCGTATCGGCAACGTGCCACAGGACGAGGTACTGGGTTGGATCGACAGTGACTGGCTGCGGCCCGAAGGCGGACGCGGACACTACCTGTTCCGTGAGATTGACGAGGCCCGCGCCCGGCTGATCCTTGAACTGCGCGATGACATGGGGATCAACGCGGACGGGATGCCTGTGGTCCTGTCGCTGCTGGACCAGCTTTATTCCGCCCGGCGCCAGATGCTGCGCCTGCGTGAGGCCCTGAGCATCCCGCGTGAAAACGAACTGCGCAGCAGGCTGCGCGCCCTGCTTGCCAGTACGCAGGACTGATCGCATGGCCCCCATGCCCGGACCGGCATGGGGGTATTTTTTTACTTAATCCGCGCGGCTGAGCGGCAGGTCCAGTTTCTGGCCCGGTTTGGCGCCCTGCATCTGCAGGTCGGCGGCGTTGGGGGATGTCAGGCGGAAAACCGCGCGCGGGTTGTCATCAACCGATCGCAGCGACGTGTCATCCTGAACCTTCATTTCAATGGTGCGCCCGGTCAGGCCGGTAATCTTGCCCAATGCGTCGGGCAGGCGGAGGTACAGCCTGGCCGCCGGGCCAAGCGCCTTGTTGGCGCTGATGGTGACGGGTTTGAGACCTAGCGCCGTCCAGTCCCCGGTATAGGCCCCCGGACCATACGGGGGCTTGGGGTCCGTGCCATCGGCGCGGGCGATCGTGCTGCCCCCGATAACGCCACCTAGGGCCAGTGCGGCAAGTGCCATGTGGAATGGTTTCATCAATCCGGTCTTCCTGATCTTATTTCGACCACCACAATGGCAGGCACGCGTTGCCTTGGGCAAGCGCGGGGGCTGCACGCCAGTCCAGACGGGGCGGGACAGGCCCATCCCTTTCCATATTTTTTATATATGGAAATCGCCTTGAATATATATTGGACGTAAGGACCCGCCTGCTTCACCATCCTTGGGCAATCACATATGACCGGGAAGTGCGGCGCCCAGGTGCGTGCTGTCACCCGATGCAGGAGACTCAGGTCTTGAAGCTGAAATGCTATTCGGTAGGCGATGTCGACACACGCTCCAGCGCCGCGGATGCGACCGGCGTGCGTCCGCGCATGAACCGCCTGTACCAGACGTCCACCATGGCCGCGCTGCTTGACGCGGTGTACGATGGGGAAACCACGCTTGACGAACTGCTGATGCACGGCAATTTCGGGCTGGGCACGTTCAACGGGCTGGATGGCGAGATGATCGTCAATGACAGCGTGATCCACCAGTTCCGTGCCGACGGGCAGGCCGGTCGCGTGCCCGGTGATCTCAAGACCCCGTTCGCCTGTGTCACCTTCTTCAACCCGGAGAAGGAATACATGATCGACACGGCGCAGGACAAGGGAGGCTTCGAGGCGATTGTTGACCAGCTTGTCAACAATCCCAACCTGTTCGCCGCCGTACGCTTTACCGGCATGTTCGAACGGGTCGAGACCCGCACCGTGTTCTGCCAGTGCCGTCCCTATCCGCCCATGCTGGAAGTGGTGGCCCGCCAGCCGACCATGCAGCTTGGTGCCGCCACCGGCACCATGCTCGGCTTCCGCACGCCGGGCTACATGCAGGGCGTGAACGTCGCGGGCTACCATCTGCACTTCCTGACGGAAGACGGGCGGCGCGGCGGCCATGTGACCGATTACGGCGTGCTGAAGGGCAAGCTGGAAGTCGGCGTGATTTCCGATGTGGAAATCCAGTTGCCCCGCACGGAACAGTTCGCACGCGCCAACCTGTCCCCCGAAAACATTCACGAAGCCATTCGCGTGGCTGAAGGCGGCTGAGGGGTTTCCCCTCCCGCTCCCTTGGATTGACCACCCGCGCCCTGGCTGCGGCGCCTACCCGTTCAGGATACCTGAAATAATGACCGACAAGAACAAACCTGCCGCGCCTGAGTGCGGGGCGGACATGATCGTGCGCAACCTGGTCGCACACGGCACGACCCACGTATTCGGCATTCCCGGTGCGAAGGTGGACCGTCTGTTTGACGCGCTGGTGGACAGCCCCATTGAAACGGTGGTGACCCGGCACGAACAGAACGCCGCCTTCATCGCTGGTGGCATTGGCCGCCTGACCGGCAAGGCGGGTGTTGCCATCGCAACCTCCGGCCCCGGTGCATCCAACTTCGTGACCGGCCTGGCCACCGCCAATTCCGAAGGCGACCCGGTGCTGGCCATTGGTGGCGCGGTGAAGCTGGCTGACCGGCTGAAGCTTACGCACCAGAGCATGGACACCGTTGCCCTGTTCCAGCCGATTACGAAATACAGCGCGGAAATCACATCCCCCGCCGCCGTATCGGAATGCATTTCCAACGCGCTGCGCTTTGCCGAAGGGGGCCGTCCGGGCGCCGCCTTCGTCAGCACGCCCATGGATATCCTGTCCATGCCGGCCGAAGGCAAGGTGCTGTCGGGCCGCAAGGTGCCCACCGCCGGCGCCGCCCCGGCCGAAGCCGTGAACGAGGCGCTGGCGCTGGTGCGCAAGGCGCAGCGTCCCGTCATCCTGCTGGGCCTGCTGGCCAGCCGCCCCGATGTGGCCGACGCCGTGCGCGCGCTGGTCGCGACCACGGGCGTGCCGGTTATCGGCACCTATCAGGCCGCGGGCGCGGTGTCGGAAGACCTGTCGGACCGTTTTGGCGGCCGTGTCGGCCTGTTCCGCAACCAGCCGGGCGACCAGTTGCTGCATGAGGCGGATCTGGTGATCTCGATCGGCTACAACCCGATCGAATATGATCCGTGGCTGTGGAATGTCGATAACGGCCGCAAGATCGTCCATGTTGATGTCGTGGCCGCCGAACTGGACACGCATTACGACCCGGCGGTTGAGCTGGTTGGCGATATCGCCGCATCCGTGCGCGCCCTTGCGGCACAGGCGGGCAAGCTGCCGCGCGCGCCGCAGCTGGAAGAAATCCTGTCGCAGTACCACGCGACCCGGCTGGCCGCGCTGTCGGGTGCGCGCAGCACCTCCAACACGGCGGTGCATCCGCTGCAGATCGTGCGTGAGCTTGAGCCGTTCGTGACGCCTGATGTCACGATGTGCCTTGACATGGGCACCTTCCACATTTGGCTGGCGCGTTACCTGCTGTCCTTCCGTGCACGCCAGATGCTGATCAGCAATGGCCAGCAGACCATGGGTGTCGGCCTGCCGTGGGGTATTGCCGCAAGCCTGGTCAACCCGGCGCAGAAAGTGATCTCCATTTCCGGCGATGGCGGCTTCATGATGTCGTGCATGGAACTGGAAACGGCAGTGCGGCTGAAGTGCAACCTGATCCACATGGTCTGGGTCGATCAGGCCTACAACATGGTCGAGATGCAGGAAAAGAAGAAGTACGGTCGTGGTTCCGGCGTGGAATTCGGGCCGATCGACTTCGCCATGTTCGCGCGTTCCTGCGGGGCGCACGGCATTTCGGTGCAGTCCGCCGACGGGATTGCCAGCGCAATGCGCGAAGCCATGGAAATCGAAGGCCCGGTCGTGATTTCGGTGCCGGTTGACTATTCCCAGAATCACCTGCTGATGAAGCCGCTGGCGACACTGGGCGAGACGTCGGCCGCCGCGTAAAACCGGCCACATGCGTGAGGAAAACGGCCCGCCACGCCCTGACCGGCGAGCGGGCCGTTCTGTTTGGACATGTGACGTCGGCATTTTATGCGCACGTCGACCGATGCGGAACATGCCAGACTGTAAAACGCCATTTTGGAAATGCGGCATGGCCCGAGCACAGGCCGCCAGCAGGTTCAAAAATGGGATTGGGGAACAAATAAAATGCTGAAAGCGGCACGGGACATGTCATCTACTGCGGGCGCACAACTGGTTACGGAACTTCAGCAGGTCGTGGGTCACCACCATGTGCTGACCGAAGACGGGGCAACCCTGCCGTACCGCCGGGGGTTCCGTTTTGGCGAGGGCCGTGCGCTGGCGGTGGTCATGCCCGGTTCGCTGGTGGAACAGTGGCGTGTGCTGCAGGCCTGCGTGAAGGCGGGCGTGATCGTGATCATGCAGGCGGCCAATACCGGGCTGACCGGTGGCTCCACGCCTGATGGCAATACCTATGACCGTGACGTGGTGATCGTGCACAGCATGCGCATGCGCGCAATCCACCTGATCGGCGAAGGCAGGCAGGTCGTGTGCCTGCCCGGGGCCACGCTGGACCAGCTTGAAAACATGCTCAAGCCCATCGGGCGTGAACCGCATTCGGTCATCGGGTCGTCGTGCATCGGCGCGTCAGTGTTCGGCGGTGTCAGCAACAATTCCGGTGGGGCGCTGGTGCGCCGTGGCCCGGCCTATACCGACATGGCGCTGTTCGCGCAGGTGTCGGACAAGGGCGAACTGCAGTTGGTCAACCACCTCGGCATCGAACTGGGCAGCGACCCTGAGGAAATCCTGAAGCGGGCGGAGGAAGGCAACTTCCCCGAATCCAGCATCAACTGGAACGCAGGCCGCGGGCATGACGATGATTATGCCCGGCATGTGCGTGATGTGAATGCCGACACACCTGCCCGCTATAATGCCGACCTGCGCCGCCTGCACGAAGGGGCTGGCTGTGCGGGCAAGCTGGGGCTGTTCGCCGTCCGTCTGGATACGTTCGAGGCGGAAAAGGACCCCGTCGTCTTCTATATCGGCACCAACCAGACCGATGTGCTGGAAGACGTGCGCCGCCATATCCTGTCATCCTTTGCCGAACTGCCGATCGCGGGGGAATACCTGCATCGCGACGCGTTCAACATCGCCGAGGAATACGGCAAGGACACGTTCGTCATCATCCGCATGATCGGCACGAAGCGCCTGCCGGCCATGTTTGCGATGAAAAATGCGTTCGACCGCATCGCGGACCGGATCGGCTTCCTGCCCAAGCATTTCAGCGACCGGTTCATGCAGTTCATGAGCCATTTCTTCCCGCAGCACCTGCCCGCGCGCATGCGCGACTACCGTGACCGCTTCGAGCATCACCTCATGCTCAAGGTCAGCGCATCGGGCGCGCAGGAGGCACGTGACTTCCTGAAAAGCCATTTCGCGACGCATGAGGGCGATTTCTTCGAGTGCACCCCCGATGAGGGATCGAAGGCGTTCCTGCATCGCTTTGCGGCCGCGGGTGCCGCCGTGCGGTACCGCAATGTCCATACCGACACGACCGAGAACATCGTGGCGCTGGACGTGGCCCTGCGCCGCAATGACCAGAACTGGTTCGAGGTACTGCCCAAGGACATCAATGACGAGATCATCGTCAAGCTGTACTACGGCCATTTCCTGTGCCACGTGATGCATCAGGATTACGTGGTCAGGAAAGGGTATGACTGCATGGCGCTGGAACACCGCATGCTGCCGCTGCTGGACAGGCGTGGCGCGCGGTACCCGGCGGAACATAATTTCGGGCACCTGTATGCAGCACCCGATGACGTGCTGGCGCATTACCGCCAGCTTGATCCATGCAACTGTTTCAATCCGGGCATTGGTCAGGCCACTAAGCGCCGGAACTGGGTTGCCGAAAGTGTAGGGTGAGTCGCTGGCCGCACATGCGGCCGCCCCTGCTGTCCTTTCGGCATGATGGCCCGGTTGCGGGCCATCCATGTGGTTCCCCCCAGATGGGGAAAGAGCGCGGTATTGCGCGCCCCCACACAAGGGAAGGAAAGTCGAAACAATGACGTATACAGTTGGCCATTACCTTGGTGAACGCCTGGCGCAGATCGGGCTCAAGGATCATTTCGCGGTCGCGGGCGACTATAATCTTGTCCTGCTTGACCAGCTTCTTGAAATTGACGGCCTGCGGCAGGTTTATTGCTGTAATGAACTGAATTGCGGTTTCAGCGCGGAAGGCTATGCCCGTGCAAACGGGGCGGGTGCCGCTGTTGTCACCTTCAGCGTGGGGGCGCTGTCGGCGCTGAACGCCATTGGGGGCGCATATGCGGAAAACCTGCCGGTCATCCTGATTTCGGGCGCGCCCAATTCCAACGATCATGGCAGCGGGCATATCCTGCACCATACCATTGGTACGCCGGATTACGGCTATCAGCTTGAAATCGCCCGACGCCTGACCTGTGCGGCGGTCTCGATCACGTCGGCGGAGGATGCGCCTGTGCTGATCGACCATGCCATCCGCACCGCGCTGCGTGAGAAAAAGCCGGCCTATATCGAAATCGCGTGTAACGTCGCACCCATGCCGTGCCCGCGTCCCGGCCCGGTTGGCGCGATCCTGGCGGATGCGCCGTCCGACCCGGAAACGCTGAAACTGGCGATTGACGAACTGGCCGGCTTCATTGCCGCGCGCAAGAAGCCGATCATGCTGGTGGGCAGCCGCCTGCGTGCCGCAGGTTGCGAGGAGGCGGCCATCCGCCTGGCTGATACGCTGGGTTGCGCCGTGACCTCCATGGCGGCCGCCAAAAGCTTCTTCCCCGAGGATCATCCGGCCTATGCCGGGACATATTGGGGGGATGTCAGCAGCCCCGGCGCACAGCAGATCTTTGACTGGGCGGATGGCGTGCTGTGCCTGACGCCGGTGTTCAATGATTATTCCACCGTTGGCTGGACCGCGTGGCCCAAGGGCGACAACGTGGCGCTGATGGACGGACGGCATATCGCGGCCGGTGGCAAGGCGTTTGACGGCGTGCACCTGCGTGACGTGATCGAGGGTCTGATCGAACGGCTGAAGGGCCAGCCGAAAAAGGATGCGACGCTGGTTGAATACCGCCGCATCAAATCCCCCGAAGCACCGGTGGTCGCAGCCGACCCCAAGGCGCCGCTGGTCCGCGCCGAAATGGCCCGCCAGATCCAGGGCCTGCTGACATCCGACACGTCTGTCATCGCCGAGACCGGGGATTCCTGGTTCAACGCCATGCAGATGAAGCTGCCGCATGGCGCGCGTGTGGAACTGGAAATGCAGTGGGGCCACATTGGCTGGTCCGTGCCCGCTACCTTCGGTTATGCCGTAGCCGCGCCGGAACGCCGGATCATTGCCATGATTGGTGACGGGTCATTCCAGCTGACGGCGCAGGAAGTGGCCCAGATGGTGCGGCTGAAGCTGCCGGTGATCATCTTCCTGGTCAATAACCGTGGTTACACCATCGAAGTCCAGATTCATGATGGCCCGTACAATAACGTCAAGAACTGGGATTATGCCGGGCTTATGAACGTGTTCAATGCGGAAGATGGTCATGGCAAGGGCTTCCGCGCCACGACTGGCGCTGAAATGGAAAAGGCCATTGCCGCAGCCGTTGCGAATAAGGAAGGTCCGACCCTGATCGAATGCGTGATCGATCGTGACGATTGCACCAGCGATCTGATTTCGTGGGGTCGCCGCGTTGCAACCGCCAATGCCCGGCCGCCTGCCGCGCGCTGATTACCAACGGCCGTAATGACCGTATCGGGATGATATGGGGGTGCCTTCGGGTGCCCCCTTGTCGTATGGGATGCATTTTTCAGAGGCTGTTTTAAAAGTCGGCAGATCATTAAGAAGTTTTTGGTGAAGCTTTTTGCAAAAAAGGCGGCACCCAAAAACTTTTATTATTTATTATCAACCGGTTGTTTTGAAGAAGTTTCTTAAAATAGGAAGACGTAAAAATATGACAGCAATAACCGGCCCGCGCGTGGGATGTGGGGCAGCCATTATAGATGAAAAGGGCCGTATCCTGCTGCTGCGACGCCTGAAACAGCCAGAGGCCGGATGCTGGGGACTGCCCGGGGGCAAGGTGGATCCATACGAAACCACGACCCACGGAACGGAGCGTGAAATTGCGGAGGAACTGGGCATCACCATTCAGGCCCGTGACCTGCTATGCCTTGTGGAGCAGATGGACGCCGATGCCGGGTATCACTGGATTTCGCCCGTGTATCTGGTCACGTCGTGGCAGGGCGTGCCAACCCTTATGGAACCGGAGAAACATGAAGGTCCGCGGTGGTATGCACTGGATGCGCTACCTGCTGACCTGACTGAACCGACCCGCCATGCGCTGAAGGCCCTTCAGGCAAGATCGGCGACATCGGCACAAAATAATATCAAAGTTTGATTTTTATCGTGGCCGGTATGCTGTTTGTGCGATCAACTGATCACACGGTGCAGGTGATCAGGTGTTGTCGGTCGGGATATTAAGCGTGCGGGCGTAATCGCGCAGGGCGCGGCGGTGACGGGAATAGATCATCCGCGTGGTCTGCGACCGGGTCGGGATCTCATCAGTGGCTACGGACAGCCCGGCGGCGACGACAGGGGATGCTGCCGGGGACGAAGTGATCGTGTCAACTGCAGGGGTCATTGCTGGTTTTCCGTTATGTGCCAAGGACGGGACGGGCTCCGGTGAATCGGGTTGTTAACCGAACGACACATTACCTAACGTTCATACATGTCAGGAATGAGGCATAAAAGACATACCACGCCGCAAATGCGATTCTGTAAGTCACATTTAATTGATTCCATGCAACCCAACGGCATTCCGTCCCAACATTACAAAAGTGTCTAAAAAGTAATGTGGGCGCGTTCATCGCAAAGATGAATTAAAAAAATATCTAATTATCCCCCGTTCCCGCCAATTTCAGCCGATATCGTGCAGCAGTCGCCCCCGTATCCACGCATGGCATAATCCCAGCGTGCGGTCAGTCCAGTCGGGCCCCAGGCAGCGGACCTGCTGCGTATCGTGATGTGTGCCGGTCCATGCCAGCAACTGGATACGGCGCTGGATGACCAGGGCGGGCAGAATGTCCAGATCCGCCCGCGTGACAGCGCCGACTGTGCTGTAGCCGCGCAGCCAGTGATCGACCCAGCGGGACACATGCGGGTGGTCTTCATGGAAACTCAGTGCCGCAGCAAGATCCTGCATGAACCAGCTTATGCCGCAGTCATCAAAGTCGATCAGGCGTGTATGCGTTCCGCTGACCAGCAGATTGGCCAGCCGCAGGTCGGCATGGATCAGTCCGAATCGGTGGGGTTGCGTGCCGTAATTGGCCAGTTGCGCATCAACCTGCCGCACGCAGTCCGCAATCAGGCTGCGCACAGGTGCGGTCAGGCCCGGTACCGTTTCCCAGCGTCCCCACAGGGCATGGGGACCAGTCATGGTGTCGGGTGTCCAGACCTTGCGGATAAACCCGTCGGGGCGTGTCCAGTGGCGGCTGTGGTCATGCAGGCGTGCGGTGATGCGGCCCAGCCGGTCAAAGGCTGCGGGATCGATGTCCGGTGTGGGTTCGGTGCCATCCATCCATGCAAACAGGACCGCATGGCGTGTTATGCCATCATCACACCGCACGGTGCGCAGGGGCATGCCGTCATGGGCAGGGATGGGCAGGGGCACTTCCAGTCCCGTCGCATGAAGGGCATCAAGCCATGCCAGTTCGCTGCGAATTTCGGGCGCGCTGTGGTAGCCGGGCCGGTGCAGGCGCAGCGCATAACGTCGCCCATCGCCCGCATCGATTCGGAAAATGACATTTTCTGAAATGGAAAGCAGCGTCGCCCGCGCGTCCGGCAGGCGATAATCGACCAGCGCCGCATGGGCCTGTCGGTAAAGGAAGGCTGGATCGGTCATGATCCGCCTCCCATACCGTGGGAAATCCCCTTGATGAAGGGTGCGTTACAGGATGCAGTTGAACTGCAGGCCCATCACCGCCGCATCATGATAGGTCGTGGTGCCGCCAGGGCGGTTGATATACTGGAAGTCCGGCTGGAAGCTCATGCCACGTGCGGTATGGATGTTGTAGAATACTTCGTACACATCCTCATGCGTCTGGATGCCCCATGCCTTGCCCCACTGGTTGGTCAGGAACGGCGTGCCCGCCAGCACCGAGGATTCCTGCTGCAGGACGGATGCGCGGCTCATTTCGAAATAATGGAACATCGCACCCACCGTATCGAGCGGACGGCCCCATCGCGCGCCGGTTTCCACCATGCCTGCCCATGCATGGTACTTCATCGCCGAGACCTTGCCCGACGTATACATGAAGCCCGCAAGCGCGATCAGGCCGTTGGTCGGACCCGCGCCATTGCGCATGAACATCTGGTCCGCCTGGAACCATGCGGTACTGACGCCCGACTGCTTGCGGAACGGCCGGCCGGTCAACACGGCGGAATTGCCGTTGATGTCCTGATACAGGTCGCTGTACTGGGAATTGTCGTAGCCGTAGCCTGCCTTGTAGTGACCGGCCAGGTGGTGGGGGCCGAATTCCGGCAGCCAGCCGAATTCCACCGGGGTGGAGAATTTGCCAAGGCCACTCTGTGCCCATGACCAGCCCGAAATGCCACCATTATAGGAATGCGGCGATACGGCGAACATACTGGCCATGATGTAGGTATCGACGGTCGGCATGACGCGGGCCACGACACCCAGGTTGCCTGAAGGCCAGTCACGTCCGCCCGGCACATATTTACCCGGCGCGGGGTTACCGCATATCGACACGTTCATGAAGTCACAGAACAGCGGGGATGCGGCAAAGAAGCTGCCCACCGGAATCCAGCCCGCGCTGATATCCAGCCGGTTATGGAACAGGGACTGTTCGGCATACATGTACACCAGATGGGCAACCACGTTACCACGGGCACCGTAGATCTGCTGCACGCCAGCAAGGGAATCGTGAATGTAGTCCGTACTGTCATTACGGCCATGACCGTTCACGATCATGGTATGTGTCCAGAAATTCTTCGGTGCACCGGCCAGCTTGTGCCAGTCGATGTCGATTTCCACGCCGACCTGCCCCGCATCGGTCACGCCCTGCTTGGCGCCGCCGCGGAAGTTGCCTGCCAGTTCTTCATGCACGTCGGCTTCGATATGCACGCCGTGTTTCAGCAGGAAGGGCTGAAGTCCGGCCCAGTCCCCGAAAAAATGCTGGTTTCCGTAGGGCGCGCTGAAAAACGATCCCGGATCGTTCACAGGCACATTACGTCGTGAATTGACGTTCAGGCTGGGCTGGGAGCCGATGACACCCTGCCCCTCGCCGGGAATGGCCTGTGCCGATGCGGTCTCACTCTGGGTGAAAAACGCAAGAAGAAGCAGGGATAGCGGTATAAAAAATCGGAGGAACGTTCTGGTCATCCGCGTATCGATAGCATATTTCATGCCGAATATAAACCTTGGCAGGGGAATTATGTAAAAACTAATGTTTTGTAAAATAACGGTAAAGGATTTTTTTTTGTTATATCAATAGATTTATATAGAATGTTACTATTCATGCATATGTTTTTTTGTGCAATGCACAAATACATCAGAACTTTGTGTTTGTTCTCACATATTACTCATTATTTCCCTGTCGGAATGGTGGCGCATACCCCTGCCGCGATGCCCGTTGACGACATGGCGCGGGAATGGTGAACATGGTCCCATGTCGCGACTTGATATGAAAAAAACCTTCCTGCCTGTCCGCATCGCGGTGCTGACGGTATCCGACACCCGCACGCCGGAAACGGACAGATCCGGTGATATACTGGCCGCGCGCATCACCGCAGCAGGCCATGTCGTGGCCGCGCGCGCCATCGTGCCCGATGATGTCGGGCGCCTTGCCACCACCCTGTCGGGATGGGTGGCGGACCCGCAGGTGGATGTCGTCATTTCGACGGGCGGCACGGGGGTGACAGGCCGCGATGTCACGCCAGAGGCTTTCGATAAAGTGATCGAAAAACGGATCGAAGGTTTCGGGGAACTGTTCCGCATGCTGTCCTACCAGAAAATCGGTACGTCCACGATCCAGTCACGCGCACTGGCCGGGGTTGCGAACGGGACCTATCTGTTCGCACTGCCCGGATCATCGGGCGCGGTGAAGGACGGGTGGGACGACATACTGGTCTGGCAGCTCGACAGTCGGCATGTGCCCTGCAATTTTGTCGAACTCATGCCCCGGCTGCGTGAACACCTGTCCCAGGAAGACCATCACGACTGACCGGATAACGGGAAACGGGAAGGAAGCGGATAATGAGCGCACCAAGGCTGCTGCTGCTGGCTGGCGATTATGTCGAGGATTATGAGGTTATGGTGCCCTATCAGGCCCTGACCATGCTGGGCTATCGCGTGGATGCGGTCTGCCCGGGCCGTAAGAAGGGCGAGCATGTCCTGACCGCCATCCATGATTTTGAAGGTGCCCAGACCTATAGCGAAAAGCCGGGCCACCGTTTTGCGCTGAATGCGACGTTTGATGACATCAGCCACGCTGATTACGCGGGCCTTGTCCTGCCTGGTGGGCGGGCGCCGGAATATTTGCGGCTGGACGCGCGGGTGATCGAACTGGTCCGCGCCTTTGCCGACCGGCCGATCGCCGCGATCTGCCACGCAGGCCAGCTTCTGGCCGCAGCGCGTATCATTGCGGGACGGAAGGTTTCAGCCTATCCCGCCTGCCGCCCGGAAGTGGAACTGGCGGATGGCATCTATGCCGATATCGCGCTGGATGCCGCGATTACCGATGGGAAGCTGGTCACGGCGCCTGCATGGCCCGCCCACCCGGCATGGCTTGCGCAGTTCATTGCCGTGCTGGGGGCAAAAGTCACCCTATAGCGTTTTGTAATTGATACAGAAGAATGCCGCCTTTTTGAAAAAAGGCGGCACCCAAAAACTTTTATTTTTTATCAGTCAGATACCGCTGCTGTTCATGGCCGGACGGTTGAGTATCGACAGGAATTCGCGCCGCGTATCCGAATTGGTGCGGAAGGTGCCCAGCATGCGGCTGGTGACCATCGACACCCCGGGACGATGCACGCCGCGCGTGGTCATGCACTGGTGCGATGCCTCGATCACAACACCCACGCCATAGGGCTGCAGCTCCTCGTTTATGGTATTGGCGATCTGGGCCGTCAGCCGTTCCTGGATCTGGAAACGCCTGGCATAGGCGTCCACCACGCGGGCCAGCTTGGAAATTCCCACCACCCGCTTGCGCGGCAGGTAGGCCACGTGGGCCACACCGATGATGGGCACCATATGGTGTTCGCAATGGCTTTCCACGCGGATATCGCGCAGCAGCACCATCTCGTCATAATCATCGACTTCGGAAAAGGTACGGCGCAGCAGGTCGACCGGATCTTCCGCATAGCCGCAGAAGAATTCGTCATAGGATTTTATGACGCGCTGGGGCGTATCACGCAGTCCCTCGCGGTCGGGATCTTCACCCGCCCAGCGCAGCAGGGTGCGGACGGCCTCCTCTGCTTCCGTGCGGGAGGGGCGGGAATCGATGGGAGTCATGCTGTTGGTTCTTGTTGCATGGGCGTGTCCGGCACGGACACGCCGCAGAGGGAAAATTCAGTGGAGGACGGTCGGGTGATGCGGGCTGTCCAGGCTGAATACGGGAATGCTGACATCGAAATGCTGCCGGCTGGCGGGGCGGATCATGTGGTACATGCCCCCCATGAAGCCGGTTGGCGTTTCAAGGGCGGCCCCGGACATGTATTCGAAACTGGCGGCGGCGTCGATAAGGGGCTGTTCCCCCACCACGCCGTCGCCTTCCACCCGGTCGATCCGTCCCTTCCCGTCCACGATGCGCCAGCTGCGGCGCAGCAGCTGGATCTGTTCCGTGCCGTGGTTTTCGATCCGGATCCGGTACGCCCATACATAACGGTGTTCGTCCGGTTCCGACTGGTCATCCAGCCAGAAGGTCTGGACAACCACGCGCACGTTATCGGTCGTCGCCTCGAAACAGGGGGTATTGTCCATTGTCTCGCCCAGCGGGGACTCCGCTCCTTCCCCACCGGGGGGAGGGAAAGGCCTGTTCTTGCTCATGACGGGACTGCTCCTTGCTTACCGGTTGGCCAGCGCCGCGATGCCGCGCTTGAGGTCGTCAATCAGGTCGTCGGCATCTTCCAGTCCGACGGAAAAGCGGATCGCCCCGTCGGTAATGCCAAGGCGGGCACGTTCTTCGGGCGCCAGCTTCATGTGGGTGGTCGTGGCCGGATGCGTGACAAGGGATCGCGCATCGCCAAGATTGTTTGAAATCGAGATCAGGCGCAGCGCGTTCATGAAGGCGAACGCCCCTTCCTTGCCACCCTCGACCTCAAACGCCACCAGCGTGGAACCCGCGGACATCTGTTTTTTCGCCAGTTCGTACTGCGGGTGGTCCTTGCGGCCGGGGTAGAAGACCCGGGCGATGCCGGGTGCTTCCGCCAGGAAGTCCGCCACCTTTGCGGCATTCTGCGTCATGGCGTTCACGCGCAGGCCCAGCGTTTCGATGCTTTTCAGCATGACCCAGGCGTTGAAGGGGGACAGGCTGTTGCCGGTATTGCGGGTGAAGGGGCGCAGGACCTCGTCAATCCATTTGGCATTGCCCAGCACCGCGCCACCCAGTACGCGGCCCTGTCCGTCGATATGCTTGGTGCACGAATACACCACCACGTCGGCCCCCAGTTCCAGCGGCTTCTGGTACAGCGGGGTTGCGAACACGTTATCCACCACAACCGTCGCCCCGGCCTTGTGCGCCAGATCGCAGATCATGCGGATATCCAGCACATCCAGCATCGGGTTGGACGGGCTTTCCAGCAGCACGGCGCGCGTGGGCTTGCTCAGCGCATCCTTCCATGCCGCCATGTCGCCACCATCAACGAATATGGTTTCCACACCGTAGCGCGGCAGCAGTTCGGCCACGATCCAGTGGCACGACCCGAATAGCGCGCGCGACGCCACGACCCGGTCGCCCGCCCGCACCTGCGCCAGCAGGGCGGATGAGACCGCGCCCATGCCCGTTGCCGTCAGGACGCAGGCTTCCGCCCCTTCAAGGTCACACAGGCGGCGTTCAAGGTTGGACGTGGTCGGGTTGCCAAAGCGCGAATACTGGTAATGCGAGACATCGCCCGTAAAGGTACCTTCGGCCTGTTCCGCGCTGTCATAGACAAAGCCGGAGGTCAGGAACATCGCCTCGCTGGTTTCGCCATAGGGCGTGCGCTCAAGGCCCGCGTTGATCAGGCGGGTGGCGGGACGAAAGGATTTGGGATCAGGCTGGTCAGTCATGGCAGATGGCAATTCCTGTGAACGGGGATGGGCGTGAATACGGGCAGAGGCCAGCGCCGGTCTGTTCCGGCGGCCCATTCCCCCAAAAGGCGGTTCACGACCGTGGAAACCATGATGCCCGCGCCCTTGCAGGCGGGATCAGGCCTCTTTAGCGCGTATGTTTTACCTCGCCGCAAGCCGGCCGTATCAAATCACGAGGGTCCGGCAGGCACGCCAGACATCAATGGTTATTGCGGATCAGGGCAGGGTGCGTCAACTGCCGCCCATATGGCGGGGGTGATTGCATCCGTCAGGGTTGTGCAGTATAGAAGGCCCGCATGCGGGTGTAGTTCAATGGTAGAACGGCAGCTTCCCAAGCTGCATACGAGGGTTCGATTCCCTTCACCCGCTCCATTCTTTCCCCGGAAATTCCATCTCCACCGGATCCCTCGCACAGGATGTAGCGGTCGCCTACTGGCCTGTCGCCTCGGGCGCCGGTTCGGGTGTTGCCTGCGTATCGATGTAGGTCGTGCCGTTCCAGATCCAGCGATCCGTCTCATCAACCAGCAGGTCATGCATGTTGCCATGCACCTGCTGGGTAATGGTGATCGGCCCGCTGACGGAATCCAGCACCAGACTCCATTTATGCCCGTCAGGCAGATAAACGGACGTGGAACACCCCGCCGATCCGCACAGGCTGGCAGATTGCAACTGCACAAACAGCGCCATGCGGCGTGGGCTGTCCGATAACAGGCCCGACCCGGTCAGCAGTACGGGCTGTTCACGCTGGTTTGCGGCGTCATGAAGGTCCTGGGCCACCAGCCTGCGGGCCTGCCGGTCCAGTTCGGTGCCGGGATGCTGCGCCAGGATGACCGGCCCGCTTTCCGCCGCCATGCCAGCCGCCAACCCCAGCGCGACAGACAGGCTGGCGACAAAGGCGGTCCCGCGCAGGACATGGAAAAATGGGGGCATGACGATACTCCGGCAGATTGGACAGGGTTGCGCACCCAATGCCTTTCATGCCGAAAGGTTCCCCATCCGTACGGGCCGGTCCGGGTGCCGCGACCCGTTTTCCATGCCCGCAGGCCAGTCAGGCCGGGACAGGATCAGCCTTTGGTATGGCGATGGAAGGTCATGGCGGTCTGCGGTGCCGTCGTGCTGGGCCAGCTTGCCTCGATCCGGTCGCTCAGTTCGTTCAGCAGGCTTTCGGTAACCTTGGCAATGTTGGCGTTGCTGCCCGTATTGCCATCCATGACGATGGTGGTGCGGTTACGCAGGATGGAAGCGTGCGAATCCTCCGGAATGATGGCCCAGTCCGCATTCAGCGCGGATTTGCCGTCGCGGCTGACATCAAGGCGGCTGATATTGAGCTGCAGCCGCCATGTCGGCCGGTCAGGCTGGCTCTGGTCGGTTACGAACAGGTTCGGCCATTTCTGTGCCAGCCGCGCGGTGATCAGGTCGGTAGCCCCCACCGACAGGCGGCTGGCCCAGCGGCCCAGCCCGCTGCGTTCGATTTCGTGGCCGTTACGCACCATGATGTCCTGGCTGTCCAGGTAATCGGGCATGCGCGCGCGTTCGACCTCGATCACGGGCGTGCTGTCCGTGATGGGCTGGGTGGCGGTGCTTTCCGCGCCCACGGCCACGGCGGGCGCGCCAAGGGTATAGAAGCGTACCGGGGCCGAGGAACAGGCCGACAGCATGGCCGCCGACAGCAGTAATCCGCCACTTGCCCGCAGGGCCGGATACAGACGTGAAAGGGAGACGGCGGGCTGGCGCGTTTTCATTTATTGCGTCCCATCAGCAGAAGTTGCGGATTACTTTCGACTTCATTGGCGAATCCGCGCAGCCCGTAGCCTGCTTCCATAATATCACGCATCGTATCGTCCAGATTGAGCCTGTCACGGGATTGCGGGTCAGTCAGCGTACGCAGGCTGGCAAGGGTTTCATGCGCCTGTGCCATGGTCTGGCGGGTATTGGCAATCAGCACCAGAAGTTCCGCCCGTCGTGCCGCGAACTGCTGGCTGTTGGTGGCGATCAGCCTGTCCAGCTTGTTGATGGTGATGCTGGCACGGTTTTCCACATCCGCAATGGTTGAACGGATCTGGGACACAGCCCCTTCACTGCGCGCCGATGTCGTGCGGATGCTGGCGATCATGCCCGGCAGGTCACGGTTCATGTCTTCCGCCAGCTTGCGGATACTGGCCATTGCGGTCTGCAGGTCATGGTGCAGCTGCTGGACGGAGGTCGCCATCAGCATGGTCTCCATCTGCTGCAGCGCCGTCTGCCCCATCGGTATTTCCGTCAGGTCCGTATCCACCAGGCCAGGATGCAGCCGCACCGGTGTCTTGGGGTCCATGTCCAGGTCAAGTTCGGTCTGCCCGGTGACAAGGCTGTGCAGTGTCATTTCCGCCCGCAGGCCGTTACTGATCAGTTCGGGCAGCGGCGGCAGATCGCTGCGTCCAGGCGCATGGTTGGGATCGAACAGGATATAGACCGGCATGTAGGTATGATGACTGGCCGGATCGACCTTGACCGTAATGCGTTCGACAGCACCCACCGGCACGCCCCGGAAATTGACGGGGGAACCGATGTCCAGCCCGTTGGTCGGGCTTTCAAAAATCACCAGTGCCTCGCTGGTGCGGCCGGGCAGGGGCAGCGATCCCTTTACGCCCAGTATGACGAGCGCAATGGCCGCAACCCCCAGCACGGCTGAACCGATCAGCGTCTGCCTGCCGGGCATTGGCATTACCCGTTTCCAGCAGGGCTGGAACTGTCCAGCTGTTCACGGTGCATGAAGGCATGGACCATCGGGTCGGTGCAGTGGTCGCGCAGCCAGCGTGGCGAGCCGTGGGCAATGGCGGTTTTCTGGTCGGCATCAAGGAAGATGCCGTCATCGGCGATATGGAACAGGCTGGATAGTTCATGGCTGACGATGATGATCGTCGCCCCCAGCCCGTCGCGCAGGTTCAGGATCAGTTCATCCAGCCGGGCGGATGTGATCGGGTCCAGCCCGGCGGAAGGCTCATCGAAAAACAGGATATCGGGGTCCAGCGACATGGCGCGAGCAAGGCCCGCACGCTTGCGCATGCCGCCACTCAGTTCGGACGGATACTGGTCAATGGCGTGCAGCATGCCCACCAGCCCCAGCTTGAGTTCCACAAGCTGGCGGATCACGTCCGGTTTCAGTTTGGTGAACATCTGCATGGGCAAGGCGACGTTTTCGCCCACGGTCATGGAACTCCACAGCGCGCCACTCTGGAACAGGACACCGAAACGCCGCCCGATATGCACGCGGCTGGCATCGTCACCGGCCCAGTAATTGTCCTTTTCCACCAGGTAGGTGCCATGGGTGGGGCGCAGCAGCCCGATCATGCTCTTGAGCAGGGTGCTCTTGCCACAGCCCGATCCGCCCATGACTGCAAAGATACTCCCCCGCTTCACGCGGAAGGACACGTCGTGCTGGATCACCTTGCTGCCGAAGGCCAGTGTCACGTCATCGACGGAAATCATCACCGGACGGTCATCGGTGGAGGGCATCTGGGTGTTCGTATCATTCATGGCGATCAGATCCCGATGACATTGGCGATAACCGCGAAGACCGCATCAAGGGCGATCACGCCCACAATGCCCACGACCACGGCCTTGGTCGCGGCAATGCCCACGTCAGCGGCGCTGCGCCCGGCCTTCAGCCCGATGCGGCAGCTGGTCAGGCCGACAAAGGTGCCGAATACGAAGCTCTTGATGAAGCCGAAGGTGAACTGGTCCAGCGGCAGCGCCTGGATCGTTTCGTGGAAGTAGCCCAGCGGCGATACGTCCAGCATGATGTAGGATACGAAAAATCCGCCCAGCATGCCGATCAGGCAGCCGTACAGGTACAGCAGCGGCATGGTAAAGGCGAGTGCCAGCACCGAAGGCAGGATCAGGTAACTGGAAACCGGAATGCCGAATACCTGCAGCGCGTCGATTTCTTCATTGGCCTGCATGGTGGAAATGCGCGCGGCATACGCGCCGCCGGTGCGCCCGGCCATGATGATGGCGGTCATTACGGCGGACATCTCACGCACCATGGCAATGGCCACAAGGCTTGCGACATAGATGTCGGCCGCGAATTTATGCAGTTCCACCGAACCGACGAAGGCAAGGATCGCGCCGACCAGAAAATTCACCACGCCCACGATCAGCAGCGCCGCAGGCCCCGCCGCATTCAGGTCGGACATGAGATCGACGGTACGCATCATCCCGCGCCCGACCAGCGAGGCCAGACCACCACGGGCTGCGGCTGTCCCCATTTCGCTGACGCAGCCGACTTCATTCAGGGTATCAAGGGTGAACTGTCCCACCGCCGCCACCGGGGCGAAATGGTGGGGCGGGGGCGGTGTCGGTTCGGGCGGAATTTCCGGCAGCAGATCCAGCAGTTTGTGCGCGGATTCCGGCAGGGTGTTGGTATCGACGTTCACATGGGCTTCACGCGCGCTGCGCTTGAGTTCCCACAGGAAGCTGATCAGCGAAGTATCCCATCTGCCCAGCTGGTCCGTGCTGAATTCGACCGGCTCGTCATGCGGCACATCCTTCAGCGCCCCGGCGGGAAAGGCGGGTGTGCGTCCTTCCTGTGCAATCCAGTCCCCTGACAGCGTGACAAGGGTCCGGTTCGCCTCGGGCTGAAGATGCCATTGCGGCGCACCATTGACGGACGTATTCACCAGCCTCTCCAACCTCAGTGCCGCAACCTTGCCTGCCCGGTCACGGGGGCGGCATGCACAAAATGATCCCCGTCCACGTTACATGACTGTGTCGCGCATGCGTATGGCGGGCACCCCATGATATTCTGTTTTCCATACCAGATGACCCGCCCGGCACAAGCCCCGCCGGTGTGGAGGTTCCGCGATGGCAGCGCATGGCTTTGGGTCATTGCCGGTCCGTGCCGGATCCGTCACGCAGGTCATGCAGCCTGTCCAGCGATGGATCGGCAACCGGCTTTCCCAGCACGACAGCCGTGATATCGGCCATCAGCCGCCGGGCCACCGGGATCCGGTAATGCAGCGGATCCCAGAAATTGTCGCGGTTTTCCGTCAATGGGCTGTCATGGTTGAAATCAAGGGCGATCACGTTGGGCCTGTGGGCCGCGATCCTTTCCACCCCCAGCCTGCATGCCTGCAGCCGGGTCGACGCGATGCCACCCGCCGTCCCGTGCAGGAAAGCGGATGCGGGCGGAAACCACAGGATACGGATGGTGGAAGCAGGCATGCGTCCGACCATTGAATCCAGCAGCGCCATGGTGGCTGGCGGTGTCCCGGCCATGCCGGGCGGTGCCGGGGTATTGTCAGGCGGCGCCCAGTGGTCGAATGCGGCCTGCACCCGCCCCTGCAGCCGGACATATTGGTCATCGGGCGGGACAAAGCTGGTATAGCCATCCAGACCGAAACGCTGTGCCTTCAGCCCCACCAGCCACAGGAACTGGTTGGCGGCTTCCTGCAGGGCGTACAGGCTGGCCATGTGCAGGTAGCCGGTCCAGGCAGGGTGGCCGTACATCCATTCCGGCCACGGTCGGTTGGGGGATGTCAGGCTGCCGGGGCGTTCATGGCACCAGGCGGCGTCCACGTCGATCATGACAATGCGCGGAGAGGGATGGGCGCGCAGGAAGGTGTCAAGTTCGCGGGCCTGTTCCCACGGACTGGCGCTGTTCATGGACATATTCAGGAAATGCGTGCCCAGTGCGCGGTCCATCACGGCGGGCTGGATCAGCCTGCTGGTGGATGTGCCCAGCATGACGGAATCGAAGCGCGTGTTACGGGCCAGCGCGGGCATGGTGTAACGGGCGTTGGATGTAATGGGAATGCGGGGCAGGCGGGGGGAAAGGGGCAGCACGTCCCACGGGTCAACCGTTACGATGAACAGGTAAAGCCCGCCGCCCAGCGCCAGCATGGTCCCCAGCGCAAGCATGCAGAAATGCTTCCACGCCCCGGACCGTGCCTGCGTCATTGATGGCGGAATGTCACGACCAGTACGTCACGATAGGCCGGTCGTGTGGGGTCAAGGGGCCTGACCGCCGTCACCCCGTGATAGACGCGGTTGTCATTGACCACCGCCGTATCCAGCGGCACGTCCAGCATGAAACTGCCCACCATGGTGCGCTGCAGGTCATGGATCGCGGTTTCGCCCGACATGACGTTCTCGCGCCGGATCATCACGACCATGACCCAGTCGACGCCATCACGGTGCAGCCCTTCCGGCGTGGGCTGGCCGGGACTGTCATCCAGCGCCTCGATCCGGAACTGATGGATTTCGGTATGCCAGGTATCGGGCATGCTGGCCGGATCGGTCATATCGGTGACGATCCGGTGCATGAGCCGCAGGATGGCGCGTAGTGCGGGGTGCGCGCCCACTTCCGGCTCCACCGCGCGGAACCAGCGTTCGATCCCGCCATTGAGTTCGTTGTAATCGCGGCTCTGGTAATGGGGCTGGTGTTTCTTGCGCTGGATGCCGTCATCGCTGATGGCGAAGGTCGCATGGCGGCGGCGGCGGTAACGCCCGCCATCCGCCATGTAGCGGTCCAGCCCCAGCCGGTTCCAACTGGCGGCGAAGCTGGCCCAGTCCCGCAGCCCGTAATGTTCCAGCAGGGGGCGCATGTCCCTCGCTGGCACGAAGGCGTAGCCATCCGTGCGCAGCGGCGATTCCAGCCGCGCCAACAGCGTGGGCGTACCGTCAGCCATGGGAGGGTTCGTTGCCCTTGGGGCCGGCCTGCTGCCCGTCGCCATCGGCCTGTGCCTTCGGGGCGGCCGGTTCCGGTGCGTCGGGCTGCGCCGCGCGTGCGGCCAGCAGCTTGGCCGGGTCTTCCTCCATGTTCATGCGCAGCGTGCCGCTCGGCCCATTGGCCAGTAGGTTGACAGAAGTCGGGATCGGGAATGCGACCTTTTCCTTCACCATGCGTGCGCCCAGACGGCTGTAGTATTCACGATAGACCTTCCACTTCGCCCCTGGTGCCGTGCGGATGGAACCAAGGAACTTGGCCCCGTTCCCGTCCGCCTGCTCGACACCCAGGAACGAGAAGTCGGACTTGATCAGCGGACCATAGACCGGATCCTTGCGCATGAGCGACAGCTCATCCTTCAGGATCGCCGCGACACGGTGCGGGTCTTCCGACAGGTCCAGCATGAAGCTGACCACCACAAGGTTGTAATCGCGCGAGGTATTGGCGATCGACGTCACGGAGGAGAACGGGATGATGTGCAGGTCCCCGTTCACCGCGCGCAGCCGCAGGGTGCGGATCGACAGGTGTTCCACTGTGCCCGCGACACTGCCCGCGGTAACCCAGTCACCCACCTGCATCGCATTTTCCACCAGCATGAAGAAGCCGGTGATGAAGTCCTTGACCAGACTCTGCGAACCGAAGGCGATGGCGGCACCCATGATGCCCGCACCGGTCAGCAGCGGGGCGACGTTGATGCCGATCTGCGACAGCGTGGTCACGGTCACGATGATGATGATGAAGGTCAGCAGCACCGTGCGGATGATCGGCAGCACCGTGCGCAGGCGTGTCGCGCGGGATGCCTGATCCGATGTCTCGAACCGAGTGATCTGGTTCTGCAGCGTGGCGTTGGCCACTTCCCACACCACGATGGCGATGGTGTAGGCGATCATGATCGTCAGCATGGCGCCCACGATCTTGGTGCCCAGCGACCCATGCACGAAGAAGCGGATGGCCGGCAGGCCCCATGACTGCAGCAGCAGCACGATGGTCACGAATGTCAGCAGCACCGACAGCGCACGCCGCGCGATGGGGTAGTAATAGTCCACGCGCGCCTGCAGGCCGGGATAGCGCTTTTCGGTCGCATCAGGCACATGGAAGATCTTGTTCTGCACGCTGAAGGCCAGCACGGACAGCAGCCGTGCGCCAAGGATGACCACGATGGTCAGCGACAGCGTGCGCAGGATCCAGGCATAGCCGCCACGGATCTGGGTCGCCCAGACCAGCCACAGCGCAAGGTCGAAGAACATGGCCGGGATCCACCAGAAGCGGACCATCTTGCCCACGAAGATCCAGAACGGCTTTTCACGCAGGCGGGCCGATGGCTGCAGTGCTGCGCCCACATGGTGGCGGATGCGCCAGATGAAGATCGCGATCAGGATATGTTCGATCAGCACCACGGCACGGATGATGGCTTCCGTGCCACGGGCGGGCATGTCGAACACGCCACCCAGCGTGGACAGGCAGACCACGATGGAAGGGGCCGCGACAAGGAAGTTCCACCACCGCGTGACCATGCGCGCCGTCGCATCCGACGCGCTGCACAGGCGGATGGTGGGGGAATGCGGCACGAATACCGTTTCAAGCAGCAGGTAGATCACGCGCGCGATTACGTAGGCGTTCGTCAGCGTGATGGTGACCATCGCGGCCTGATGGGTGGAGGTAAACAGCGCGGACGCGCCATAACCCAGCCCGCAGAACAGGGCGACCGGCAGCAGCTTGATCAGCAGGTGCAGCAGTGAATAGGGAATGCGCGTGATGATGCGCAGCGTTTCATGCTGCTGCCGGTCATCGTTCTGGCGGGCCTGTTCGGTCTGCTGTTCGGCCTGTGCATCAGCGGTGGAGGCGGGTGGCGGGGCAGGCTGGTCCTGATCCGCCTGGTCTTCGCGCTTCAGGCGCTGGTTCAGACGCTGCTCGGTCGCCACCGCGCGCGCGGTGACACCGGCCAGCGGCTTGCGCATGGCGATGGACAGCGCGCGTTCGGCAACAAGGGCCAGGATGAAGATGATGCTGGCGCGACCCATCGCATCCAGCAGGATCCGGCGCGAATCCGTATTGGACAGGATGGAGTGGACCCACCGGCCCACAAAGGCCAGGTCCTTGAACAGCCCCATGAAGTTCTGGCCCTGCTGCAACGCCATGTCGCGGATGTGGGTCAGTTCGTTCATGGTTTCGCTGCTGATGCTGT
>NZ_VWPI01000098.1 GCF_015155755.1 Komagataeibacter sp. FXV3 | reverse complement strand
TACGGGTGAATTCCGCGCGCTTCTGCGGGTCGTTCATGACCGACAGGACCTGCTGCGCCTGCTGGCTGGTTATGCCCTGCGGGGCTGTGTCGGTGTCCGCCGCGCGGGCCGACATGACCCATGGCAGCAACGCCAGCATGAAGGCCGCCAGCAATGTCAGGATACCGCCCCGTCTGGACCGGGTTGGGGCGGAATGGACCGTTGTCGCGTAATGGGCCGACATGCCGATTGTTCACCTCCTTGAAAAAATCAGGAAACCCGGCGCAGCGCAGCGTCAGGATCCCGCCGTAACACCAAAACGCCCGCGCGCATTCCTGCGCGGGGCGGACCGTCATGCTGCGGGAAAAATATTCAATATCAGAATACAAGGCCGGCAGAGGCGAGAAGGTTGCATTTTTGTCATGTTTTTTTGTGTCAGCCGCCCCATTGCGGCGGGGGCGGGGCGGCGGCACGGGCCTCGCGGCGGATCACGCAGGTTCCCGCCAGAATATCATGCAGCCCCTGCTTGCGTTGCGTCCACATGACCATGAGGAAACCCACCCCGCAGATCAGCGCCGACAGGTATTTGCCGAAATACCGCCCCGCCGCGCGCAGCAGCGTGATGCGGTTACCATACAGGTCGGTCACGCGCATGCTGCACATGATCTTGCCCGGCGTGGCCTGCAGGGATGACGCCTCGAACACGATATAATACGCGGCGGGCAGCAGCAGGGTGATCAGTTCAAACAGCCCGTTGCCGTTCCAGTGCAGGTGGGGCGTGCTGGACAGGATGGTGTAATCCGCGGGCTGGATGTAGGAGATGCGGTAATCCCCCCCGCTGCCCCCCGTCGATTGCGGGTCGAATATCGAGATCGAAAGGCTGGGCGGCACCAGCAGCATGCCCAGCAGGCCAAGGACCGCCCACAGCACGACGGAATCGATCACATAGGCCACGACCCGGATCCAGAACCCCCCATAGGTCCAGACGTCCTGTGGGGTGGAGGCAGGGCGGAAAAACGGGTTTGTCATGCAGGCTGTTCCTGTCTGGCAGACGTGATGGGTATACCCGCACAGCAATGCCATCGCTGCGTGCGCAACGGAACAGGAAAAAAGCGGGCGTCCGAAATCAGGCGCCCGTCATGGCCTAGCTGCGATAGGACCCGTTGATGTCGATGTAACCGTGCGTCAGGTCACAGCCCCATGCCTGCGCCGTGCCGTTGCCCAGTCCCAGGTCGATGGCGATCTCGATTTCCTGCCCGCGCATGTGCGCGACAACGGGGGTTTCATCATAATCGGGCACGACGGTGCCGTTCTGGGCAATCCATGTCCCGCCAATGCCGACCGACAGCGTATCGCGGTTGGCGGGTTCGCCACATTTGCCCACCGCCATGACGACGCGGCCCCAGTTGGCGTCTTCCCCCGCCACGGCGGTCTTGACCAGCGGGGAATTGGCCACGGCCATGGCCACACGATGGGCTGATTCGTCGGATACCGCACCCGTGACGGTGATGTGCATCATCTTCGTCACACCTTCCCCGTCACGGATGACCAGCAGGGCCAGTTCCAGCAGAAGGGAATCGAGTGCATCACGGAAATCCACCAGATGCGGTGACTGCGCATCCCCGATTTCCGCATTGCCGGCCTGCCCCGTCGCGAACAGCAGGATCATGTCGGAAGTGGAGGTATCCGAATCCACCGTAATGCAGTTGAAGCTGCGGTTGACCCCATCGGTCAGCAGGGACTGGATCACGCTGGCAGGCAGTTTCGCATCGGTCGCGACGAAGCCCAGCAGGGTCGCCATGTCCGGCGCCACCATGCCGCTGCCCTTGACAATGCCCTGGATGCGGACCGTCGTGTCGCCAATGCGCGCCGTGCGGGTCGCGGCCTTGGGAAAGGTGTCGGTGGTCATGATGCCACGGGCGGCATCCGCCCACCCGTCATCGGACAGGGTGGCGTACAGGCCGGGCAGGGCGGCTGAAATCTTCTGGTAGGGCAGGATTTCACCGATCACGCCAGTGGAAGCGAGGAAGACCTCGCTCGCGGCGCAGTTGACCAGTCGCGCCGCATCCGCCGCATTGGCCTGCGTCGCCTCGAAGCCCGCGCGGCCGGTAAAGACATTGGCGTTGCCCGCATTGACCACCAGTGCGCGCGCACGGCCATCGGCCATCGCGGCGCGGCACCAGTCCACCGGCGCGCCGGGGCACTTGCTGCGGGTATAGACACCTGCCACCGTCGTGCCCGGGGCGAATTCCGCCATCACCAGATCGGTGCGTCCCTTGTAACGGATGCCCGCCGCCGTTGCACCAAAACGCACGCCCGCCACGGGCGGAAGCTCAGGCATTGGCCGGGCAAGGGGGGAGACGGGCAGGGCATGGGCCATGGTCGGTCAGGATCCTCGGATGACAGCGGGAAACGGGGAATGGATATGATCTTGAGGGCGCGGACGGGAACGTGGCTGCATGCCCGCCCGCGCCATAACCCTTGGCTCAGTGGGCCGCGGGCTGGTCAGGCAGCGGCTTGCCGTCCGGGCCGAAGCGCACGACCTTGACCTGCGACAGGGCGTTGCTGACGGCCTTCTGCACGCCTTCCTGGATCAGCTTCTGGCGGATCTGGTCGCGGGTTGCCTCCAGCGTGGGCGTCGGCGCGGTGCGCTTGCCCAGCACCTGGATCACGTGCCAGCCGTACTGGGTGTGAACCGGGGTCTGGCTGAAGGTGTTGGGCTGCATGGCCGATGCCGCATCCCAGAAGGTCGGCAGCATGTCACCCTTCTTGAACCAGCCAAGATCGCCGCCATTCTGCTTGGCCGATCCGGGGTCCTTGGACAGCTTGGTGGCCAGCTGGCCAAAGTCGGCCCCGGCCTTGAGCTGCTTGATGACGTCGTTGGCCTCGGCCTCGGTCTGCACCAGGATGTGGCGGGCGTGGATTTCTTCCGCACCCGGCTTGTTGGCGTAGTTCTTGTCGTAATACGCCTTGACCGCATCATCGGTCAGCGTGGGCGCGACCTGTGCCGACAGATAGGCATTCTGCAGCGCATTCTGTGCGGCCTGCTGCATCTGCTGCTGGACGTCGGGCTGCTTGTCCAGCCCGGCCTTGGCGGCCGCGACCTGGATGGCGCGCTGGTCCACAAGCTGGTTGAGCAGGATCGGCACGATGATGTTGTCGGGCAGCTTGCGCAGCTGCTCGGGCATCGTGGCCATGGCCTGCCGCACGTCATTGAGGCGGATGTCCTGCCCGTTCACCGTGGCGAGGAGCGGATTCTGGTCCGCTGTCGCAGGCGCGCCCGGCTTGGCCGCCGCGGGGGCGGGCGCCGGGGCGGGTGACGCCGCGAATGCAGGAGGGACAATGAAAGAGGAAGCAAGCAGGGCCATCGTTGCGACAGCCTTTGCCGGACTGATAGTCCGCATGTGCAAAAAACCCTAGTTATGAACGCGTTCGGCAGGCATCATGACGAAGGGCGGCCCAGCCTGCAAGGGCCGGATGCGATATGGCCGTTTTCCCCCGCTTTTGCCATGGCGCTGCGGTCCATCGGTTGACCGTTGGCGGCGTGGGTCCTATCTCATGTCTCCGCGCGAGAATTTTATCCGCCAAGCCTGCCCCCGCCCCCGCCGGTCCGTCGCGGGCGTGCGGGAATGCCATTCCGGGAAGGTCTTCATGTTCGCCAGTATTGCCCGCGCCCTGTTCGGAACCGCCAATGACCGGGCGCTGAAATCGTATCAGCGGCGCGTGCCCGCGATCAACGCGCTTGAGCCCCAGGTCCAGGCGCTGGACGATGCGGCCCTCGCGGCCAAGACGCCCGAATTCCGTGAACGCCTTGCCAGGGGCGAAACGCTGGATACCCTGCTGCCCGAAGCCTTCGCCGTCTGCCGCGAGGCCTCGAAGCGCGTGCTGGGCATGCGGCATTTCGATGTACAGCTGATTGGTGGCATGGTCCTGCATGATGGCAAGATTGCGGAAATGCGCACCGGTGAGGGCAAGACCCTTGTCGCGACGCTTGCCGTCTATCTCAGCGCGCTGGCGGGCGAGGGCGTGCATGTCGTGACCGTCAACGACTACCTCGCCAGCCGCGATGCCGACCAGATGGGCAAGCTGTATGAATTCCTGGGGCTGAGCGTGGGCGTGGTCGTGCCCAACATGCCCGAGGATGAACGCCGCGCCGCCTACCGTGCCGACATAACCTACGGCACCAACAACGAATTCGGCTTCGACTACCTGCGCGACAACATGAAGTACCGCGTGGAGGACATGGTCCAGCGGCCCTTCCACCACGCCATTGTCGATGAAGTCGATTCGATCCTGATTGATGAGGCGCGCACCCCGCTCATTATTTCCGGCCCCGCCGAGGACAGTTCCGACCTGTACCGCGCGGTGGATGAGGTAATGGTCGCCCTGGTGGCCGACCCGGAAGCGTACGAGAAGGATGAGAAATTCCGCTCCGTCATCCTGACGGAAAAGGGCGCGGAACAGGTCGAGGAACTGCTGCGTGACGCGGGCGTGCTGCACGAAGGCGGCCTGTATGACAGCAACAACGTGGCAGTGATCCACCACGTGCAGCAGTCGCTGCGCGCGCATACGCTGTTCACCCGCGATGTCGATTACATCGTGCGCGGCGGCAAGGTGGTGATCATTGACGAGTTCACCGGCCGCATGATGGAAGGCCGCCGGTATTCGGACGGCCTGCACCAGGCGCTGGAAGCCAAGGAACATGTCGAGGTCCAGCAGGAAAACCAGACCCTGGCCTCGATCACGTTCCAGAACTACTTCCGCATGTATCCCCGCCTGTCCGGCATGACCGGCACGGCCATGACGGAAGCGGACGAATTCGCTGATATTTACAAGCTCGACGTGATCGAGATCCCGACCAACCTGCCCGTCGCGCGCAAGGACGACGATGACGAGGTCTACCTGACCGCACGGGAGAAATACGAAGCGGTCGCCAGCCTGATCAAGGACATCAGCAAGACATCCGGCCAGCCGGTGCTGGTGGGCACGACGTCGATCGAGAAGAGCGAGTACCTCTCCTCCCTGCTGCGCCAGCACGGTATCCAGCACAACGTGCTCAATGCCCGCTTCCATGAACTCGAGGCCGAGATCGTGGCGCAGGCCGGGGCACCCGGCGCCATCACCATCGCCACCAACATGGCCGGGCGTGGCACGGACATCAAGCTGGGTGGCAATGTGGACATGCTGATCCACCAGCGCCTTGCCGGGATCGAGGATCCCGAGGAACATGCCCGCAGCGAGCAGGAACTGCGCGAGACCGTGGCCCGCGACCACGATATCGTACGCAAGGCGGGTGGCCTGTATGTCATCGGCACCGAACGGCACGAAAGCCGCCGTATCGACAACCAGCTGCGCGGCCGTGCGGGGCGTCAGGGCGATCCGGGCAATTCGCGCTTCTTCATCTCGCTTGAAGATGACCTCATGCGCATCTTCGGTACCGACCGCATGGGCAACATGCTGCAGAAGCTTGGCCTGAAGGAAGGGGAGGCCATCGTCCATCCCTGGATCAACAAGGCCCTGGAGCGTGCGCAGAAGAAGGTCGAGGCCCGCAACTTCGACATGCGCAAGAACACGCTCAAATACGATGACGTGATGAATGACCAGCGCAAGGAAGTCTATGCCCAGCGCCGGGAATACATGGCGGCGGAGGATGTCTCCCCCATCATCACCGAAATGCGTGAAGACGTGATCCACGACATGGTGGCCCGGCGCATTCCCGAAAAATCCTTCCCCGAACAGTGGCTGAAGGATGAACTGGCGCAGGATGTGCAGACCACGCTGAACCTGACCCTGCCGATTGCGGAATGGGCGAAGGAAGATGGCGTGGACGGCACGGTCGTTGCCGAACGGATCGAGCAGGCGGCCGCGCAGTCACAGGCCAGCCGGGCTGCCAATTTCGGTCCGTCCGTCATGCGCTATGTTGAAAAGCAGGTGCTGCTGACCACGTTCGATGCGGTATGGAAGGAACATCTTCTTGCGCTGGACCAGCTGCGTCAGGGCATCGGGCTGCGCGCCTATGGCCAGAAGGACCCGCTGAACGAGTTCAAGCATGAGGCGTTCGAGCTGTTCCACGCCATGCTGGACCATCTGCGGGTGCGCGTGACGTCGACCATGGCGCGGGTGGAAATGGCGCCACCGCCGATCGACAACCCCTTTGCCGGTGTTGCGGAAATCCATTCCGACCCCGAAGTGCCGGGGCTGGAGAACGAACCGGGGCCGGGTCTCATGCCCGATGCGACGGGCCGCCAGCCGGACCCGTCCATGGCGACGCCCATTGGCGGGGCCGCGGTCATGCCCGATGACCCGTCCAGCTGGGGCGAGGTCTCGCGCAATGCGCCCTGCCCCTGCGGGTCGGGCAAGAAATACAAGCACTGCCACGGGCGGCTGGTCTGACCAGCCGCCTCCGGACAAGCCAAGAACGATAGACGAAACAGGATCAGGGACGAACGATGGCGGGTCATTCCCAATTCAAGAACATTATGCACCGCAAGGGCGCGCAGGACGCCAAGCGGGCCAAGCAGTTTGCCAAGGTCATTCGTGAAATTACCGTGGCCACGCGTGAGGGCATGCCCGACCCGGCCATGAATCCGCGCCTGCGGGCTGCGATTTCGGCCGCACGTGAAGTCAACATGCCCAAGGACACGGTCGAACGCGCGATCAAGAAGGCATCGGGCGCTGGCGGCGGTGATGATTACACGGAAGTCCGTTACGAAGGCTACGGCCCGGCCGGCGTGGCCGTGATCGTGGAAGGGCTGACGGATAACCGCAACCGCACGGCGTCCGATGTCCGTGCGGCGTTTTCCAAGCATGGCGGTTCGCTGGGCGAGACGAATTCGGTGTCCTTCATGTTCACCCGTCTGGGCGTGATCACCTATCCGCTGGATGCGGCGAGCGAGGATGACCTGATTGAAGCCGGCCTTGAAGCCGGTGCCGAGAATGTCGAGACCGTGGACGGCATGCATGAAGTGACCTGCCCGGTCGAATCCTTCTTTGCCGTGCGCGACGCGCTGGAAACCCGTTTTGGCGAACCCGCTTCGGCCAAGCTGGACTGGCGGCCAGGCAATACGGTCGAGCTGGATGAGGACAAGGCGCGCAGCGTGTTCAAGCTGATCGACACGCTGGAAGACCATGACGACGTGCAGGCGGTATACGCCAATTTCGACGTGCCGGACGACGTGGCCGAAAAGCTGTCGGCCTGATCCGGCCGGTGGTCCGCATCCTTGGCATTGATCCCGGCCTGCGTTTTACCGGCTGGGGAGTCGTGACGGCGCAGGGCAACCGGCTGAGCCACGTGGCCGATGGTGTGATCGCCACCGATTCGGCCCTGAGTGTGCCCGAACGCCTGCGCCACCTGCATGATGCGCTGCTGGAACTGGCCCGCAACTTTGCCCCCGATGAAGCGGCGGTGGAGGAAACCTACGTCAACCGCAACGGGTCTGCGACGCTGAAGCTGGGCTATGCCCGTGGCGTGGGGCTGCTGGTGCCGATGCTGCTGGATATTCCCGTATCCGAATACGGGGCAAAGACGGTCAAGCGCGCCGTGGTCGGCACCGGGGCGGCGACAAAGGAACAGGTCAGCATGATGGTCCGCCGTATCCTGCCCACGGCATTGCTCAAGCGTGCGGATGCGGCGGATGCGCTGGCGGTGGCCATATGCCATGCCCACCATCGTGCCAGCGCCGCCCATATCGCCAATGCGACGAGGATGGCATGATCGCGCAGCTGCGTGGCCTGCTGGCGCAGGTGGAGGCGGATCGCTGCGTGATTGACGTAAACGGCGTCGGTTATCTGGTGCAGGCCTCCAGCCGCACGCTGGCCGTCCTGCCGCAGCCGCCGGAACTGGCCATGGTGCTGGTGGAAACCGTGGTGCGCGAAGACGCCATCCTGCTGTATGGCTTTGCCGAGGCGTCGGAGCGTTCATGGTTCCGCCTGCTGACGACCGTGCAGGGGGTAGGGGCCAAGGTGGCGCTGGCCATCCTGTCCGTCCTGCCGCCACCTGACCTGATGGTGGCCATTGGCGGGGGCGACAAGACCATGCTGACCCGCGCGGGGGGCGTGGGCGCGCGTCTGGCCCAGCGTATCGTGACCGAACTGCGTGACAAATGTGAAGGCATGCCCACGGGCGCACCCGCGGGCAATGTGATGCCGGGTGTAACCATTACCGTGCCGACGCAGCGTAGCATCGCGGCGGATGCGCTGCTGGCGCTGTCCGGGCTTGGCTTCCGCCGGGCGGAAGCGCAGCCGGTGGTGGAACGGGTCATTGACCGGATGGATGGCAAGGCCGATCTGGATGTCGTGATCCGTGATGCGCTGAAGGAACTGGCCCGATGAGCGAACAGCCCGAGCGCGAGATCGACGCCCGACGGGGGGAGGAAGACGGCAACGAAGGTTCGCTCCGGCCCCAGACGCTGGATGACTTTACCGGCCAGAAGGCCAGCCGCGAAAACCTGGCCATCTTCATCGCCGCCGCACGGCAGCGCGGCGATGCCTTGGACCATGTGCTGCTGCATGGGCCGCCGGGACTGGGCAAGACCACGCTGGCGCAGATCGTGGCGCGTGAACTGGGCGTCGGCTTCCGCGCCACATCGGGGCCGGTGATCCAGCGCGCGGGGGATCTGGCCGCGATCCTGACCAACCTGCAGCCGCGCGACGTGCTGTTCATTGATGAAATCCACCGCCTGCACCCTTCCATTGAGGAAGTGCTGTACCCGGCGATGGAGGATTTCCAGCTTGACCTGATTATTGGCGAAGGGCCTGCCGCGCGTTCGGTGCGCATCGACCTGTCCCCCTTTACGCTGGTGGCCGCCACCACGCGCGCGGGCCTGCTGGCCACCCCGCTGCGGGACCGGTTCGGTATTCCGCTGCGGCTGGTGTTCTATACCCCGGAAGAACTGTGCCAGATCGTGACGCGCGGTGCACGCAAGCTGGAATTTGACCTGACACCGGAAGGGGCAGAGGAAATCGCCCGCCGTTCACGTGGTACGCCGCGTATCGCGGGCAGGCTGCTGCGCCGGGTGCGAGATTTCGCCGCCGTGGCGCGCGCGGGCAGCGGGCCGGTGGACCGGGTGCTGGCTGATGCCGCTCTGTCGCGTCTGGAAGTCGATTCGATGGGGCTGGATGGCATGGACCGCCGCTACCTGCGCCGCATCGCGGAATACCACCATGGCGGTCCTGTGGGGGTTGAAACGCTGGCGGCCGCCCTGGCCGAAGCGCGCGATACGCTCGAGGATGTGATCGAGCCTTACCTGATTCAGGAAGGGCTTGTGCTACGGACAAGCCGGGGGCGCATGCTGGGCGAACGGGGCTGGCGTCATCTCGGGCTGCAGCCCCCCGCCCGCACGCCCGGACAGGGTGACCTGCTGGGGGATGACTGAATGGTGGAACATAATATCGATTTCCGTATCTATTACGAGGATACGGATGCGGGGGGCGTCGTCTATCACGCCCGCTACCTTGCGCTGGCGGAACGCGCCCGCACGGAAGCCATCCGCGCGCAGGGGCAGGCGGCGTCCGACCTGCTGGCCGATTACGGTCTGGCCTTCGTGGTGCGGCATGCCGCCATCGACTACCGCGCGCCACTGCGGCTGGATGACATCGTGCGCATCACGACTCGCCTGACGGACCTCGGGGCGGCAAGCTGCCGGCTCATGCAGGATTTCCATCGCGTGGATGGGAATGGGGGGCTGGGATGCGGGTCGCTGGATGTCCGCCTGGCCTGCGTTCGCGCGCAGGATGGGCGTGCTGCCCGATTTCCGCCGCGATGGCGTGATCTTTTACGCGAACTCGTGGCCTGAGCCAGACGAAGGCATGCAGGATGCATGTGCTTTTCGTGCCATGGGTTGACCGGGACGCAAGGCTGTGCGGAAAGCGGGTTGGCCGTGACTTGCTAAAGGGGCAAGTTTCGTGTTTGAGCGAACGGTCAAGGTGGGCAGGAGGTATATTTGGACCAAGCGGTTAACGCGGCGAATCTGGGCGCTGCAGCAGGTGATCTGTCGATGTGGGCGTTGTTCATGCACGCATCGATTGTCGTTAAGCTGGTAATGATTGGCCTGGTGACCTGCAGTGTGATTGTGTGGGCAATCATCTTCGACAAATTCACGACTGTCCGCCGGATCAACCGGCAGGCGAATGATTTTGAGGAACGCTTCTGGGCCGGCGGCAGCCTTGATGACCTGTATGAATCCGATGGCGCGAAGCCCGTGCATCCGATGGCCGCCGTATTCGGTGCCGCCATGGGGGAATGGCGGCGTTCATCGCGCATTGCCGGCATCGACCTGGTGCATGGAGGGGTGCAGGATCGCGTCAACCGCGCCATGGCCATCACCATCACGCGTGAAATGGACCGCCTGAACCGGTGGATCATCTTCCTGGCCACCATCGGGCCGGTGGCGCCGTTCATCGGCCTGTTCGGCACGGTGTGGGGCATCATGCATGCCTTCGGCTCGATCGCGGCGATGCACAATACCAACCTGTCCGTCGTGGCCCCCGGTATTTCGGAAGCCCTGTTCGCGACTGCCATCGGCCTTGTCACGGCCATCCCGGCGGTGATCGCCTATAACGTGATCAGCAACAGCATGAGTGTGTTCGAAGACCGGCTGGATGCCTTCGGCACCGAATTCGCTGCCATCCTGTCACGCCAGTCCGAAGAAAGGGGTGCGTGATCATGGGGGCAAGCCTGAGCGACCTGCGCGGACGCCGGCGCAAGCGGCGGCCCATGGCGGAAATCAACGTCACCCCCCTGGTGGACGTGATGCTTGTGCTGCTCATCATCTTTATGGTGACGGCACCCATGATGACCAGCGGCGTGAACGTGGACCTGCCCAAGACGGATGCCGCCCCGGTCAATACCGATACCAAGCCGATTACCGTCTCGATCCGGTCCAATGGCGACCTGTATCTGGGTGATGAACCCGTCTCACCCGACCAGCTGGTGGACCAGCTCAGGGCAGCGGCCCAGAATGACCGTGAACACCGCATTTTCGTGCGCGGGGATTCCCACATTGACTACGGCCGGGTGATGCAGATCATGGGCCAGATCACGGCAGGTGGCTTTACGCACGTGGCGTTGCTGGCGCAGCAGCCGCCCGGCGGCCATTAAGCTGAACCTGATACCGGGAGCCGTCTGATCGTGGTGCCACCGCGTCGTTCCGAACGTATCCTCATGCGGCGTTCCGTCATTGTGTCGGGCGGGCTGCATGTCGCACTGCTGCTTGCCGTGCTGCTGCGGATGCCGGTGCCGGTTCCCAAGGAACCGCCACCGCCGCCCACGATCGAGATGGAATTTGCGGCCGATACCGGCACGTCCACCCCGCACAAGGGCGACAAGCCGGCACCCAAGCCTGCCCCGGCGCCTGCGCCGGTCAGGCAGGAGGCGCCGCCCGCGCCCACCC
>NZ_VWPI01000097.1 GCF_015155755.1 Komagataeibacter sp. FXV3 | reverse complement strand
GGCACCCAATGAGGAAGCGGCCCCGCCGCCGCCACCACCGCCGCCCATGCCGCCGCCGCAGCAGGCGCCCAGGCCCGTGCCCGACGCGCCAACGCCACCGCGTGAACAGCAGCCCTCACCCGATGCGGTGAAGCTGCCGCCTACGCCAGCCAAGGCTGCCCCGGCACAGGCCCACGCCCCTGTGCCGCCTTCAGCCCAGCCAGACCCGACGGCCGCACCCAAGGTGCAGGAGAAGTCAAGCACGACGCAGCCTAATGAGGCGAAGAAGCACGTGCCCGACACGCATTCCCTGCTGGCCACGCTGGATGCGTTCCGCGCGGACCAGAAGCAGACCCATCCGCCCAAGGCGCGACCCAATCCGCAGCAGGGCGGTGCGCCGGATGGCGGCGGGACGCCGGACGGGGACATCACCAGTGCGCTGAATGCAACGCAGCAGAAGGCGATCGGCAATTCCGTGCGCCGCTGCTATTCGGAAGATACGGCTGCGCGTAATTATGCCCAGTTCGTGGCGCATCTGGTTGTGACGGTAGATGAGACGGGTACGGCGCGCCTGGTGGAATTCGCCCCCCAGACGCAGGCGCAGATGGCATCAGACCCGTCCTATCGCGCATTGGCGGAACGTGCGCGTGATGCGGTGCTTAGCCCCACCTGTGCCAAACTGCCCATTCCGCAGAACCTTCTGGGCCAGACCCGGCAACTGAAATTCGTATTCCGTCCCTGAGAACAGGGGGACGAAGACGGGGAGATGAAAATGACGTCAAGCGTAAAGCCATTGATTCCAGATGATGATGCCGACCGGCTGGCCGCGGCTTTCGGCCGTCGCGGTTTCATGGGGGCGGGTGTGGCCGGTGGCCTGATGGCCACGCCGCTGTTTGCCGCCGGTGCCGCCCATGCGCAGGCGGGCGATGCCGAAATTACGGTGGACCAGGCCCGCACCGCACCCATTCCCATTGTCCTGCCCTCGCTGGGCAGTGGTGTCGCGCAGCAGATCACGGATGTTATTTCCGCCGATCTGGCGAATTGCGGCCTGTTCCGTCCCATCAGCGCCAGCATGCCGCAGGGCACGCCCGATTTCGGTAGCTACAAGTCCATGGGCGCGCGCGCGGCCGTGACCGGCAAGGTCATGGACCAGGGTGGTAGCCTGCGGGTGGAATTCCGCCTGTGGGATGTCGTGACCGGCAAGCAGATCCAGGGCACGGCCTATACCGCGGCGGCCCAGGACTGGCGCCGCATCGCGCATGTAATTGCCGATGTGATCTATGGCCGCCTGCTGGGTGAGCAGGGCTATTTCAATTCCCGCATTGCCTATATCGCCCGTTCCGGCCCGCGCGCGCACCAGACCACCCGTCTGGCCATCATGGACCAGGACGGGGCGGACAGCCGCTACCTGACCAACGGGCAGTGGCTGACGCTGACGCCGCGCTTCAACCCGGCAAATAGTGAACTGGCATTCATGTCCTATGCCAACTACAGGCCGCGTGTTTACCTGTTCAACCTGAATACCGGACAGCAGAGACTGCTGGGCGACTTCTCGGGTATTTCCTTTGCCCCCCGTTTTTCCCCGGACGGGCGTTCCGTGGTCCTGTCGGTCACGCGTGGTGGCGGGTCGGACATCTATACGGTGGATCTGGCGACGATGGCGCGGCGGCAGATCACGTCATCCGGTGCGATTGACACCAGTCCGTCCTACAGTCCCGACGGGTCGCAGATCGTCTTCAACTCCGACCGTGGCGGTTCGCCGCAGCTTTATATCATGAGTGCTGCCGGCGGTGATGCAAAACGGATTTCCTATGGCCATGGGTATTACGGATCCCCGGTCTGGTCCCCCCGTGGCGACCTGATTGCGTTTTCGCGCATTGCCAATGGCAGCTTCTCGCTGGGGGTCATGGCGCCTGACGGAACGGGGGAGCGGATCCTGACGCAGGGCTTTACGGTGGAAAGCCCGACATTCTGCCCCAATGGCCGCGTGCTGGCTTTCTGCCGCCAGAGTTCGGCGGGCAGCAATGGTGCCGGATTTGCAACAGGGATCAGTACAATTGACATTACCGGCTTCCATGAACGGGCATTGCCTGCGGGCAGCGCGTCCGATCCGACATGGTCGCCGCTGAATAAGTAATTCTTTCAATGTGTTGGGCAGATAATATTCCGCCACCTAATCATTTGGCAAATGGCGGGTATGTGTTTGTCCAACATTGACTGCGGCCGGGTTTTACCTCTATGTTGGTTGCGGTTTCCAGCGATCGCGAGTTTCTGTTTGACAGTTTGTTTGGCAGGGCGCAACGAGACTCGGGACCGTTCTATATTTAAATCCGGAAATTCAACAAATGGTTTCAAGAAATGAAACCGATCCAGGATCAAAAGTAATGAAACTGAAGCTTCTTGGTGCGGCCGGCATGGCCCTTTTTCTCGCTGCCTGTTCCGATCATGCGAACAAGAACGTGAACACGGGCGCCGCCACGCAGCAGGTCGGCCCGGCCCCGGGCAGCGAGGCTGACCTGGTTGCAACCGCAGGTGACCGCGTCCTGTTCGCCCTGAACCAGAACACGCTGTCGAGCGACGCGAAGGCAACGCTGGACAAGCAGGCTGCCTGGCTGGCCAAGTACCCGCAGGTGCACGTGCAGATCGCCGGTAACTGCGATGACCGTGGCACGGAAGAATACAACATTGCGCTGGGTGAGCGTCGTGCGAATGCAGCACATGACTACCTGGTGGCAAAGGGTGTCGATGCATCGCGCATCACCACCATTTCCTATGGTAAGGACCGTCCGACCGCTGTTGGCGATGACGAAGCATCCTGGGCCCAGAACCGTAACGCCATCACGGCGGTACAGTAAGTTTCTGCCCACGCTTTCGATGGCGTGACAGTTATGGAACCGGCCGGGCGCTTATCGCTCGGCCGGTTTTGTTTTAGGTATGCATGTCTTGTGTTTCAAAGGGTTTGGTCCATGCAGTCTGTGATGTCATGTTTCCTTTCGGTCCCCTTCCTGTGCCGACGGTGGGGCAGGGTAGGCATGCTGGCCGGTGGGATTTCGCTGGCGGGCATGGGGCTGGCGCAGGCTGCCGGTGACAATACCCTGACCCTGCAACTACTTGACCGTGTAAACGCGCTGGAAGAACAGACGCGGGAAATGCGTGGGCAGATCGACCAGCTGACCAATCAGGTACAGCAGCAGAATGCCACCCTGAGCAAGCAGATCGGTGACATGGACTTCGCCATGCAGCATGGCCATGGCGGCGTCGCGGGTTCCAGCACCCTTGCTCCGCCTGCGGCCGCTGCTGCCGCTGCGACCGCGCCGGCAGCCAAGCGCACGCCGGATGATGTGCTGAAGGCCGGCAATGACGCACTGCTGAAACAGGATTACGCCACGGCGCAAACTGATGCGCAGCAGGTCCTGTCCGGACCCAAATCCCCCCGACAGGTGGATGCCCAGTACCTGCTGGCCCAGTCGCTGGCGGGACAGAAACAGTACCGTCAGTCGGCGCTGGCCTATTATGACGCCTATAATCGCGCGCCGCATGGGCAGCGTGCGCCCAGTGCCCTGCTGGGGGTGGCGGCGACGCTTGTGGCGCTGAATGACAAGGCATCAGCCTGTCAGGCGCTGGACAAGCTTTCCAGCGAATTTCCTGAACCCGCCGCCCGTATCAAATCCGCCGAACAGGTCTACCGTAAACGCGCCAAGTGTAGCTGACCGGCGAAAGGACGCTGGTGCTTTCGGCTAAACCGGTCAATCCGTCACGTTTTGCCACCATGATGGCGTCCCTTGGTCCATGGCCGGGTCAGGGCGTGCCGGTGGCGATTGCCGTATCGGGGGGCGCGGACAGCATGGCGCTGGCCATCCTTGCGCGGCAATGGCGGCGTGACGTGGTGGCGCTGGTGGTCGATCATGGCCTGCGTGCCGAATCCCGATCAGAAGCCATGCAGACCCTGACCCGGCTGTCCACACTTGGTATTCCCGGTCGCCTGCAGACCCTGACGGGACTGGAACGCGGTCCCCGCATGGCGGAACGTGCCCGGCGCATGCGCTATCAGGCCCTGTTTGCAGCCTGTCGGGAAATTGGGGCGCTGGACCTGCTGGTGGCCCATCATGCGGGGGATCAGGCGGAAACGGTCATGATGCGCAGGCGCGCCGCCAGTGGTGATGACGGGCTGGCGGCCATGGCAACAGCGATGCCCGTGGCTGATGTACGCATTGTCCGGCCATTGCTGGGGGTTGCCAAGTCCGCCCTGTATGCCACCGTTCGCGCGGCGGGGGCGGCATGGGTGGAAGATCCATCAAACCATGACCTGCGTACGGAACGCGCGCGCGCGCGGCAGGCGCTGGCCCATGATGGGGATCAGGCCACGGGGTTGCTGGCCGCGGCCCGTAATGCGGGGGCGGCGCGCATGGCGCATGATGCGGCGGATGCGCAATGGCTTGCGGCCCATGCACGGTTTCATTGTGGGGGATGGGTGGTGCTGCCTGCGGGGCTGGCGCCTGCAAGACTGCTTTCCGCCCTGATCCGCGTGATTGGCGGCCGGGACTATCCACCGGGGCGTGAGGCCGTCGGACGGCTGGTCCATGCGCCCCGGCCTGCGACCCTGGCGGGGGCGGCCATCATCCCGTGGCGTGATGGGCAATGGATTGTCGCGCGCGAGGAATCAGCGCTTGCTTCCCCCATGCCTGCTCGTGCGGGCAGTGTATGGGACCGACGGTTCGTGCTGCGGACGCAGCCTCTGCCGCCGGGGTGGATGATGGGGGCGGCGGGTGCCGTGGCATCATGGTGGCCTGCTGGCCGGTCGCGTTCCGTCTGGCCCGCACGCGTGTTGCGTACGCTGCCCGCGTTGTGGCATGATGGGCGGGTCATGGCCGTTCCGCATATGGGGCTGCGCACGCAGGATTGCGTGGCCAATGCGGTTTTTGTGAACCAGCCACCCCATCCCGTACTGCCCGGAGCCATGTTTTATGCGCCCGATGACGGACCTTACTGATCCATTGTCATAAAAGGTGGCGGATTGGGGGTGTGAATGTCCCTTGATCGTCCTATGTATGATAGGACGTAGTGAACGTGGCGTCTGTTCGTCTGCCCGCGTGGGGTGATGGCGAAGGGGCCAGCGGATGGAACAGTAGGCAAGATGAACAATTTCGGCCGTAACCTGGCCCTGTGGGTTATCATCATCGTCCTGTTGCTGCTGCTGTTTAACGTTTTCCAGCCGGGAAGCGTGCAGCACGCATCGCAGCAACTGGCGTATTCCGATTTCATCGGAGACGTGAACAGCGGGCATGTCCGGTCTGTCGTGGTGCAGGAACATAACATTACCGGCACGCTGACGGATGGCACCTCGTTCGACACGTACGCGCCACAGGACCCGACCCTGATTTCCCGCCTGACGGAAAAGGGCGTCGAGGTCGCGGCCAAGCCGCTGGAAAGCGACACCAACCCCTTCCTGCGTTACCTGATCAACTATGCGCCGCTGCTGCTTATGGTCGGTGCGTGGATCTTTATCATGCGCCAGATGCAGTCTGGTGGCGGGCGCGCCATGGGCTTTGGCAAGTCGCGCGCACGGATGCTGACCGAAAAGCAGGGTCGTGTGACGTTTGACGACGTGGCGGGCATTGATGAAGCCAAGGGTGAACTGCAGGAAATTGTCGACTTCCTGCGCGATCCGCAGAAGTTTACCCGTCTGGGCGGCAAGATCCCCAAGGGCGTGCTGCTGGTCGGCCCCCCCGGCACGGGTAAGACGCTGCTGGCGCGTGCCATTGCGGGTGAGGCGAACGTGCCGTTCTTCACCATTTCCGGTTCCGACTTCGTGGAAATGTTCGTGGGTGTGGGTGCATCCCGCGTGCGTGACATGTTCGAACAGGGCAAGAAGGCCGCACCCTGCATCATCTTCATCGACGAAATCGACGCCGTTGGCCGCCATCGTGGCGCGGGCCTTGGTGGTGGAAATGATGAGCGCGAGCAGACCCTGAACCAGATGCTCGTCGAGATGGACGGGTTTGACAGCAATGAGGGCGTGATCCTGATTGCCGCGACCAACCGTCCCGACGTACTTGATCCCGCCCTGCTGCGTCCCGGCCGTTTTGACCGTCAGGTCGTGGTGCCCAACCCCGATGTGGCAGGCCGTGAAAAGATCCTGCGTGTCCATATGCGCAAGGTGCCGCTGGCATCCGACGTGGACCCCAAGGTGATCGCCCGTGGCACGCCAGGCTTCTCCGGTGCCGATCTGGCCAACCTTGTCAATGAAGCAGCCCTTATGGCTGCCCGCCTTGGCAAGCGTACTGTCGCCATGCTGGAATTCGAGAACGCCAAGGACAAGGTGATGATGGGGGCCGAGCGCCGGTCCCTGGTCATGACCGAAGATGAAAAGAAGATGACCGCCTATCATGAAGGTGGCCATGCCCTTGTCGGCATCCTGACCCCCGGTTCCGATCCGGTGCACAAGGCGACCATCATTCCGCGCGGCCGTGCGCTGGGCATGGTGATGAGCCTGCCGGAAAAGGATCGTTATTCCGAAAGCCGGTCATGGTGCATTGGCAAGCTGACGCTGGCCATGGGCGGGCGTGCGGCGGAGGAAATCATCTTTGGCCCGGACAATGTCTCTACCGGGGCGTCGGGTGATATCAAGATGGCGACCGATGTAGCCCGTCGCATGGTGACCGAATGGGGCATGAGCGAAAAGCTCGGCATGGTGGCCTATGGTGGCAACGGGCAGGAAGTGTTCCTTGGTCACAGCGTCACGCAGAACAAGAACGTGTCGGAGGAAACGGCCCGCGAGATCGATAATGAAGTCCGCAAGCTGATCGACGCTGCCTACGACCGTGCCCGCAGCCTGCTGCTGGAACATATTGACCAGCTGCACCGTCTGGGTGCCGCCCTGCTGGAATATGAAACCCTGACGGGTGAAGAAATCCGGCAGGTGCTGCGTGGCGAGAAGATCGAGCGCGTGGTGGTTGATGATCCGATGCCGGAAAACCGGCGTCCGTCCGTGCCGCCTTCGGCGCCCTCGGCCCCGGTGGCGCCTTTGCCTGCGCCGGAAGGTGGCGGTGGCGTTGGTACCGCACCGGCTGGCTAGGATAGCTGATCCGGATGTAAAATATGGCGGGGTAGCCTATGGCTATCCCGCCATATTTGTATTTGAATCATAAGAAATTATTTTAAAATAATTTCTTGATAGGAAAGTAATAAAAGCTTTTGGGTGCCGCCTTTTTCAAAAAGGCAGCGTTCCCTGAAACGTTCTGGAAAAACAGCTTTTGCAGGACGTTTTTCATGGACCGTTTTCAGGATGCCCGCTGAGACAGATGACGATGAAAGACTGGTTGATTGAGCCCCTCGCCC
>NZ_VWPI01000096.1 GCF_015155755.1 Komagataeibacter sp. FXV3 | reverse complement strand
GGGGGGGAAGGCGGGCGTATCGTGCCTGCCTGTGCCATTCCCGCGCAATGGGTACAGGTTGCAGACCGGGTTGGCGTGCCATTTCCTGATGCCGGTCTGCCACCTGGCCCGCAGGTGATGGGAATCATCAATGTCACGCCCGACAGCTTCAGCGATGGGGGGCGGCATTACCGTGCCGCGCCTGCGCTGGATGCCATAGGGGCGATGTATGCGGCCGGATGCCGGATTGTTGATATTGGTGGTGAGAGTACCCGTCCCGGTGCCCCGCCGGTAACGGCGGAAGAAGAATGGCGTCGTATCGGGCCGGTTATCCGTGCGGTGCGGGAAAATTCTGCATTCGATGACCTGTATCTGTCCATTGATACACGACAGGGCATGGTCATGGATCAAGCACTGGGAGCCGGGGCCAATATCATCAATGATGTCTCGGCCCTTACATATGATCCGGCGGCGCGCGGGGTGGTGGCGCGGCATGGCTGCCCGGTCATGCTTATGCATATGCGGGGTACGCCTGCAACCATGCACGACCATACGACCTATGATGATGTTGCGGTGGATGTAGTGCGCGAACTGGCGCACAGGGTGGATGAAGCGGTGGCTGCCGGCATCGACAGGGCACGCATACTGGTTGACCCTGGCATCGGCTTTGCCAAGACGGTGGAGGGCAACCTGGACCTGCTGGCCCGTCTGCCATTACTGGCCAATCTGGGCTGCCGGGTGGTACTGGGTGTTTCACGCAAGCGCATGCTGGGTGAAATCTGTGCCCAGCCAGATGCTGCCCGTCGTGATCCGGCCACCATCGCCGCCAGCCTGCCGGGACTGGTTTTTGCAGGTACTGTGCTACGGGTTCACAATGTTACGGCCATGATGCAGGCCATGCGGGTCAGCCAGGGGCTGGATCGACACTGACAGGTAAGGTAGGTCGATGTACGACCTGAATGCATCCGGAGATCCCCAGTAATGGTAAAAACAAGAAAGCTGTTCGGCACTGATGGAATTCGGGGCACTGCCAACCGTTTTCCCATGACGGTCGAAGTGGCGCAGAAGTTGGGACAGGCAGCCGGTCTCCGCTTCATTCAGGGAACGCACCGCCACAGCGTGCTGCTGGGCAAGGATACGCGCCTGTCGGGGTACATGATCGAATGCGCGCTGGTGTCCGGCTTTCTGTCGGCAGGCATGGATGTGACGCTGGTGGGGCCGATGCCGACACCCGCCATTGCCATGCTGACCCGTTCGCTGCGCGCGGATCTGGGGGTCATGATTTCGGCATCGCACAATCCGTATGGTGATAACGGCATCAAACTGTTCGGCCCGGATGGATTCAAGCTGTCGGATGAGACGGAAGCCGGGATCGAGGCGGCGATGAATTCCGACCTGACCCATATGCTGGCGGCCCCGGACCAGATCGGTCGGGCGTCCCGCCTGAATGATGCGGCGGGGCGGTACGTGGAAAATGCCAAATCCTCCTTTCCGCGCGGATTGCGGCTGGATGGGCTGCGTATCGTGATCGACTGCGCCAATGGCGCGGCCTATCGTGTCGCGCCGACGGCGTTGTGGGAACTGGGGGCTGAGGTCGTGCGGATCGGGTGCGACCCGGATGGCATCAACATCAATGAAGGCTGCGGGTCCACCCGCCCCGAAGCCCTGTGCGCCGCCGTGCTGCGGCACCGGGCGGATATCGGCATTGCCCTGGATGGGGATGCAGACCGGGTGCTGATTTCCGATGAAAAGGGCCGCCTGATTGATGGCGACCAGATCCTTGCCCTGATTTCCAAGTCATGGGCGCGGCAGGGACGACTGTCCAGCCGGTATATCGTGGCCACGGTCATGTCCAACATGGGGCTGGAACGCTATCTGGAAACACAGGGGCTGGAACTGGTCCGCACGGCAGTGGGGGATCGCTATGTCGTGGAAAAGATGCGCGAACTGGGTGCGAATATCGGGGGCGAGCAGTCAGGACACATGGTCCTGTCCGATTTTGCCACCACGGGCGACGGGCTGATCGCCGCCCTGCAGGTCCTGGCGGAAGTGGTGGAATCCGGTCGCCCCGCCAGTGCGGTCTGCCGCATGTTCAAGCCCTATCCCCAGCTTTTGCAGAATGTCCGCTTTGCCGGGAAAAGCCCGTTGCAGGACCCGCAGGTGCATGAAGCCCGCAAGGCCGCGGAAAAACGCCTGGGGGACCGCGGGCGGCTGCTGCTGCGTGAAAGCGGGACGGAACCGCTGGTGCGCGTGATGGCGGAAGCGGAAGATGAACTGCTGGTGAAAGAAGTGGTCGAGGACATGTGCGACGCGATCAACGCGATCCAGATGGCAGGCTGATCCATGAATGGACGTATCCTGATCATGGCTGGCAGCGACAGCGGGGGCGGGGCCGGTATCCAGGCGGATATCAAGACCGTCACCATGCTGGGTGGTTTCGCCATGACCGCCGTGACGGCGTTGACCGCGCAGAATACGCTGGGCGTGCATGACGTGATGCCGGTATCGCCCGCCTTCGTCATTGCCCAGATGCGCTGCGTCATGGATGACCTTGGCGTGGATGCGTTCAAAAGTGGCATGCTGGACCGCCCCGAAGTGATCGAGGCAATCGCCGGCGTGCTGATGACATCCGTCGATATTCCCTATGTCCTTGACCCGGTTATGGTGGCGAAGGGGGGGGCTGCGTTATTGCAGGATAGTGCGCTGTCCTCCCTTAAATCCCGGTTGTTGCCACTTGCATCCGTCCTGACTCCAAATCTGCCCGAAGCCGAGGCCCTGCTGGGCCGACGGATCGGGAACCGGGAGGAAATGGTTGCCGCAGCACATGACCTGCTGGCGCTGGGGCCGCGTGCCGTACTGCTCAAGGGCGGGCATATGGAAGGCGACGAACTGGTGGATGTGCTGCTGGAACGCGGTGGCGTAGCGGAAGAATTCATGACCCGCCGCATCCATACCCGGCATACGCACGGTACCGGTTGCACGCTGGCCAGTGCGATTGCGACCGGTCTGGGGCAGGGCATGTCCCTGCGTGATGCGGTGATGCGGGCACGCGCCTATGTACATAAGGCGATTGCCGGGGCGCCCGGTTATGGTAGCGGGGCGGGGCCACTGGACCATACGGCTGGAATGGCAACGTGGGCGCCTTAATTCTTAATTAATAAAATAAATGATATTAATTCATAAAGATTATAACAGGGCGGTAATATATTATCAACTTTAGGTTGTCCAGGAATTGCAATGCACCTATAGGTAGTTGCACTGTTAAATATCTACTGGATGGTCGATATGCGGATTTTGCTTGTTGAGCCTGTTGCACGAAAAGCCGAAGAGACCACCCGGCATATGGAAAAAGGTGGCTTTACGGTAGATCATGTCGATACGGGACATGATGCATTGGGAATGCTGAAATCGTATAATTACGACCTTGCCGTCATTGATGTCCGGCTGCCCGATGTGGATGGGTATGAAGTCCTGCGTATCAGCCGTGCCGCACGTGTACCGACTCCGGTGCTGATCCTGTCGGAAGAGCGGACCCCTATGGCCAAGGTGAAGGCATTTTCCATCGGTGCGGACGATTATGTGACACGCCCCTACGAATCCATGGAACTGACCGCACGGATGCAGGCGGTCATCCGGCGATCAAAGGGATATAGCGAACCCACGCTGCGCGCGGGGGCGCTTGAACTGAGCCTGGATAGCCGCGAAGTTACGGTACACGGTCAGAACGTGCATCTGACCGGCAAGGAATACATGATCCTGGAGCTATTGCTGCTGCGCAAGGGCATGGTGCTGACCAAGGATGCCTTCCTGAACCACCTGTACGGCGGCATGGATGAACCGGAAATGAAGATCATTGACGTCTTTATCTGCAAGCTGCGTAAGAAACTGCAGGTCGCCGGCGCAGGGCAGCTTATCGCCACCGTATGGGGACAGGGTTATGTCCTGCGTGATGATGGCAGCCCGCTTGCCATCACTCCTGAACGGACCAAGGCGCAGGTCGCCGTTTTCTGATTGTATCCCGGTTGGCGTCTGGCGAGGATACTGGCACTCCATGCCTTGAAAAAGACATGGATTACAGGGAATACTTTGGAACAGGTAAAAAAAGGCAGGCTACCATATGGTAAGCCTGCCTGAGTTTTAAAGTGATGATTCGATATGCGATGCCCCCATCGCTCTGCTGTTATTGCATTGGTATTCCATCCCCGGACATGAGATAAATCAAAGTCGGTCGGAATAATGCATATGTTTTTTCTGTCACATCTTTATTCCGTTCCACGCATGGGACAGGATGCGGAAATTAACAGGATGGAAACAGGCAGAATGTCGATGGGACACCGGAAAAGGTTCAGGCACCTATATACTGGCGGCGTATTGCTGGTCGCGGCGGCAGGTGGCCTGACTGCGTGTGAAAGCGTGCATGACCAGATCGTGGACAAGGAAAACAGCCTTGCCGCGGCAGGGTTCGTTGCACGTCCGGCCAATACGCCGGAACGTCAGGAAATGTTGCAGAAACTTCCCGCCAACCGGTTTCTTCAGAAATCGTTCGGGGATCACATGCTGTATGTCTATTCCGATCCCAAGGTATGCAATTGCCTGTATGTGGGTAACCAGGCGGCCTATGGACGCTACATGTCCTATGTACAGGCCCAGAACCTGGCGGATCAGCAGCAGATGACAGCTGACATGTATCAGGATGCCTCATGGAACTGGGG
>NZ_VWPI01000095.1 GCF_015155755.1 Komagataeibacter sp. FXV3 | reverse complement strand
GATCGGGTGCGGTACATGGATGTACCGCACCCGATCAGTAACGGCTCACACCAGTTTGGGACGGTGGTCGGCATAGACTATCATCTGCCACGCTTCCCGTGTGCCCAGCCGGTGTGGATGGGCATGGGCGGGGGGCAGGAGATGTCCTTCGCTTGCGGCAATTTCCACGCCACAGCCAACACAGCGGTAAATGCCGGAATGGGGTGCCACGGTGCGGGGGGGATGGATCTTGTCGAATTCAGGATCGGTCCACGTATCAACAAACTGTGCGGACTGATAGAGGGCCATCCCGTTCTCCATACTTTCCCATCGGCTGCCAAGGTTGTTCAACCTGTCAGAAGTGCTGTTAAAACAACATTTAGCATGCATGTTATGTTACGCCACCCTCTTCGGTCATCCATCCTTTCGGTAACTGAATGCAACGGCCCGGATGGGGCATATGGCATCGGTTAAGGAACGGTTCAGGACAGCCAGAGTATAAGGCAGTATATTATTTAAATTCGCGTAACACCTATCCCCCTGAACGCAGGGTCAGTGACTGGTCAATGGTCTGGGTAACAATGGCGTTCAGGCCGCCGTGGGCTGCGGTCCACTGGAACGGGTCGGCATCATTGTTGAATGTCGGGTCAAGCTGGTTATTGGTGACCGTGCCATAGACCTGAAAATACATGTCGGGACGGGCCGGAATGGTATCCATTGTCCATGTCCAGTCATCGGACAGCAGGGCCGTCGCACCAATGCGCGCGCAGGGATGGGCACGGGACAGGGTCACCGCCGTCGTGGTCATAAGGGCTGCCTGCGGACGGTGATAATCGCCATCCCCCCCGATATCTTCCATCTGCAGCTGCCGGCGGCGGGTTTCTTCCGCAGGCGGGATATTGCGCCACCCATCCCCGTCGGGGGCGGCATGGGCACGATCCAGCGGATCAGATGCTGGCCCGAAGGCATGCCCGGCATAACTCAGTGCCGTACCGGCGGGCACATGGACCGGACCCCGCGCCGGGGCATCCTGCACAAAGGCGTTTTCGACCGCGTGCTGTTGCAGGCACAGTTCGATTTCGCCACCTGCCCATGCGGGCCGGGCCGACAGGGCGGCACAGGCCAGGCCGACATATGCGGCCATGCGCCAGGCGGCCCGCGGCCGGTCAGGCAGGCGATGCTGCTTCCCGGTCAGGGAAGCAGCATGTGACGTAAGCATGCGATGCATGAAAACGACCGGAAACGACCGCGTATCAGTGGGCGGATTTCTTGCCGCTACCCTGGCCCGCAGGGGAACCGACCATGTCTTCGGATACGAAACGGATGCTGTTCTGGGCTTCCTGCAGTGCGCTGTCAGCACCCTTGGTGTCCTTGCCCGCCAGCAGGTTGGATGCACGGTAGACATCGCTTGCGCTCAGATCCAGCGGGGCGATGGCCAGGACGAAGTCAACATCCACGGCCGCGATCTGCAGGTTCTGTGCCGCCTGTGCGGTCTGGCCCTTGTTCAGGCTGGTATTGGCGGACGCCACGGCCGAACCCTTGGTGGATGTGGGTTCAAGGTCTTCGGTCACGATATATTCGCCATCAACCGGCAGCCATGCGACAGGCTGGGTGGAAGCCGAGGCGGAGGGTGCGGGCGCGCCGGCCGGTGCCTTCTTGGGCGGGGTCAGCTGGGCTTCAGCCTTCATGAACACCTTGTTGTCACTCTTGGCGCGGGTCAGGGCATTGTTGGCGTCGGTCAGCAGCTTGGCCGCACCGGCGGGGTCGTTATTGGCCAGCGCGGTGCGGGCCATGGCGATATCGTCAAACGCGCGGCTGCCATCAGCCGACAGCTTGGCGAAGTCACGGTTGACGGCACGGCCGTTGGAAGGGGCGGCATGGGCAACACCCAGCGCGGATCCCATCACCAGGGCGGCGGCGGGCAGTAAGGCAAATTTCTTCATGGTTCATATCTCCGGTCTCTGTCATTGCATCATCGCGCGGCGCCAGATGTAACAAAAGATGTAGCAACGCAATGCGGCTGCCCTGTCTTCGCATGTCAGGCCTGACCGGGCGCAATCATGTAAAAATGCGGTATGGTCATGTTTCAGCCATGCGTTAGTATGAATACAGTGCCGTTCCGGTCTGGAACGGACCTGTCTATCAAGGAATGAATTATGTCTGAATGTACAACCAAGTGCCCTTCCAAGTCCCCTTGCCTCAAGGGCATCCTGGTTCTTGGCGCGATTGCCGGTGTTATCGCGTATTTCCTTAAGAAGAAGAAGTGCAACGGCTGATCTGCCGTAATGTCGCGCCGACCATGCCCCATCGGGGCGTGGTCGCGCGCGGCACGCCCTGCTGCCGGGCCTGTGGTGCGCCGTGACGCAGCAGCCAGAGTACCGCCGTATCATCCATGTGGACATGGATGCATTCTATGCCTCGGTTGAACAGCGCGATGATCCCGCCCTGCGGGGCAGGCCCCTTGCGGTAGGGGGCGTGGGCCGCCGTGGCGTGGTTGCCGCCGCCAGTTACGAAGCCCGCCGTTTCGGTATCCGTTCGGCCATGCCATCCGTGACCGCGCTGCGTAAATGTCCCGACCTGCTGTTCGTACCACCGCGCTTTGATGTCTATCGTGCGGTCTCGGCACAGGTGCATGACATTTTTTCGCGTTTTACCCCGCTGATCCAGCCGCTTTCGCTTGATGAAGCCTATCTGGATGTCACGCATCCCTTGCAGCCCTATCCATCCGCCACGGCGATTGCGCAGGCCATTCGTGACCTTATCCGCGAAGAGACGGGCCTGACCGCATCCGCAGGCGTGTCCTACAATAAATTCCTGGCCAAGCTGGCATCGGATTATCGCAAACCGGACGGGCAGTTTGTCATAACGCCGCGCATGGGCGCCGATTTTGTAGCAGTGCTGCCGGTGGAGGAATTCCACGGCATCGGCCCGGCCACGGCGGCGCGGATGCATGCGCTGGGCATTCGCACGGGGCTGGACCTGCGTCAGCAGCCACTGTCCCGCCTGCTGCGGCATTTTGGCAAGGCGGCGGATTTCTATTACGGCATTGCGCGCGGAATTGATGAACGTCCTGTCGAGGTCAACCGCCCGCGCCGTTCGGTAGGGGCTGAAAAAACGTTCGAAGCCGATATCCATGACTGGCCTGCGGCATGCAATATTGTAGCAGACCTGTCGGCACGGGTCTGGGACCGCTGCACTGCCCGCAGCCTGACGGGTGTTACCGTGACCATAAAGGTGAAATACAACGATTTCCGCCAGATTGTGCGCGGGCGCACGGCTGCGGAACCGGTGCGGGATACGACCGACCTGACAGATCGCGCGCAGGCGCTGCTGGCCCCGTGCTTTCCCCCGCCACGGGGCATAAGACTGCTGGGCGTTACCGTATCGGGACTGCGTGCGCGCAATACGCAGCCTGCGCCCCGGCAACTGGCGTTGTTCGGATAATAAAGAAGTTTTTTGATGAAGCTCTTTTTAAAAAGCTTCAAAGAACGTCGCCTTTTTTGAACAAAGATGACACCCAAAACTTTTATTTACTTAAGGGAATGACGGCTTCGCGTTCATTGCGTAATGCATATGAATTCGTCAGATCGTTCATCATGTGAAAGGATGGAACCTGTATCGATAACAAACAGGATGCAGGAAAAACCTAAATGGTAGAGTCCCGACGGGTCATTATGGTTTCAGGTGCCGCGCGTGGCATGGGGGCCGCCATCGCCCGCAAATTTCATGATGAAGGCTGGTGCGTCAGCCTTGGCATGCGCACCCCCCACATGCCCGCGTGGGCGGATGGGGAACGTGTGCTGGTTTCCAGCTATGACGCACTTGATGCCATGACCGAAGCGGCATGGGTAAAGGAAACACAGGCCCGCTTCGGACGGATTGATGCCGTTGTGGCCAATGCGGGCATTGGCACGTGGAAAAGCGTCATCGACATTTCCGAACGTGATATGGACGACATGCTGGAAGTCCATATCAAAAGCCCTCGCAGGCTTGTGGCCGCCGCGTGGGACCAGCTGGTGGCCTGTGGGCAGGGACGGGTGATCGTTATCGGCTCACTGTCCAGCAAGCGGGTTTATGATGCGGATTCGGGGGCCTATGCCGTGTCCAAATTCGGGTCGCTGGCGCTGGCGCACGCCATCCGCCACGCAGGTTTTGACCATGGCATCCGTTCCACCGTCATCTGCCCCGGATTCGTCAAGACGGATATGGTGGCCGGTATGATGCCAGACCTGAAAATGACCCCGCCAGAGGAAATCGGCCGCATTGCCCATTTCCTTGTTACATCCCCCAACGAGGTCAGCATTTCCGAAGTGCCGGTCAACTGCCGGGCGGAAGAAAGCTTCTGACCGGCCGGCCTGCCACTGCCCGCCGCATGCCCTTCGGGATGTTCAGGCGGGTGGATAGGCGGGCAGGGGTTCAGGGCGCAGGTCGGCGGGCAAGTATAACGGGTGTTCCGGCCGGTCCGAACGGCGGCTCAGGCGCATGGCGCTGACGGTAATGCCATGCTGCTGGAGCATCCGCACCACTTCCGGCCCGCGTGGCAGCAGGCTCCTGATCTGGGGGGAGCCATAGGCGGCGATCACCAGATCGGCCCGGCGCGCCATGTCCAGCAGGTGGCGGTCATTATCGGGACCAACCGGGTCGGGCACTTCCGTCAGGCGTTTCTGGTCGGTGCAGCGATAGGCGAACGTGTTGCCCACCAGCAGCGTGCCGTAGCCCCATGCGCGGGCATAACGCTGGCATTTGGCCACGGTGCGGTCATCCCCGTCCTCGGTTGCGACCGACGGGTTCATCATCAGCCACATGACAGCGGGGCGATCCGCATTCCACGTGCGCGTCAGTTCATAGCGGTAGCATCTGTCCGGGCCGCCATAGACGGCATGGCTGACCACATCATCGGCCAGGCGTAGCGGACGGGAAGATCCCACATGGTGGGTGGAGGACGGCTTGGTATCCATGCCCGTATTCATACGCATGGCCGCGTGAAGGTCCATCCCATGCGAGCATGCATCATGTCATCGGATAAAAAGAATGCCGCCTTTTTGAAAAAAGGCGGCACCCAAAAACTTTTGTTGCTTTTTTATCAGTCAATCAGCGCGGCGTGCCGATCTTGTGGGGGGCGACCATGATTTCGCGGCCCTTGAGCATGCCATCCCAATACAGTACCGGCATGACCCATTCCTTCAGCATCCATGCCAGATGCGTGGGCTTGCGGCCATCAAGCAGCCATGTCGGCAGGGTCGGCTCCAGCTTGCCGCCATAACCGAATTCCGCCAGCACGATCTTCCCGCGTTCGACCGTCAGCGGGCATGCGCCGTAACCGTCGTAGTCGGCGACGGCGGGCTTGTGGTCCAGCGTAGCCAGCACGTTGACCGCAACCACCGGGGCCTGCACGCGCACGGCGGCCGCCGTCTTGGCGTTGGACGTGCCCGCCACGTCACCCAGTGCGAACACGTTTTCATATTTCGTATGCCGCAGGGTGGCGGGATCAACCGATACCCAGCCGCCTTCACCCGCCAGCGGGCTGTTGCGGATCACATCCGGCGCGCGCTGGGGCGGGACGACATGCAGCATGTCGAATTCCGTCTCGGTCGTGGTCTTGGTGCCGTCCTCGGCCACGTTGGTGAAGGTGGCGATCCGGTTCTTGCCATCCACCTTCGTCAGGTTGGATTTCAGGCGCAGGTCGATATGATAGCGCTGGATGTATTCCATCAGTGCCGGCACGTATTCCTTAACCCCGAACAGGCCCGGCGTGGCGGTGTGGAAGGAGACATTGATATTGTCGGCCAGCCCCCGCCTGCGCCATGCGTCACAGGCCAGGTACATGGCCTTCTGCGGCGCGCCCGCGCATTTGATCGGCATGGGCGGCTGGGTGAACACGGCATTGCCCCGGCCCAGCGTCTGCACCAGCTGCCACGTGTAGGGGGCAAGGTCATAACGGTAGTTGGAGGTCACGCCATTGCGGCCCAGCGTTTCGCTCAGCCCCTCGATCCCGTCCCAGTCCAGCGTCAGGCCGGTTGCGACCACCAGGATGTCGTAGCGGATGGACGACCCGTTCGACAGGTGCACAAGATTGGAGTCGGGTTCGAACCCGGTCGCCGCCGCCTGTATCCAGTCCGCACCGGCGGGGATCAGCCGCTTTTCCGAACGCCGCGTCTGGGACTGCTTGAATACGCCACCCCCCACCAGCGTCCAGCCCGGCTGGTAGAAATGCGATCCCGACGGTTCGATGATCGCGACCGTGATACCGCCCCGGCGCTTGAGAATGCTGGCAGCCGTGGACAGGCCGGCCGCCCCGCCGCCTACCACGACGACATCATAGGTCAGCCCGTGCGCGGGGCTGGACAGGTTCGGGGTGGCTGGGTCGGTATCTGTCATGAAGGGTCTCCGTAACTCAGAATGAAAAACCGGCGCTAATCGACTGTAACAGGGATGTCATGAACCGCTGACCGGGATTTTGATATAACTTACACCATTGTCTTCCGGTTCGGGCAGGTGCCCGCCACGCATGTTGACCTGCACCGAAGGCATGATCAGGTTCGGCAGCGACAGCGTGGCATCGCGTGCGGTGCGCATTTTGACGAAAGCATCTTCATCCACGCCGTCATGAACGTGGACATTGTCGTGCCGTTCCGCGCCGATTGTGGTTTCCCACGCATATTCATCGCGTCCCGGCGCCTTGTAGTCATGGCATAGGAAGACGCGGGTTTCCTCAGGCAGCGACAGCAGCCGCCGGATGGAATGATACAGCATGCGGGCGTCGCCCCCGGGAAAATCAGCGCGCGCCGTGCCGTAATCGGGCATGAACAGCGTATCACCGATAAAGGCTGCGTCCCCGATCACATACGCCATGTCCGCGGGCGTGTGGCCGGGCACATGCAGGGCGATGGCGGGCAGCGAACCCAGCATGAACTGCGTCCCGTCGCTGAACAGGCGGTCGAACTGCGACCCGTCGCGCGCGAAACGCGTGCCCGCGTTGAACATTTTGCCAAATATGTCCTGGACACGGATGATGGATTCCCCGATCCCCAGCCTGCCGCCCAGCCGTTCCTGCAGCCAGGGGGCGGCGGAAAGATGGTCGGCATGGACATGCGTTTCCAGCAGCCATTCCACCTTCAGCTTTTCCGCCGTCACGTAATCCACGATTTCCTGCGCCATGGCGTGATCGGTCTGGCCGGATGCGGGATCATAGTCCATTACGCTGTCCACGATGGCGCAGGCCATGGTGGCGGGGTCATGGACAACATGGGTGGCGGTGAAGGTCGGGTTGTCAAAAAACGTCCTGACAACAGGCACGTGGCCCGTGGCGCGGCATGTTGTGATCTGGCTGGTTGCGGCCGCGATGACAGGGTCGGTCATGGAATGTCTTCCATACTTTATGAATTACATAATAAATGTATGTTATAAGATGGCTTGCGTCAAGGCGCGACAGATGCAAAAGGGCAGGGTATGAGCAATGAGGGAAGCATACCCGCAACCGGCGGCATGACCGAACCCCGCCCGTTGCGTATCGGTGACGTGGCGCCGGACTTTCAGGCGCGTACCACGAAAGGTGAGATGCGCCTGTCGGATTTCCGTGGTCGCTGGCTGCTGTTTTTCTCGCATCCGGCGGATTTCACGCCGGTCTGCACCAGCGAATTCATGGCGCTGGCCAAGGCGCAGGACCGTTTCGACGCGCTGGACTGCGCCCTGCTGGGGCTGTCGGTTGACAGCCTGTACGCGCATCTGGCGTGGCTGGAGACGATATACGAACGCTTCGGGGTCGAAATTCCCTTTCCGCTGGTGGAAGACCCTTCCATGGCGGTATGCCGCGCCTATGGCATGCTGGACCAGACCGCGCAGAACAGTGCCACCGTGCGGGCGTGCTACGTGATCGACCCCGATGGCATCATCCGTGCCGTGATATGGTATCCCATGTCCGTTGGCCGCTCGGTCGAGGAACTGCTCCGCCTTGTCGAAGCCCTGCGCCGCAGCGCGGGCAACACCATCATGACACCCGAAGGCTGGGTGCCGGGCGGCGATGTGGTCAGGCCCGTGCCTACCACGCAGGCTGGTGTGCGCAAGGCCACGGGCGAATGCTGGTTTTACAACACCGTGCCCGATACGGGCCGCACGCGCTAGCGCGCCATGCCCGGCAATGGGGAAATGATGCCCGACCACAAGAACCGCGACCGCCGTTCCTATATCCTGACGCTGTCATGCCCGAACCGTCCGGGCATTGTCGCCGCGATCAGCCACACGCTGTTCGAACTGGGGGGGGATATCGCGGGCGCCCAGCAGTTTGATGAACGCGAAAGCCGTATCTTCTTCATGCGCGTCGTGTTCAGCGTGCCGGCCGATGGCATCGCGCGCGGGGGGCTGGACGTGGCGCTGGCTCAGGTCGCGGCGCGGTTTGGCATGAAATGGTCGCTGCGTGAAAACCCGCGTCCCACCCGCACCGTCATCATGGTCTCGCGCTTTGACCATTGCCTTGTTGACCTGCTGTACCGCTGGCGCATTGGCGAACTGGCCATCGAACCGGTGGCCATCATCGCCAACCATCCCCGGCAGACCTATGCCCATATCGATCTGGACGGCATCCCGTTCCATTACCTGCCGGTGACCGCCGCCACGCGCGGGGAACAGGAAGCCCGCATTGCGGATATCGTGCGCGAGACGGATGCCGAACTGGTGGTGCTGGCACGGTACATGCAGATCCTGTCCGATGGCATGAGCGAATGGCTCACCGGTCGCTGCATCAACATCCATCATTCCTTCCTGCCCGGCTTCAAGGGGGCGAAGCCCTATCACCAGGCCTTTGCGCGCGGTGTGAAGCTGATCGGGGCCACGGCCCATTTCGTAACGCCCGACCTGGATGAAGGCCCGATCATCGAACAGGATGTCGAACGCATCACCCATGCCGACAGCCCCGATGACCTGATCCGCAAGGGGCGGGATATCGAACGCCGGGTGCTGGCCCGCGCCGTGCGGTACTTTACCGAATGCCGGGTCATTCCCAACGGGCACAAGACGATCGTGTTCAATCCATGATGCCAGCGGGCCACGGTGGCGGGGGGCGGCCGCCGCGCGATCCGCGCCCGCAACCCATGCCGGACGCCGACATGCAGTCCGCCGGTTTCCGCCAGGCACGACTGGCGCGCAAGACTGCCCTGATCGAGGATTATGTCGAACTGATCGATGACCTGCTCAATGACGGGCAGGAAGCGCGACAGGTGGATATCGCGGCGCGGCTTGGGGTCTCGCAGCCCACGGTGGCGAAGATGCTGGTGCGGCTGGAGGCGGACGGGCTGGTGACGCGCCGTCCCTATCGCGGCATTTTCCTGACCGATGCCGGGCATGACATGGCGGCGCTGAGCCGCGCGCGGCACCATACGGTTGAACGCTTCCTGTGCGCGCTGGGTATCAGTGAAGCCAATGCGCGTATTGATGCCGAGGGCATGGAGCATTATGTGGGCGCTGAAACGCTGGATGCCTTCCGCCATGCGCTGGATGCGGGCCTTGCCACATTCATGAAAACCGCCCGGAAGCACCGCCACGACTGATTCCCGACGGGGTCAGGCCACAGGGGGAACGTCATGACCAGACGCGCAGGCTCCGCCGACCTGCCGCTGCATACCGGCCGCGTGCCTGCGTGGCTGGGGCAGCGCATGGCGCGCCTTGGCGCGGTCATCACGCAGGCGATCATCCATCATTATGGGCGCGATGAATTCCTGCGCCGCCTTGCCCATCCCTTCTGGTTCCAGTCCTTTGGCGCGGTCATGGGCATGGACTGGCATTCATCAGGCATGACCACCAGCGTGATCGGGGCGCTCAAGCGCGGGCTGGCCCCGTTGCAGGATGAACTGGGCCTGTATGTATGCGGTGGCCGGGGGCGCCATTCCCGCCGTACGCCTGATGAACTGCTGGATGTGGGGCAGGCGACCGGCCTTGACGCCACCCCGCTGGTGGCGACCAGCCGCATGGTGGCCAAGGTGGACAGTGCCGCCGTGCAGGACGGATTCGACCTGTACCTGCATGGTTTCGTGGTGGCGGCGGATGGTCGGTGGTGCGTGGTCCAGCAGGGCATGCATACCGGTCGGCGCATGGCGCGGCGCTATCACTGGCTGTCCGAAGGGCTGGAGAACTTTGTCGAGGCCCCGCACACGGCCATTGATGGCCGCGCCACGAAGTCTGCGATCATGAACCTGACTGACCGGCGGGCCGATGCCTCGCGCCGGGGACAGGTGGGGCTGCTGCATGACATGGGACCTGACAGGCTGACACGCGCGCTCATGCGTATCGAGGGACGGCCACCTCAGCCCGTGCCCGCGCAGGGGGAGCTGCCGCACCTGTCCATGCCCGGTCACCATGATGTCCAGCCGCAGGATGTGAACATGCGTCGCCTGCATGGTGCGCTGGCCGCGGCGGCGGAAGCGGGGCCACGGGATTTTGCGGGCCTGTTGCGTGTGCCCGGCGTGGGCGCGCGGACCGTGCGCGCGCTGGCGCTGGTGGCGGAGGTCGTGCACGGCGCGCCGTGCCGTTTTTCCGATCCCGCGCGGTTTTCGCTGGCCCATGGTGGCAAGGACCGCCATCCCTATCCCGTGCCGGTGGCGGTATATGACCGCACGCTGTCGGTCATGAAGGCGGCGGTAACGGCGGCGAAGCTGGGGCGGGAGGAACGGCTGGACGCCATCCGCAGGCTGGATACGGCCGCACGCCGTCTGGAGCGGGACGCAACTGGTCCCAGCTTTTCCGCCATCATGGCGGAGGAATACAACCGTTCACACGAATATGGCGGCCGGTCGGTGTTCGGATATGAACCACCGCCGCCCCGGCGGGTTTCAGAAGAAGGGCAGGGAAATCGGGTCATGCGCCATGATGGCCAGCCACAGGACCAGCAGGGACATGATGGTGATGCGTCCCGCCACTCGGGATAGGGGTACGTCTGTCATGCAGTCATGATACCGGGCCGAATACGGCAGAAATACGGACCAACCCGTTCGCCACGCCTGGAGGGCAGCATCACATCCATGACTGTAATTGATCCCCGTCTGCCGCATCCGGCAGACCCCGGTCCCGCGCCCGATATGGCGGGGATGGCCGACCTGCAGCGTTACCGGCATCACCCGCTTGCGTTCATTTTCCATTACGTGCGCCTGCATGTGCGCTGGCATGTCATCATTGTCAGCGCGATTGCGGTGGCGGTCGCATGCAATGTGGGCATGTCCGCCATCATCCGCCACCTGGTCAACGGCATGACGCAGGGCGGACAGGGGATGGGGGCTGTATGGGTGTCCATCATCCTGTTCTGCGCCACCATCATCTGTGACAACGCGGCATGGCGTGTCGCGGGGTGGATGGCGTCGGGCGTGTTCGTGCGCGTGGGCGGCGATGTGCGCCAGGACCTGTTCCGGTATCTGACCGGCCATGCCGCGACCTATTTCGCGGACCGGCTGTCCGGTGCGCTGGCGGCGCGTGTATCGGCGGCGGCGGGCGCGGTGGTGGCGCTGGAAAACATGGCGGCGTGGAACCTGCTGCCGTCGGTGCTTAACCTTGTGCTGGCCATTGTCACCCTTGGCACCGTCAGCCCGTGGATGGCGCTGGTACTGGTGGGCATGACCCTGCTGCTGGGTCTGGGCATATACAGGCTGGCGGGACGGGGACAGTTCCTGCATCTGTCCTATGCCGCCGAGGCGGCGGAGGTGGACGGCGAAATGCTGGATGTGATGCAGAACCTGCCGCTGGTGCGCGCCTATGGCATGATCGGTTCCGAACATGGTCGCATGCGCAGGCGCATCCAGGTGGAAACGGGCATGCACAGCCGTTCGCTGCGGTACATGGAACAGCTGCGCATGATCCATTCCACCGTTACCGCCTTCATGACCACGGGGCTGCTGGTCTGGGCGGTGGAACTGTGGCGCATGCACCGGGCCACGACCGGGGATGTGGTGATGGTGACGACACTGGGGTTCCTGATCCTGAACTGCACGCGTGACCTTGCCTTTTCCATGGTCGAGGCCATGAAGCATGTCACCCGCCTGTCTGAAACCCTGGGCCACCTGCTGGTGCCGCATGAACGCAGCGGCGTCATGGAATCCAGGATCCTGCCACCCACGGCGTGCCGGGGGCATGTGCGGCTGCGCGATGTCAGCTTTGCCTATCCCGGCAGTCCGCCCGTCCTGTCGCATTTTGACCTGGATATTCCGGCAGGCAGCCGTGTCGGGCTGGTAGGCGTGTCGGGATCGGGCAAAAGCACGGTCCTTGCCCTGCTGCAGCGCCAGCGTTTCGTGCAGGCGGGGGCGGTGGAAATGGATGGCATCAACATTCTGGAACTGGATGAGGCCAGCCTGCGCGCCACCATGGCAGTCGTGCCGCAGGATGTGTACCTGCTGCGCCGTTCGGTAGGGGAAAACATCCGCTATGGCCGCCCTGACGCCACCGATGCGGAAGTCCGCGCGGCGGCGGAGGCTGCACGATGCACCGGCTTTATTGCCGCCATGCCACGCGGGTTTGATACCGTGGTGGGGGAACGGGGCGTGATGCTGTCGGGCGGACAGCGCCAGCGTATTGCCATTGCGCGCGCCTTCCTGCGCAATGCGCCGGTGCTGATTCTGGATGAAGCGACCAGTGCGCTGGATGGTGAAAGCGAGCGCCATGTCCATGCTGCCCTTGAACGGCTGATGGTTGGGCGTACCGTGATCGCGGTGGCGCACCGCCTGTCCACGCTGCGGGGATTCGATCGAATTGTAGTGATGGAGAAGGGACGCATCGCCCAGCAGGGCAGCATGGCGGAACTGGAACGCGTGCCCGGTCCCTATCGTGACAGGTTGCTGCCCATGGGCGGCGACCTGCCGGCATAAAGGTCAGTGCGCGGCGGCGGGGGGGACTGGCCTGTCCGTTGGTACCAGCAGGGTGTTATTGCCCGTGGACGGTGGTGGGGTTTCAACCATTCGGGCGATGGCGGTGCGCGTGCTCAGCACGCCATGGGTGGCCTGCCCCCGGTCATCCGGCATGTCCTGCTGTGGCGTCATGAAGACCATGCCCTGTGGAAACGCCATCAGGACCCGCCTGCGACGCAGGAAGTTCATGCCCAGGACGCTGTAGCTGGTCTTTTCCACATTTACGTCCAGGCTCAGGCCCTGCCATGCCCCCAGCGTGACATTATCGAAATGATGCCGCCGCCCATTGAGGATCTTGCCCGCATTGGTACGCACGTGCATGTCCGTATGCAGCATGGCGCTGGTCAGGCCCAGCGCACGCGCATCCCTGCGTGAAAGGGAGGAAATGTCAGCTCCCGGTTCAACCTCCATCCGCACGGACCGGTCTCCCACCCGCAGGGCCACCCCGGTCATCCGCCCCGTGGAATCGGGCAGCAGCGGCAGCGCCGTAATGTCTGCCCCCAGCCAGTCACGCATTGGCGGGCACGCCCTGTCCTCGCGTGGCAGGAACAGGACCATGCGCCGGGCCGGGAAATCGAACAGCACGTCATAATTACCCAGCACGTCATATCCGATAATCCCCAGCACGGGCCGGTCGTTGATATGGGGCAGGCCGACTCCCTCCAGCAGTGCAGGCACGTTTTCCGCCATGCCGTTGTTTATGCGCATGGTGTTCAGTGTGGTGGTGTAGGTGGTGTCCTCACCTGCGATGGTCTGGACGTTTATGATGGATTCCGGTGGGAAATCATGCGGGGTGGCGGCGTAAACGCCCACCCTGTCCTGCGTCACGCTGATATAGGACAGCCCGTCCATCGTGTTGAAGGTGACGGGAATGATGGGGCTGCCGCTATTGGTCAGCAGCGGGGCCGTGATGACATGGACGATACAGGCGGCGGGCAGGCCGTATGCCAGTTCCGGCGGGGCTTCAGGCGCGGGTGGGGCATGGTCATGGTGGGCGGGACGGGCATGGACGGATCCCGCGCAGGCCATGATGCCCATGGCGCACGCGCCCGCGCGCAGGATGCGCGGCGGATGAAGGTCAGTCAGGCTGGTCAGCCAGGTATTCCGCCACATCGGCTGCTGCGTCCTGCGGCGATTCGGTCTGGTCGAAACGGGTGTAGTCAACGGTGATCCGTCCATCAGGCCCGGCGTTTATGATATCCACGAAGCGATGGTTATAAAGCATACGGTCAAACCCGTAAGCGGAGCGAGCGAATACTGTCTGGCCGGATGCTTCGTCCGTGCCGGTCAGGCTGACGATGATTTCCGCCTCCTGTGCCGACAGGTCGGTTTCGGTCATGTTGTATAGGGGGCTGTCCTTATCAATCACATGCGTGGGCGTGCAGGCAAAGCGCAGGACCGGCACATGCGCCTGCTGTAGCGGCAGGGGATCGAATTGCCGCACCACCCGACCCGCGGGGGTGCGGATCAGACGGGCCAGTGCGCATTCCACATCCACCGACAGGATCGGGCTGCGCCTGCAGTTGGCAATGCGGATATCAAGGTGAAGCTGGTTGTTTTCCCGCAGGATGAGCGCCTTGTGGCTGAACATTACCCGGGCGCGTGGCCGTGAAAAACGCGCGAAGATCAGCCCCGTCGCCAGGGCGTTGATCATCATGCCGCCCAGTACCTCCACCGTTGCGATCAGGTTGGCGGTACGGCTGACGGGGATCATGCCGCCATAGCCGACGGTGGACAGGGTCTGCACGCTGAAAAAGAAGAAATCGGCGAAGCTGTGTGGATGCGTGCCGCTGATTCCGTTGCTGTCCGCCATGTACAACAGGGCGAACAGCAGGTTGATGCCAACGTAAACCAGCAGGGAGCCGTAGAAGAACGTACTCCACGGCGCGGTCAGGGCGTGGTGATAGAAATCGGACCAGATGCGGTCAACCTGCCCCACGCGTATGATCGTATCATCGCCCCTGTCCTCCAGACGGTGGGGATTCGGGGGCGATGACGGACGGGATGGGGAC
>NZ_VWPI01000094.1 GCF_015155755.1 Komagataeibacter sp. FXV3 | reverse complement strand
GGTCGGGTGGGGAGGGGCGGTCTGGCGTGGCATCCTGTGCCATGGCGTATCCTGTGTGTACGGTCGAACTGCATCAGGATTCAGCCAGCCTGACAAGTTTTGTAATATTCCATGTCCCGCCCCGGAACAACGCCCGTTCTGCTGGACGGGGCGTCCATGCTGTCTGCATACCCATGTGGACATGGCCGCCACAGGAGACCCGTGATGACAGATGACCCGACTTCCGACCCGATGGAACACATGGCCCGGACGCTGGAGGGGACAGGGCGATACCGTGTCCTGCGTCCGCTGGCGCCACGCATGCTGGATCAGTACCCGGAGGGGACGGGCACACGGCTTGGCATGTTCCTTGATCTTGAGACAACCGGACTGAGTGCTGCAAAGGACGAAATCATCGAATTCGGGATCGTCCCCTTTGTCTATACGCTGGATGGGCGGATATTGGGGTCGCTGGAACCTTTCAGCCGCCTGCGCGAACCCTCCTGTCCCATTCCGGCGCAGATTACCGAACTGACCGGCATTACCCCGGCCATGGTGGCGGGGCAGTCCGTCACCCCGGAAGAAGTGGAACGTTTTGTCGCACCGGCGTCATTAATTATCGCACATAATGCAAATTTTGACCGGAAGTTTGCAGAACGCTTCACACCTGTCTTCGCCACCAAGCCATGGGCGTGCTCCATGCGCGATGTGGATTGGGCAGCGGAGGGGTATGAAGGACGCAAGCTGTCCTATCTGGGGATGCAGGCGGGTTTCTGGTTCGATGGCCACCGGGCGGTGGATGACTGCCAGGCGGGCATTGCGATCCTGGATCGTGACCTGCCGGTATCGGGGCGTCCGGCGCTGGGCGTGCTGCTGGAAAACGCCCGGCAGATCCGTTGCCGGATCTGGGCCGAGAACGCACCTTATGAATTCAAGGATATGCTGCGCCAGCGTGGCTACCGCTGGAATGACGGAACCGATGGAAACCCGCGTGCGTGGTCCATCTCGCTACCTGAGGAGCAGGTGGAGGCGGAACAGGCTTTCCTGTCAGCCGAGGTCTTTGCCCGCCCCGTTGAACTGCCCGTAACCCGCATCACGCCATGGGATCGTTTTTCCACGCGGTGCTAGGCGCATGCCTCATTCTTTAAGATAGAAGATGAAGCTTGCTACGATGTGGATTGCAGACATGAATGTATGGGCGCAGCGATCGTATCTGGTTGCAACACGTCGCCAGTCTTTCAGCTTTGCGAACATGTTTTCGATCAGGTGGCACTTTTCATACAGATGCCAGTTGTAAGGCGGCTTTGATTTCCGGTTCTTTTTCAGAGGAATACAGGCAGTGATAGTGCGTTCTGCACGCGATAACCTGATCCGGTTGCTGTCATGGCCCCGGTCCCCGATGACTTCTTCTGTCCCGTCGGAGAGATCTGCCAGCAGCACGTCTGCGCCCTTGAAGTCACTGACCTGACCTGCTGTCAGATGCAGGCGAACAGGCCGACCCTGACCATCGCACACGGCATGGAGTTTTGAGTTCAGGCCACTTTTTGTCCGCCCGATATGGCGGAAAAAAACCTTTTTTGAGCAGGGACGCCGATGTCCGGTGCGCCTTGAGATGTGTCGCATCGATCATCAGGGTCATGCAGGACCGCACGTTTCGTCTCAAGGCCCGGACCGGCGCCCCGGCCTTTATTGAGTAGAGATTCGGCCTCCAGCGCATGATGGGAATACGATGTCATTTTACGATACAGGTTTTCCGTTACAAGGAAGAGTAGGATGAAAATTGCTATGATCGGGGCCGGTTATGTTGGCCTTGTAACCGGCGCGTGTTTTGCGGATTTCGGGCATGAGGTCCGCTGCATCGATACGGACCCACGCAAGATTGAATCCCTGCGCAGCGGCGGCGTGCCGATTTATGAGCCGGGCCTGGCGGAACTGATCGCCAGCAACGTCGCGGCCGACCGTCTCAAGTTCGACCTGGATCTGGGGTGGGGCGTACGCGACGCCGATGTGGTGTTCATTGCCGTGGGCACGCCGTCCCGCCGTGGCGATGGCTATGCGGACCTGAGCTATGTCTATCAGGTGGCGAAGGATATCGCGGCGGAACTGCAGGGCTATACCGTCGTGGTGACAAAATCCACGGTGCCGGTCGGCACCGGTGATGAAGTCGAACGCCTGATCCGCGAAACGCGGCCCAACGCGGATTTCACGGTCGCGTCCAATCCGGAATTCCTGCGCGAAGGGGCCGCCATTGGTGATTTCAAGCGGCCCGACCGCATCGTGATCGGCACGACCGACCCGCGTGCGCGCGAAGTCATGTCGGAAGTCTACCGTCCGCTGTTCCTCAATCAGGCCCCCATCCTGTTTACCGACCGCCGCACGTCCGAACTGACCAAATACGCGGCCAATGCCTTCCTCGCCACCAAGATCACGTTCATCAACGAAATTGCCGATCTGTGTGAGGAAGCCGGTGCCAACGTGCAGGATGTCGCGCGTGGCATGGGGCTGGATAACCGTATCGGTTCCAAGTTCCTGCATGCGGGGCCCGGCTTTGGCGGATCGTGCTTCCCCAAGGATGTCAGCGCGCTTATCAAGACCGGCCAGGATTATGGTGTGCCCGGACGCATTATCGAGGCGGTGGCGAATGTCAACGACCAGCGCAAGCGCGCCATGGGCCGCAAGATCATCCAGGCGGCGGGTGGCGATATCCGTGGCAAGACGGTTGCCCTGCTGGGCCTGACCTTCAAGCCCAACACGGATGACATGCGTGACGCACCGTCCATTGCCATCACGCGTGCGCTCAGGGATGCGGGCGCAAACATCCGTGCCTTTGATCCGGTTGGCATGGAACAGGCGCGCAAGGTGATCGATGAAGGCGTCGTGTTCTGCAAGGACCCGTACGAAACCGTAGCCGGTGCGGATGTCATGACGGTGGTGACGGAATGGGACGCTTTCCGTGCACTCGACTTGACCAGGGTGCGTGGCCTGATGAAAAGCGCGATCCTTGTGGACCTGCGTAATGTCTACAATCCCACGGATGTCATCAAGGCAGGCTTCACCTATACGGGTGTCGGCCGTGGCCAGGTGAAAACAAACGCTGCCTGATGCTTCTGGCGCCTGACCCATGGGTGCACCGAGTGGTTGACGGAGAATGACTGACATGAATGGCAGCGTGGAAACACGGCGGGGAATGGCGCGTTCGTCCCCCCATGCCAACCGGGGGAGGTACGCAGGCAGACAACTGGGTCATATCTGCCCCCATGCGCCATTACTGCGTTATTGGCGCGCTGATCCTTCGCACCGCGCAGACGCGTTTCGGGCATGCCAGCGTGGGTTTATCTGTGGACGCTGATCGAACCGATCGCCGATGTTGCCGTCATGTCCGTTGTCTATTGGGCCATCAACCGGCAGGACCCGGTGAGGGGCAATGTTCTCCTGTTTTTCGTAACCGGGGTGCTGCCGTTCTTCCTGTTCCAGAAAACGGCGCTGCATGTTGGCGCGGCACTCCGTTCCAATCAGATGCTCCTGCGCTTTCCGCTGATACACGCGCTGGATATCGTAACATCGCGGGGACTGCTTGAAGGTGTTACGTGGCTTGCGGTATCCGTGCTGATCCTGGGCGGAATGATCATAGGCGACTATGCCCCCTTGCCCGAGTATCCGATGGAATGCGTTGCTGCCATCATCCTGATCTTCGCGATGGGAATGGGCGTTGGACTGATCAATCCGGGTGCCCGTTGACCTGCGTCGATGGTTGCTGTGGAACCCGATGCTGCATGGCGTGGCGCTGTTTCGCGCGGGGCATCTGTCTGATTATGATAAAATCTACATGAGTCCACTCTATCTTTCACAATGGGCCATCGGGTCAGTGGTGGCCGGTCTGTGCCTGCAGCGCATCACGCGCAAACGGATCATATCCGCATGATCGCCGTGTCGGATGTCACCAAATCCTACCGCGGGCAGGCAGCGGACAACCCGGTCCTGTCGCACCTGAACGCGGTGTTTGACGGTAGTGAGGATATCGGGATCCTTGGCGGCAACGGGTCGGGCAAGAGTATGCTCATCCGTAGTATGCTCATCCGTCTGCTGGCCGGTATGGATTCCCCCGATGGCGGGGAGATCATCCGCAGCCCCGACATGCGGGTTTCCTATCCGCTGTCCTATAGCGGTTTCTTCCATCCCCACATGTCCGGGCGTGACAGGCCCCGCGCCAGGCGCTGTTTACCGCGCAAAGCCAGGCCGATGACCTGCGTCGTTCCGGCGGCATGAACAGCCCGGCGCTGGCGTCACTGCAGCAGAAGATCACCACCATCCAGAGCCAGATCAGTGAAATCCGGCAGCGCGTCCGCGGCGGTTCGGCCGTTCACGTCGCGACCCCGACCGAAGGGTGGGCTTCGGTCATGGATACCAACACCCTCCTGCTGGACTAGATGAACGAAGCCCAGACCCATTATGACGAAGCCCGCAATACATTGCGCGACCTGCGCCAGAACGCCGTCAAGCAGAACCCGTACGTGCTGATCTATGTCCGGCCGGTAAAGGCGGGCGAGGCGACATTCCCCCGTTACCTGTTTTCCCCGCTGACCGTCACGGGCTGCGCGTTCATTGCTTGGGCCATTTCGCTTCTGCTGTTCTACGCGCTGCGTGATTCCCGCTAAAGAGATGCGTGGACATCGTCGTGTTCCGTCAGGACCCAACAGGGGTGGCTTAGAGCCAGCCACCGGAATTTTCTGGAGTATATAATGCGTATTCTTGTTACCGGTACGGCCGGATTCATTGGTTTCCATGTCGCCCAGCGTCTGTTGCGTGATGGCCATGAGGTGACCGGCATAGATGGCATGACCACCTATTACGACGTGACGCTAAAGCAGAAGCGCCATGCAATGCTGCGGGAATTCGAGAAGTTCACCTGCAACGAATTCATGCTTGAAGACGCGCAGGCCATGGAAAATGCCTTTACGGCGTGCCGGCCTGACCTGGTCATCCACCTCGCGGCGCAGGCGGGGGTGCGGTACAGCATTGAAAACCCGGGCACCTATATCAGCGCCAACCTTGTCGGCACCTATAACGTGCTTGAGCAGGTCAAGCAGCACAAGACGCCCCATCTCATGATGGCGTCAACGTCATCCGTCTATGGGGCGAACAAGGAGATTCCCTTCTCCGAATCCCAGCGTTGCGATCATCCGCTCAGCCTGTATGCCGCCACCAAGAAGGCGAATGAGGAACTGGCACATTCCTATTCCTATATCTGGAAGCTGCCGATTACCGCTTTCCGCTTCTTTACGGTGTACGGCCCGTGGGGACGGCCGGACATGGCGCTGTTCAAGTTCACCGCCAATACGCTCGAGGGCAAGCCGATCGATGTTTACAACAACGGCAACATGGAACGCGATTTCACCTATATCGACGATCTGGTGGAAGCGATCTGCCTGCTGTCCAGGAAGCCGCCGCTTAAGGCGGGTGAAAGCGATCCCGGCGCCAGTCCCGTCGCGCCGTACCGGGTGGTCAATATCGGCAACAGCCAGCCGGTCAGCCTGATGGCGTTTATCGAAGCGATTGAAAAGGCGCTGGGCAAGCCGTGTGTGCGCAACTACATGCCCATGCAGCCCGGTGATGTGCCGCGTACCTGGGCTGACTGCTCGGCCCTGCAGGCGCTGACCGGTTTCTGCCCGGCGACCCCCGTACAGACTGGTGTGGATGCCTTCGTGGCGTGGTACAGGGATTACTACAAGGTTCCCGCGTGCCCCTGATACACGAGGAGCCAGCGGATACCCTGTCAGGCCATCGGGCATCCAGCCCCGATGGCAATGGCTCGACACAGCCCATGCATCCCGACCGCAGCACGCATGAAATGGCGGAAGCCATGTTCGCGCGGCATGTGCGCCTGCGTACGTTCGCGGAAGGTGTGCGGGAAAGGGAAATGGACAGCCTTGCCGCCCGCTTTCCCGCCCATGAGCGTTTTCATCTTCTGGCCATGCGCCTGCGTGACCGGAGCGAAGGACGCCCGACCGTTCCGAACGCGACCGCCCCGAATATCATATGCTCTACCAGACCCTGCTTTCCGCGCCGGGTATCGTGCTGACTGCCAATTCCCGCTTTGCCGCGTGGCGTTACGCCACATGACTGGGCATTGATCAAGCGCGTGTGCGCGTCATCTATAACGGCGTGCAACCGCTTGCGGATACGCCGCGCGGCGACAGCGCGGTCTTCATGGCGGATTTTGATGTCCAGGTGCCGGCCACCCACACCATTGGCACGGTCATGCGCCCTGCTGGCGGAGCCGTTCCGGGCGGAACTGTCGCGGCATATGCATGGGGCATCCGTGCCGACGCCCCCTGCCTCCATGCGTCCGGAAGTGCTGGCTGGCTGCGTAATGGGGCTGGCGGGTGCGGCAGGCGGTGGCGACCAGTGGCCACGTGACTGTGGCGCATCGAAATAATACCGGGCCAGACGATATGTCCTGCAAATCACAAAAAAGCTTCAGAAGGATGCCGCCTTTTTGAAAAAGACGGCATCCAAAAACTTTTTATTTATCAATGGTTTTCCCAAGCTGTTTCTACCGCATGCTGTCAGCTTCTGCTTCAGGGGACGCCCATGAACTCGTCACCCAGATAATTGGGTGGGCCGCCGTTCAGTCCCTCCGCCTCGAAACCGTCATCATACGGCCCGGAATAGAACCCCATGCCGTAATTATGTTCGTTCCAGTCATTATTGGCGATCATCGGCCCATCAGGCCCTGATAACTGTGGGCCGCTCGGCCCGGCGCAGGCGGCAAGGGTTGCTGCAATCCCGATCAGGGGAAGCAGTTTACGAAGGGGATTGGACGTATTTTTTCCGGTCATATCGACTTTCTGTCACTTGGGCCGGGCTGTCGGCCTGTCCTGTCCCGCCAGCGGGCCGGGCACCTGACGCCCACGGTGCCAGACCTGCTGGATATGATCCAGTGCCGACGGGTCCTGATCCGGGTTGCCTGACACCACCAGCAGGTCCGCCAGTTGTCCCGGTGCGATCGTGCCCCGGTCCGTAAGCTGCATGAGATGGGCGGCATCCCCCGTCGCCAGCGTAATGGCCTGTAGCGGGGTCAGGCCCGCCATGACCGACAGCCGGAATTCCCGGTGTTCGGCAAATCCGGGAATACGGGTTGGCGTCGCCCCCGAATCCGTGCCGAAACCGATGGAAATGCCCGCACGGTACAGGGTCAGCAGATTGCGCATGTTCATCGCCAGCGCCTTGCGTGCTGCTGCAGTCAGGGGGGCTGCCAGAACCTTCTCCCGCCATGCCGGGTCAGCGAACTGCTGGCGCAGGGCCGCAGACAGCCCGTATGACAGGAACGGGTCATCCAGCCATTCGGGGTGTTCGGCAAAGATATAGTTCGCTTCGTCAAGGTCCAGCGTCGCGATATAGCCCGTGCCCTGCTGTGTCATGGCGTGGATCAGGGTCGCGTCAACCGGTTTGTCCCGCACGCCATGGGCCAGGATATCCACACCCGCGGCCACCAGCGCGCGGGCATCGGACAGGTCATGGATATGGGCGGCCACGCGCTTGCCGCGCAGGTGGGCCTGCGTAATGGCGGCGCGGTATATTTCGGGTCGCATCTTGGGCAGGCCGTGCGCGCCGGGCACGCCGTTGCGGAAGTCATCGACCCACAGCTTGATCAGGTCCGTGCCTTCATCCGCCATCTTGTTGACGGCGGCGCGGGCTTCATCGGGCGTGGTGGGCCGAAAAACCTGATCCGCGCCAAGATGGAACATGTTCTGCGGTGGCACGCCGTCGGGTGCGCCAATGCCCTGGTCCACGCCAAACAGGTCCGCGCCGGGGTTGAGCGCTGCATGCTGTTCGCGCCGCAGGTCATCAAACAGGGGTGAACGGTTCAGCCCCAGGGCTACAATGGTCAGCACGCCATAATGTTCGTACTGCGACAGTTCGGACAGGATATTGGCGCGGGTGTAATTGACTTCCCCATTCTGCGTGCCGCTGACCTGTCCCACATGGCTGTGGTCGGAAATCAGTCCCGGCAGCACGGTCTGGCCCGACAGGTCAATAGTGCGTGCGTGTGCTGCCGACGGCAGGTGGTGGCCGGTTGCCGCGATATGCCCGTCGCGGATCAGGATATCCGTATCCGGCTGCGGCGCGCTGCCCGTGCCATCAATAACGGTGGCATGGCGCAGCAGCACCGGCCTGTCCGGCCGGGCATGGGCCATGCCGTGAACCAGCAGAAGCCCCGTCATGAAGGTCAGCAGGGCAGGGCGGCGGTAACGGGACATGGCGGGATCTCCATCCGGCAGGGTGGAGCAGTGTGGAACGCGTGCGGACCCGCGTCCATTCACATCTGGGCGGGCCGCGTTGCGCCTAGCGCGGCAGGCGTGTCGCCCCACCTTCGATCAGGTCGGCGAAGGCATCAGCCACGTCACCGCTTTCGGGAAAGCAGACAAGGACATCATCACTTTCCGCCTTGGCTTCGCGGGCAGGCGTGATCACGCTGTCCCAATCGCCAGATAGTGAGGCCACGGTGCCGATTTCCGGCTCCACGAACTGCCATGACCCGCCCTTGACCGTTGATCCCATGACGGTTGTCAGCAGGAATATGCATGCCTGCGGGGGCAGGGGCGAAGGTACGCGCCGGAACTGGTAGATCGTGCCGGATTTTCCAAATAATGTGAAAGAAGTCCACGGTTCCATAGGCCTGTTCCCTCCTTGGGTGATGGTTGCACTATGCCATGTTTCATGGCGCCGGGGGGATAGTGGCGTGTCGCCCATCAGCCATGCGGGCCATATTGTGTCGGGTATTGTGCCGGGGGCGCAATGGCTGTCTGGTTTCTCCGGCGTATGAAGGGACCGTCGCCTGCATTCCATGATGCGGTCCATGTGATGGCCCGGTCGGCAGGTCGTCGGCGAATTTCCTGATCATGCATGGGTGATGTGGCATGCGTGGGCGAAGGATGAATGCAGCGTGGAATAAAGACGTTTTTCGCGGTCAAAAGAATGTTTCACCGGGTCAAGAATGTTGTCGGCGCAGCGGTCTATCGTGGTGATGGAAGCCAGTCCGGACTTCGTGTTAAGCGGGAGGCAGTCACCATGCGTGTTTCCTGTATAGACCATCATAAATTCTGTTGTGGACAATGACCCGACCCTCCGTGACTTCTACCACTCCCCTTACGCCACTGCATGACGCACACACCCCCGCGCCTGCGCTCCAGCGCCGGTTCGGGGTCTTTCACCTGTGGGGCATTGCCGTGGGCCTGGTGATTTCAGGGGAATATTTCGGGTGGAGTTATGGCTGGGCCGCGGCAGGCACGCTGGGCTTTCTTGTCACCACATTCATGGTTGCGCTGATGTATGCGGCGCTGATTTTTTCCTATACCGAACTGACCACGTCCATACCGAAGGCGGGTGGGCCGTTTGCCTATGTGCTGGCGGCGTTCGGACCTGTACCGGCGTTCCTGACGGGCTTTGCCTCGATCATGGAATTCGTGTTTGCGCCTCCGGCCATCGCGTTGGCGATCGGGGCCTACCTGCATGTGCAATATCCCCATGTCAGTGCATCGACGGCCGCGACGGGGGCCTATGTGGTGTTCATGGCGCTCAATATATTCGGGGTGAATATTGCGGCCACATTCGAACTGGTCATTACCATTGCCGCCATTGTTGAACTTCTTGTCTTCATGGTTGTGGTGATGCCGGGTTTTTCATGGGCGAATTTTGTCCATGATGGCTGGGCCGGGTCCGATGTGTTCAGCCTGCATGCCGTTGGCGGCATCCTGGCGGCGGTTCCCTTTGCCATATGGTTTTTCCTTGCGATTGAAGGCGTGGCCATGACAGCGGAAGAAGCGCACACCCCGCACCGGACCATTCCCGTGGCCTATATTGCCGGAATCATTACCCTGATGGTTCTGGCGTTCGGTGTCATGATCCTTGCGGGGGGCGTGGGTGACTGGAAAGCCCTGGCCAACCTGAATGACCCGCTGCCACAGGCCATGCTGACGGTAGTCGGTCCCCGCAGTGGTTATGTCCATATGCTGGTATGGCTCGGGCTGTTCGGTCTTGTGGCGTCTTTCCACGGGATCATCATGGGATATTCGCGCCAGATCTATGCCATGGCGCGGGAAGGCTACCTGCCTGCGGTGCTGGGGCGGCTTCACCCCCGGTTCGGAACGCCGTGGGCCGCAACGCTGGCGGGCGGGGTCGTGGGGATGCTGGCCATTTACGGTGACCGGTATATCACCATCGGCGGGCAACCGCTGACCGCCAATATCGTTACCATATCGGTATTTGGTGCGCTGACCATGTACCTGTTTGCCATGGCCAGCCTGTTCCAGCTGCGCCGTAACCAGCCAGATCGGGTGCGGCCTTGGTCCGTGCCCGGTTATCCTGTCGTGCCGGGATTTGCCTTTATTGCCGCATTGTGCGCGCTGGTGGGCATGGCTGTCAGCCATCTGGCCATTTTCGGGATCTATGTCATGTTCATGGCCGCGGGCCTTACGGTTTATCTGCTCAGCCGCAGATCCGGCGCGTGACGGGATTACCCTGACCGGCAAGCGCTGTGTCGGGGGACTGGTGTGTGGCCGTTTGAATATGACTGTATTGTTTTCCATAACCAGTCATGACCCAGCGAACAGGCCTGGTGACGGAACAGACATATTATAAAACATATGTCTGTTCCGGTTAAAAAATAATACTATATACACCTGCATTGATGAAATAATATTTCTACATTCCATTATGGAATTCCGCGTCAGCGACATCCCCATGCACAGATGTCAACAATATGTTTCATCAGGTCAATTCAGAACATCATATAAGTTATTATATTGTAACGAAGATGATGTATTCTTTCATATGCATTGATGGAAAGTCATTGGGGAGATGGAACGCAGATGCGGATGAACCGGGCATGGGACAGAAAAGTATCATCCCGGAATTTTCCGGTTTCTGATTTCCTGTCTGCTTCGGTTTGTTCTTTCTGTTCTGGAAATTGCAAAATAAACAAATCCCCAGATTAAATTTAAGATTCAATAAAACAGACCAGACAAAACAATAATTCCTGTTTCCGGGCATGTGCTTTTATGAAGCGTCAATGGAGAATGATATGAGACACCGTGCTGATGTTTTATTGAAAACGTTTGCCGCAGTTCTGTTTGTTTCCAGTTCCAATGTTGCACTTTCCGCCACTGTCGCGCCGAAGGTGAAACCGGATGGAAAGATCACGTCTGTCAGTCGGCACGGTGTTGCATCCAGGCCTGTTTCCCGGCCGGTGGCCGCATTGAAACCGGAGACGCTGGGCGTGGTCGGCCATCGCCATCGCGCAGTCGGTGTCAAGGAAGTGGTTTCCGCCCAGATGATCAAGGAGGAAGTTCCCGGCACGAATGCCCTCAAGGTACTGGGTAAAATGCCGGGCATCCTGTTCCAGTCAGCCGACGGGCAGGGACTGGACATCTGGTCGCAGTCCCTGTACATGCACGGCTTCCTGCTTAATCAGGTCGGGGTGACGCTGGATGGTATTCCGCTGGGGGACCAGCAGTATCATGCCCTCAACGGCCTGAACGTCATGAATGCGCTGGCATCGGAAAATATCGGCCATATGGATGTATCCATGAGCGCGGGCGCCGAATCCGTTGCCTCCACATCCAACCTTGGCGGTTCGATCGAATATTTTTCAGCCGACCCCAAGCACAAGATGGGCGGTCAGGTGAACCAGACATTCGGTTCCAATTCCACCATGCACAGCTTTTTCCGCTTTGATTCCGGCGACATGAACCGGACAGGCACCCGTATGTTCGTGTCCTACATGCGCAATAACGCGGAAAAATGGAAAGGCGGCGGCAACCAGTTCATGCAGCAGGTCAATGCCAAGCTGGTGCAGCCGATCGGTGAGGAAAGCCAGATTTCCGCCCTGTTCGACTGGGGTGATCTGGATCAGTACCAGTATCAGGACCTGTCTTTTGACATGCTGCATAACGGCGGGGGCGGGATCGACAACTTTATCGGCACGCCGAATGCCTATGCAAAAGCCTACCGTCTGGCGCTTGCGGCGAACAACAAGCCCGGCGGGGCGCTGCCCGCGGGTTATGGCAAGATGTCGGATCCGTATGATGCCTCCTACTATGACGGCGGCACGGTGGAGCGCGATTATCTCGGCGGCCTGAACATGGATTTCGCGCTGACGCACCGCCTGCACTGGAAAACCGTCCTGTATGCACAGGGACAGTACGGCCGTGGCACATGGGCCAGCCCCTATCCATGGTACAGCAGCGGGCTGATGCCCAATGGCGCCCCGCTATTTGACCAGATTACCAGTGTTCATGCCCAGCGCGGCGGTTTTACATCCGCCCTGCATTACAATATCGCGCATAACGATATCAGCGCGGGCGTGTGGTACGAACATTATCATGTGGATGAAGTGCGCAACGCCTATTACGAACCGGTGCTGGGGCAGGGGTCCCCGATCAATTCCATGGGCAAGCTGCCTTCCCCCATGGCCAATCTGTGGGGTGATACCTTCAATTCAAACAGCTTTACGGCCTTCGTGCAGGATACGTATCATGTCCGCCCCAACCTGAACGTACATTTCGGTTTCAAGTCGTTGCTGCAGACGGTTGATGGCCGCGAAACCGGCAATCTGTCCGCCTATACCGGCACGGACGCCATTGCCAGCGGCAGCGTGACGACAGCCAAGGCGTTCCTGCCACATATCAGCGCGGACTGGCATTTCCTGAAGCATCATGAACTGTTTTTTGATGTTGCTGAAAACGTGAAATCCTACCCCATCGCGGGTTACAAGATGGGCGCATCGCCTTTCGCCATGACCCAGTCCGCCTATAACAGCATGCAGTCGCAGGGCGGGCTGAAGCCGGAAACCAACTGGAACTATGCGGTGGGTTACCGCTACATGGCCCGGATGCTGATGGCGTCGCTGTATGCCTACCACACCAATTTCCGCAATCGTCTGCAGCAGGTGACAAGCGGACCGATCACCAACCCGTATTCCGCCGTGATGAACGTTGGTGGCGTGACGATGAACGGTGTGGATGCCGGTCTGACCGTGATGCCGGTCAAGGGACTGTCCATTTACAATTCCATCAGCTGGAACCATGCAACTTATGATCAGGATGTGACTTCGGGCGGCGTGCGTTACGGCACCCACGGGCAGCAGATCGTCAATTATCCCCGGTTCATGTACAAGGCCAGCCTGACATATGCCTGGCATGGCGCAAGCGCCCATATCGATACGCAGTATATCGGGGAACGTAACTTCAGCTATATTGGTGATACCCATGTGCCGGGTTACTGGGTCACATCACTGGGCGCACGGTACAATTTCTCCGAACTTGCCCACAGAAGCGACCGGTTCAGGTATCTCAATCACCTGACCCTCAGCTTCAACGTGTATAACCTGACCAATACGCAGTATATTTCCACCATGGGTGAAAACGGCAACCCGATGAGTGGTGATGACCAGTCCTTCCTGATTGGCGCGCCGCGACAGTATTTCGGGTCGGTCGCCATAGAATTCTAGACAATGAACGGGCGCCCTGTTGCAGGGCGCCCGTTTGTTTATGAAACGGTGGCCTGTATTTTTTTGAAAACATTAAAAGTTTTTGGGTGCTGCCTTTTTTCAAAAAGGCGGCGTTTCCTGAAGCTTTCTGAAAAAAGCTTCACCAAAAACTGCTTTTGATTTTAAGGCGTTATTATGGTCTGACTTTTCAAACCGTCTCCAAAGACATTTGCCCCCATGCGCCTCGTGCCGTGTTCGCGTGCGGCACAGGGGCGTCGTCAGGCCAGCAGGCGTGGTGCCGTGCTGCCGTAAGGGATGGAGGCGGGATCGGGGCGCCATTCGCCGGTATTCTCATTGCGCCCCTGCAGCACGAACCGGGGTTGTGATGCCGACTGTTCCTGTGCCGCGCGTCGGGACAGCGCGCCAATCGGGCCGGACAGGCAGCGGTTGATGATGACCGACAGCGCGGTATCGGCAAAACCGTGCATCATATCCACGTCGCCGTCGCTATCGCCAAAGACCATCACGGGACCGTGCCCTTTCTGCCGGGCCAGTGCCTGACGGATGGCCGTGACCTTGCCCTGCCGATAGGTCAGGGGCCAGTGGGGTACGTCCCTGTCACCGGGATAGGACGCATCACCATCCGGGTGCATCCGCACGCCCATTACGTTTTCGGCAGGCAGGTTGTATCCGTACTGGGGATCAGTCGCGAAAATGCGCACGATATCCACGAAGGATGCCGAACAGACATAGACATCAATGCCCTGCGCGCGCAGGCAGCCATGCAGCGTGGCGATTTCGGGCGTCAGGCGCAGGCATTGCATGAAGGTGTGGCTGACGCATCCCGCCTGTCCCGGTCGCTGTGGCGGGGTGTGCCACGTGACGGATGTAATGGCCTGTCCCAGATGCCAGGTGTTGGACGCCTGTACAAGCTGGCGCAGGCTGTCGGGCGTATGACCGTTCAGCATCCATATGACCCAGCGATAGGCATGATCCACGCCGGAACTCGCCATCATGGCGTCATAGGCGAAATACAGCTTGGCCCGGAAACTGCACATTATGGGATCGGCGGCCGTACGAAGCGTAAAGCCGCCGTCGCGCAGGGGCAGCAGTCCGTAGGACCGTACCAGCGCCGTGTAATCGGCAACCAGATCCACAGCCAATGCATGCGCGTTGACCCGCTGTCCCGTAACGGTGCGGCATGTCGGGGCAAGCATCCCATGCCCCAACCCACGTTGCAGAAAGGTGCCAAACTGCTGCGGCGTAAGCATGAAGCACAGATTGTCGATCATGAAGCGGAACAGTGTTTCCGCGCAGTCACCAGAAATACAGGTATTGTCCCAGTCAAATACGGCATAGGGCCGGGTCGTGGCATCCTGACTGCCACGTCCATGGGCGCGGATGACCGCTTCGACCGCCCGGCGTGTCGTGGGTGCCCATTTCAGGGGCGGCAGCAGCGGGAGGAAGGCCGTATCATCGGTTGCATGCGCCCCGGCCGCCAGCAGCCCGGGCGCCAGGGATGACAGGCCTGCTACAGTGGCAAACTGACGACGGGTAAAGGGTTTCGTCACGCTTCATGCCCTTTTGGCAGATGGGTAATGGACGGCGCGCCGCCAAGGCGCGGGTCACTGCGGCTGGGCCGCCCCGTTTCCATGTGGCCAGCCAGTCTGGCAAGGAAATGCGGATGGCCACCGCATGTCAGGCGCAGGTCATACCAGTGATCCGACGCGGCCAGGTTCCAGTCATGGGTTACGCTGCCGAGTGGGGGAATGTCCAGACGGACCGGCGCGTAGCCGGCGTAATCCACCATGTCCATATTTACACGCAGCCTGTTCCTGCGTGTGTTCCGCAGGGTCAGGCGCAGGTTGCCCGTGTCGGTATCATAGGATTCCGCCACCTCCAGCACGCATGACCGGTGAGGCAGGGCCCATGTCCGTACAAAGCCGTTGGGACCATGTAGGCGCAGGGTATGGCTGGCCATGGTCGGTGGCAGCGTGAAGCGGAAATCACTGTGCGCGGCCACGGTAAAATGCCGGGGACCGTGAACATCCACGCCATACAGGCGGAAGACCACCCCGACGTCGCCCGGATTGTCCAGTACAAGGTCCAGCGCCCCATCGTGCGCATGTATCCGTGCGGTATGGCGATAGGGCAG
>NZ_VWPI01000093.1 GCF_015155755.1 Komagataeibacter sp. FXV3 | reverse complement strand
CTGCATGGGAAAATGCTGCCGGTGTGGTACCTGTGGCGGGGCAAGGTGGCACGCGGCATCCGTCTGTGTGGGATAGTGCGCGGTGTCCGGCAATGCGGCCTGCCACTGCCGGTCCGTGACCCCGAAATCAAACAGCGATGTCAGGTCACCACAGACGCTGCGCCGCCATGGGGTGATGTTGGGTTCCATGACACCGAAGCGGCGTTCAAGGAACCGGATGACCGAGGTATGGTCGAACATCTGAGAATTGACCCATCCGCCCTTTGTCCATGGCGAAATCACGATCATCGGCACGCGGGGGCCCAGACCCACCGGTTCACCCTGATAGATCTCGCCCGTGACAGGTACGTTGCTGCCGCCCTGTGTCGTGTCCAGTGCGGGGACGGGGGCGGGGATGTGATCGAAAAAACCGTCATTTTCATCATAATTGAGGATAAAGACGGTTTTTGACCATACATCGGGATGCCGGGAGAGGACATCCATCAGGCGTGAAATCAGGTATTCGCCATAGCCCGGGGGCGCATCGGGGTGTTCGCTCAGATGCTGGGGCGGTACGATCCATGAAACCTGCGGCAGCGTGCGGTGCATGATGTCATGTTCCAGGGCCGCGACCAGAAACTGCCCTTCGGATGTATGGGCGTTGGACGCATCCGACCCTGGCACGATCGACCGTGCGGCGCGGTAACGGGCGGAGTGCGGGGACAGGTTGCGGAACTGCGCAAAGGAGGCGAGCGGATTATCCGTGAAGTTGTCGTATTCCTGATAGATCTTCCAGCTTACCCCATGTTCCAGCAGCCGGTCGCCATAGGTTTTCCATGTAAAGGCCCGGAAATCCTTCCGGTCCAGCGCCATGTCGGCTGAACCGTTTCCATCATCGACATTGGTGACGACCTGCACGCCATCCTGCCCGCACGCCAGGCCACTGGTGCCTGTAAACAGGAACAGGCGATTGGGGTTTGTCGGTCCGAAAATGGAGGCATGGTAATTGTCACAGATGGTAAAGGCATCTGCCAGCGCATAGTAATACGGGATATCCTGACGGTCGAAATACCCCATGGTCATCGGGGTCTTGACATCAATCCACGCATCCCAGTTGTTCCATAATGCCTGTGATCCCTTCCAGCTGTGATCAAGGCTGGGCAGGCATCCGGCGCTGGTGGTTGCGGTATTGAAGCGGAATGGCAGCACCGTCCGGCCTTGCCGGTCACGCTGGGCCAGCGGGGATCGCCCATCGGGCAGGAATTCGGGCTGGGGATCGGAATAGCCGCGCACGCCCTTCATGCAGCCGAAATAATGATCAAAGGCCCGGTTTTCCTGCATCAGGATAATGACGTGTTCAATATCCTCTATCCCGCCGCCCTGCCGGTTTGGCGGCACGGCCAGGGCGCGCCGCACGTTTTCGGGCAGTACCCCCGCCATGGCGGTTGCGGCCGACATCTGCAGGAAGCGGCGTCGGCCAGGGCGGATGAAACGGGGCATGCGGCCTTGTTCTCCTTGGATTCTTCCGCACGCAGCACCACAGGCGCACGGATATTGATGGCGCCGCAGCGTAGCGGGCATGGATAGGGAGAGCTTGACAGAAGACTACATAATTTTGGCATCATAACGTTTGGGCTTGTTACGGATCGCCAAAACATGAAAACTGGTGGTCGCTTCAGGATGTAGGGAAGGGAAGATGCTGCCTGGCGATATACCCGGCCCATCAGACAGCACGGTCAGACAGCCACGTGTGCTTGCCGCAGCGGCCACGGGGGCGTACCAGTTCATCCGTGATCAGGGCTGCGATCCCGATCGCGTGGCCCTGTCCGCCGGGCTGCGGCTTGACCAGAGCCTTTCCCAGACGGCGTCGCTCGACCTTGCCGGATACTGCCTTCTGTTTGAGGAAACCACCCGGCAGAGCGGGCATGCAGGGGTGGGCCTGTCCTATGGCCGGCATTTTACCCCGGACATGCTGGGCCTGATCGGTTTTATCGCCATGGCGTCCCCCACACTGGGTAACGCGGTGGAAAATGTGGCCGAACTGTTCCCGTACCACCAGAGCGGCACCATTACCCGCCTTGTCCATCAGGACGATGGCTGCGCGCGACTGGAATACCGGATCGTGACGGGCGGCATCATCGGGCGTGAACAGGATGCGGAACTGACCATGGGCATGTTCTGCAACATATTTCGCCATGTGCTGGGGCAGCTCTGGGCACCACGGGCCATCTGGCTTGAACATCGCCGCATTGCCACGCCGGGCGAATACGACAATGCCTTTGGCGCGCCGGTGCATTTTGGCATGGGCGTCAATGCGGTCGTGTTTGACAGGGCGGAAATGGGCTGCATCATGCCACAGGGAAATGTGCGGCTGCTTGATGTTTTGCGGTGCAGCCTGACATCGCTGTCGCCTGCGGCCGCAACCCGGCCAATGGGACCGGCCGCGGATCCGCTGCTGTCGCGCATCCGTACCGAAATCCGGTATTCGATGGGGCAGGGCGTGCCCGCCCTGTCGCATGTGGCGGAAACGCTGCGCATACCGCGCTGGACCCTGCAGCGTCGTCTGGATGGAATGGGCATTACGTTTTCGGCCCTGGTGGAACGGACCCGGCAGGAACTGGCCCGCGAATACCTTGCCCGCCCCACGATGCCGATTGGCGAGATCGCATTACTGCTGGGATATTCGGAAATCAGCGCCTTCAGTCGCGCATTCCGCAAATGGACCGGGGTCTCGCCACGCCTGTACCGCGCATCGCAGCATTCAGGTGGCGACCGCTAGGCACATGCCCGTGCGGAGGCAGGTCAAGTCTTTGTGCCTGTCGGTCAAGATATTTGAAAACAAACGTTTATAATTCCGTCATGGATAAATTACCTCCCGTTGGGAAGGCTATTGTACTGTGTCATATCATGCTTTTCTGGGGGGAGAGAAATTCTGCTTTTCCTCTCTGAAACAGGTGCTCGCCTATGCCTCACCCTATCGCAGCGGTGATGAACTGGCAGGGGTTGCGGCCCCTGATCCCCTGCAGCGTATCGGCGCGCGTGAGGCGCTGGCGAACATTCCGCTCCGGACCTTCCTGAACGAGGTCCCGGTCCCTTATGAGACGGATGAAGTCACGCGGCTGATTATTGACAGTCACGACACTGCCGCCTTTGCCCCCGTCGCGCATATGACGGTGGGGGATCTGCGCGACTGGCTGCTGGACCATGAAACCGATGGGGCGACCCTTTCGGCACTTGCGCCGGGGCTGACGGCTGAAATGGTCGCGGCGGTCAGCAAAATCATGCGTAACCAGGATCTGGTGGCGGTTGCCCGCAAGATCACGGTCCGCACGGCCTTTCGCAACACGCAGGGCCTGCCGGGGCGCATGGGGTCACGCCTGCAGCCCAATCACCCGGTGGACAGCCTGCCGGGCATTGCTGCGTCCATGCTGGACGGCCTGCTGCTGGGGGTGGGGGATGCCGTGGTGGGCATAAACCCGGCATCGGACAACATGGCCAATGCCAGTGACATCCTGCATATGCTCGAAGGGGTGCGGGTGCGCTATGACATTCCCATACAGACCTGCCTGCTGACGCATGTGACCAATACCCTGCAGCTTATGGAACGGAATGTGCCGGTGGACCTGGTGTTCCAGTCCATATCCGGCACACAGGAAGCGAATGCGGGCTTTGGCATTTCCCTGTCCGTCCTGTCCGAAGCCTATATGGCCAGCCAGTCACTGGGGCGGGGGACGGTCGGCACGAATACCATGTATTTCGAAACGGGGCAGGGATCGGCCCTGTCGGCCAATGCCCATCACGGCATGGACCAGCAGACGGCGGAGGTCCGGGCCTATGCCGTGGCACGGGCTTTCTCGCCGCTGCTGGTCAATACGGTGGTCGGCTTCATCGGTCCGGAATATCTGTATGATGGCAGGCAGATCATCCGTGCGGGGCTGGAAGACCATTTCTGCGGGAAGCTCATGGGCCTGCCGATGGGGTGTGACGTCTGTTACACCAATCATGCCGAGGCGGATCAGGATGACATGGACAACCTGATGATGCTGTTATGCACCGCTGGCATCAACTTCCTGATTGCCGTGCCCGGCAGCGATGACATCATGCTGAATTACCAGAGCCTGTCCTACCACGATATCCAGACCCTGCGTTCGCTGTTTGGCGTGCGGGCGGCGCCGGAGTTTGAAGAGTGGCTGATCGCGCGTGAGCTGATTGATGCAAAGGGTCGGATACGCGTCAATTCCCCCAGCATTTTTTCCGGGATGATACCCTCCAATGACTGATGAACGTCCCATTTCCTGGCAGGGGCTGCAGGCACGAACATCGGCGCGGATCGGCCTGCCCCGTACCGGCAATACGATTTCCGGTGCGGCCGTGCGGGAATTCCAGTATGCCCATGTCCGTGCGCGTCATGCTGTCTCCACCACGCTGGATACCAGTCGGCTGAACCTGTCACAGCCCCTGATCGAGGTTGAAAGCCGCGCCCGGGACCGCGAAGAATACGTCAGGCGTCCCGACCTTGGGCGACAGTTATCCGACAGCAGCCGCGAAAGCCTGCCGCACGGGCAGTATGATGTCGTATTCGTCATTGCCGATGGACTATCGGCCCTTGCGGCCCAGCAGCAGGGTCCCGCAGTGCTGGCGGCAATGATACCCCTGCTGGCGGGCTGGCGTATTGCTCCGCTGGTTGTGGCGCACAGGGCACGGGTGGCCCTGGGCGATGAAATCGCGACCTGCATGGGTGCGCGGTGCGTCGTGATGATGATCGGGGAGCGTCCCGGTCTGCGCTGCGCAGAGAGCATGAGCCTTTACATGACGTGGAATCCGCAGATAGGGATGAGGGATTCAGGACGGAACTGCATTTCCAACATCCATGGCCACGGCGGGTTATCCGCCATGACTGCGGCAAACAGTCTGGCATGGTTGCTGAAGATGGCGCGGACGCGCAATTACAGTGGCGTCAACCTCAAGGATGAAACCTGTACTATTGAGCAGACGGACCAGCAGAAAATATTATCGGATAAATCAGGAAAATAAAAAGCATCAATTCCGGCAATACAGATATATGAAAGAATGACCGTATGGCCTCTTTCATTTCCTGTGGCGATGGAACTATTATTTCCTGTCGTGTTGTGGGCAAAAAAAACGGCGCAGATGTGATTTTTATTCTATGGAAATTCCGAAAATAGTGCTGTGGCAGGAACGTAATAAAAGTTTCCAGCCGTTCCCTTTTTCAGGGATTGCTTGAGCGTAAATATTTTAAAAAAGCAAAAGTTTTTGGATCCAGTTTTTTTTTCAAAAAAGTGGCGTTCCTCGAAGCTTTTGAAGAAAGCTTCACCAAAAACTTTTTCATAATTTGCACGATGCTTTGTAGGCAGTTTTTTTAATCTGCGTACAGCCACATTGTAGAAATGTCAGTCGCAGACACGACAGGCCGTCAACGACATTTCACGTATTAAAAATACAGAAACTTGGAAAGTGCCTGTAATCAGCCAAGACCCACAGTAAACTGCGGTAAAGTAGCTGGCGTCCCGTACGGGATTCGAACCCGTGTTGCCGCCGTGAAAGGGCGGTGTCCTAGGCCTCTAGACGAACGGGACTAAAGGCGTGAGCGGTAAGTATCCCGACACGGGGGTAGGGTCAACCCCCTGATTCAAAAATATTGAAATTATTTGGCGATTGCCGCGTCACGGATGAAAAAAGTGGCGGATGTCCGGCCATTCCAGCTTTCGGCACGCAGCCATCCCGCCAGATGCAGCGGTGGCGTATCACGATCTTCCAGCACGGGGGCCAGCGGGCTTTCATTGGCGCGGAACACCAGTGCTTTCAGCCGGGGGCCTCGGCCTTCGCCCTGCAGCGTCAGGCGCAGGGTATTGCCTTCCCGCCCGATCCGTTCGGCATAGGCCACGCGCACGCGGGGCAGTGCGATCAACGGTTCGTCGTTACCGGCGCCAAACGGGGCCAGGCGGTCCATGTCCGTTGCAAGGGCCACATCGGCCGCCGCGACATTCACCACGGCGTCAATGGTCAGGTCCACGGCATCGGGCAGGCTGGCGGCGGTGGCCAGATGGCGGTCAAGGAATTCATGCAGGGCAGGGATGCCGTCCGCTGGCAGGCCGAATCCCGCCGCCATCGCATGGCCCCCGCCCGATGACAGCAGTCCGGCCTGTCGTGCCGCGATAATGGCGCCACCAAGATCCTGTCCCGGCACGGAGCGGGCGGAGCCTTTTACGCTGCCATCTTCCATCTCCGCACCAACCAGAACGGGACGGTTGAATTTTTCCTTGATCCGCCCGGCCACGATCCCGACCACGCCGGGGTGCCAGTCCCGGCCACTCAGCACCAGCACGGCATGCCCCTGCGCGCGTTGTGCGGCGGCCAGTTCCATGGCGCGGTCAAGGATGCCGGATTCGACGCTCTGCCGGTTGTGGTTGACGGAATTCAGCTTCTCGGCCAACGCCTGTGCTTCGGCTGTGTCCTCGCACAGCAACAGGCGCAGCCCCAGGCCGGAATCCGCGATACGCCCACCCGCATTGATCCGGGGACCGAGCGCAAATCCGCATGTAAACGCCGAAAGCGGGTCGCGCGCGCCCGCAGCTTCCAGCAGGGCCGCGAGTCCCGTGCGCTGCCGCCGCGCCATGACCTTCAGCCCCTGCGTGACAAAGGCACGGTTCAGGCCGTTTAACGGCATGACGTCACATACAGTCGCCAGCGCCACGAGGTCGAGGCTGTCCATCAACTGCGGGTCGGGATGGGATTCGAACCATCCTTCACGGCGCAGGATGCGGACTGTCGCCACCACGGTCATGAATGTGACCGCAGCCGCACAGATGCCGTGCAGGCCGGATGGGCAGTCTGGCCGGTTCGGATTGACCGTGGCCAGCACATGCGGCAGCGCGCCCTGCACCTGATGGTGGTCAAGGACAATGACATCACCACGCCCGCTTGCGTGTTCCAGTACATCCACCGCCGCCGTGCCGCAGTCCAGACACACGATCAGGGTCGCGCCCTGATCCTGCATGGCCTCGATTGCGGGGATGTTCGGGCCGTATCCTTCCGTCATGCGGTCGGGAATATGCGTCAGCACCGTGCAGCCCTGACGGCGCAGGAAATCGGTCAGAAGTGCCGTGGAACATGCACCATCCACGTCATAATCCCCGAACAGGCCCACCGTTTCCCCGTTGCGGATGGCGGTGGCCAGACGGATGGCTGCGGCATCCATGTCCGTGAAGGTGGACGGGTCGGGCATCAGCGCGCGCAGGGTGGGGGCCAGATAGGTTGCAACCTGTTCGGGGGCAATGCGGCGCAGGGCCAGCATGCGGCCCACGATTTCCGGCAGTCCGGTCTGCTGTGCAATGGCCATGCCCATGCGGTCGGTATGACTGGCCTGTCCGCCTTCGCGCCAGTTCCACCGGCGGCCCGTAACACTGTGGGCCACCCCCAGCACGGCTGGCGCCTGCTCCGCCTCCTGTGGCGCGGGGGACGCGGGAAAGGGGGAAAGCAGGTCGGCAGCGGACATGAAAACGGATCCTTGTGGGTATGCGGCGCGGGCAAGGCAGGATGGATGGTCCGGTCGGAACCATCCATTGCCCGGTGTTCAGGCCGCTTCGATACGGATCAGCGCGGGCTCATCCAGTACGGCGGACAGTTCTGCAATGTGATGCAGGGCATGCTGCATCGCGGCCTCGTTGGTCTTGTGCGTCAGCAGCACCAGCGGCACGGCATGGGTGCCATCGGGGCGGACGTCATGCGCGTCGGCATGCTGGAGCATGCTGCGCAGTGATACGCCGTTGTCACGCAGCACCGCCGTGATGTCGGCAATGACACCGGGGCGGTCTTCCACGTTCAGGCGCAGGTAGTATTCGCCCGTGAACGATTTGCTGGGCAGGGCCACGGCCTGCATCAGGCTATCAGCGGCACAGCCCCATACCGGCATGGCGGAGCCACGGGCGATATCGATCAGGTCCGCGCATACGGCAGTGGCCGTCGGTCCTTCGCCCGCACCCCGGCCTTCCAGCATCAGGCGGCCGACAAAGGCCCCTTCCGCCACCACGGCGTTGAACACGCCGTTGACCTGCGCAATGGGCGCATCCTGTGGGACAAGGCAGGGATGGACCCGGGCCTCGATACCGTTTTCATGCTGGCGCGCGATCCCCAGCAGCTTGATGCGATAACCCATCTTGCGCGCGAACTGCAGGTCCAGCGCGCCAATGCGGCGGATGCCCTCGATATAGACGGAGGCAAATACCACGGGCCGCCCGAACGCCAGTCCGGCAAGGATCGCCAGCTTGTGCGCGGTATCAATGCCGTCCACGTCGGTCGAGGGATCGGCTTCGGCATAGCCCAGCTTCTGCGCATCGGCCAGGATTTCGGCAAAGTCCCGCCCGGTTTCATGCATGACGGTCAGGATGTAATTGCACGTGCCGTTCAGGATGCCGCCGATCTTCAGAATCCGGTCCGCCGCCAGCCCCTCACGCACGGTCTTGATGGCGGGAATGCCTCCCGCCACGGCTGCCTCGAACATCAGCGGCACGCCCGCTGCCTGCGCCGTGCAGGCCAACTCGGCACCGTGAATGGCGATCAGCGCCTTGTTTGCGGTCACCACCGGACGGCGGTTTTCCAGCGCGCGGGTCACCGTCAGGCGCGCGGCACCTTCCGCCCCGCCAATCAGTTCGGCCACCACATCCACATCGGGGTGGGTGGCCAGTTCCTCGGGCGTGTCACACCAGGCGACATCGCTCAGGTCGACGCCACGGTCGCGCGTGCGGTCGCGCGCGCTTACGGCGGTCACCACCAGTTCGCGGCCCGCACGGGCACGGATCAGGCCGGCGTTTTCGCGCAGCAGTTTTACAACGCCGGCACCAACCGTGCCCAGCCCCGCAATGCCGATGCGCAGGGGCGGTTTGGGGGCGGGTTTACAAGGGGAAGAAGTCATGTGTTTTCCGTCAACCGATAAGGGCAGTCATGAATGGGCGGGCTGGGTGTCAGGCAGCGGGGCGGCCTGCTGCGTGGTGGGGGCCGTGCCACCGTGTTCCGTCATGAAATGGCGTATGGAGCGGCAGGCCTGACGCAGGCGCTGGGTGTTTTCCACCAGTCCGATGCGCACGAAGCCCTCGCCATATTCCCCGAAGCCAAGGCCGGGAGCGACCGCGACGCCAGCTTCCTTCAGCAGCAGCTTGGAAAAGCCCACGCTGCCCAGTTCACGGAAGCGTTCGGGAATGGGCGCCCATGCGAACATTGATCCTTCGGGGGAGGGTACATCCCATCCCGCCGTCTGCAGACCCTGAATCAGTACGTCGCGGCGCTTGCGGTAGATATCGCGGATTTCGGCCACGCAATCCTGCGGGCCACTGAGTGCCGCGACAGCCGCGACCTGAATGGGCGTGAACGCGCCATAATCCAGATAGGACTTGATGCGGGTCAGTGCTGCGATCAGCTTCGGGTTGCCCGCGGCAAAGCCCATGCGCCAGCCCGCCATGGAATAGGTCTTGGACAGGGACGTGAACTCGACGGCGATGTCCTTCGCGCCCGGCACTTCCAGGATGGAGGGCGGCACGTTATCGCCAAAATAGATTTCCGCATATGCCAGGTCCGACAGGATCCAGATTTCGTGCTTGCGCGCGAACGCCACCAGCTTGCGGTAGAAATCAAGGTCCGCGAGATACGCGGTGGGATTTGACGGAAAATTGACAATCAGCGCCGTGGGCTTCGGCACGGAATGGCGCACCGCGCGGTCCAGCGCCTCCAGCATTTCATCATCGGGCGTCGCGGGAATGGAGCGGACGGACGCACCGGCGATGATGAAGCCGAACTGATGGATGGGATAGGACGGATTGGGCACCAGAATGGTGTCGCCGGGGCTGGTGATGGCGGAGGCGAGGTTGGCCAGCCCCTCCTTGGACCCCAGGGTCGCGATCACTTCCGTCTCGGGGTCCAGCTTTACGTTGAAGCGGCGTTCATAATATCCCGCCAGCGCCCGGCGCAGGCCCGGAATGCCGCGGCTGACGGAATAACGGTGCGCGCGCGGGTCGCTTACAGTTTCCACCAGTTTCTGCACGATATGGGGC
>NZ_VWPI01000092.1 GCF_015155755.1 Komagataeibacter sp. FXV3 | reverse complement strand
GGGTGGGGGTATCGGGATTGCCCATGCCCAGATCAATAATATCCTCCCCCCGCGCTCGGGCCTGGGCCTTGGCCTTGTTGACTTCAGCGAAGACATAGGGCGGCAGACGGCGGATACGGTGGAATTCTTCGGTCATGGGACGCTCTGTTACGGGCGCGCGGCAATTCGTGCGCCGGGTTGGAAAAATGGCGGGCCACCCGTTGGGGGTGGGCACCACACTCTAGCGCACGATGGCAATTCTTGCACCATTGCCAAAGGCATGGGCGTGTACCGCAATGCGGTTGGCTGGTACGCCACGGGCGCGCAGCATGTTGGTCAGGGTGCGGGTGCGCAGTATGGCAAGGTTGAGGGCCGCGGTCTGCCCTTCCGCCGAGGCGGTGGCGGCATTGCCATAGCCATTCACGATCACAAAACGGTTGCCGCGCTGTTTTACCACATTGCCGACCACATCTTCCTCGCCATCCTCGATCTGGTCCGACCCGGGCAGGAAGCGCACCTGATCCCCGTCATCAGGTGTCGCGAGGTGATATGTCGGCAGGTCCATGCCGTCCCGCGCGGCATTGTCAGGCAGGCTGATCCCGCCCACCGAGGGCAGTTCCGGCGGCCCATCGGCAATGGCTGGCAGGTTGGCGGGTATCGCCTCGGGGGTGTCGGATACCGTTTCCGTAACTGCGGGCATGACCAGTTGGCCCGTGGCGTCCCGCACGGGTTCGGCCTGATGGGACATGCCGCGTTCGGATTTCGGCCTGGCGCCGCCCGTTGCCTGCCGTCCCGCCTGCGCGCCGTCATCCGCCATCGCGAGGGAGGCGGACTGCCCCCCGCCATTGCCTGCCGGGTGCGAGGGAACGGGGGGAATGTCGGCGGCCGTGGGCATGGTGCCCATGATCGCGTCCTGACGCTGGTTGAGTTCGCGCTGCGCCTCAAGATCGGCGGTGATGTCTTCACGCAGTTCAGGTGAAGGGAGTTCGGGCGTCCTGTCCGGTCCCAGCCCGATCTTGGGATAGGGCTGGTGCGTACCGGGCGGTGGGGGACGCTGCTGGCCGATCACGCCGCCCTGGTAGTTATGGTACCAGTCGGACACGGAATCGACCGTATCCTGATGGTGCGCGCAGCCCGCCATACCCGTGGCAAACAGCGCCAGCAGGACAGCCCGCGCGGTGGCAGGGCGTCTGGATGGCGGAAAAAAAAATCTTCCGGGACTTGGCGATGGTGCCCGCTTTCCCAATCTTAGCTCCCATGGCCTTTTTCGGCCTGCACACGACATGACCGGGGCAAACTAGCCTGCAATGCCGATCTTAGCGAGGGGGATCGCGCACTGGGTCTGTCCCGGCCGGGGTCATTGTGCCCGATTGTCAGGTCGGGACTTGGCACCGGACGCAAGGCAGCGCAGGATAAGGGCATGACCAGGACAGTCCCGGAGAATAGGGAGAACCCGATGAACGGCATGCAGCCGAAACACCGCATCCGCATGGATGAAGAAGATCCCAGGGATCCCGATATCCCCGAGCCCCAGGGCCCGGAAACCGAGGAACCCGACAAGAACCGCACCCTGTCCTCCCCCATAGGGGAACTGGAAAGCCGCCTGTTCGACCAGCGCAAGGTGCTGGTGTTCGGTCCGATCAACGACAAGATCGCCCGTGACGTGACCGGTCGCCTGCTGGCGCTGGCCGGTGCGTCGGACAAGCCGATTGATGTGTACGTGAACTCCCCCGGTGGTCATGTGGAAAGTGGCGACACCATCCATGACATGATCCGCTTTGTCGATTCGGTTGCCCCCATCAACATGATCGGCACAGGCTGGGTCGCATCCGCGGGCGCGCTGATCTTTGCCGCAGGGAACAAGGAACGGCGTTACTGCCTGCCCAACACGCGTTTCCTGCTGCACCAGCCCATGGGCGGCGTGCGGGGGCCCGCGACCGATATCGATATCGAAGCGCGTGAGATCATCAAGATGCGTGAGCGTCTGAACCGCCTGTTCGCGCGTGAAACCGGGCAGCCTTATGAAAAGGTGTGCAAGGATACGGACCGCAATTACTGGATGTCCGCGGCCGAAGCGATCGATTACGGGCTGGTGACGCGCGTGATCGACAAAATCTCTGACCTGCATTGATTTAAGGCAAGGCGGACCGCTTGGCGGGTCCATAATGCTGATGTCGCGTTGTGCGGGGGATGTTTCGGCATTCCCCGCAAATTCCAGATAACAGTTCTGCACTTACTGGTTGGTGTGATATGGACCGCAGCAATCAGGGTGTCAGCTGTTGGGATGAATGCCACATCGGCCGGCGTATCCACGCGACACCGTTCCGAGCAGCGAGCCGACATGACGAAATCACTTTCTGACATCTATACCACTCTGCCCGAAGCCCGCGACCCGGGGGCCGCGACCCCTGATGCCGTGGCAAAGGCTGATTTCAATGCCCGCCACTGGTCCAGCCCGGTGCCGGGACCGCTCACGCCCGGATCGGCGGAGCACAAGCAGGCGGTGGCGGAGATGTTCCGCGACACCTTCAACCCCTACAAGCCATCGGTCATCGAATGGCCCAAGCTGGACAGGGAAACGCTGGAGCGCGTCACTTCCCTGCCGATCTGGGATATTGCCGTGCAGACCGAAGGCAAGGCCCGCCTACGCATGGCAGCCTATGCCCGCCTGATTGACGACCCGGATATGAAGGACGCCCTGTCACGCAACGCGTGGGAGGAAAACCGCCACAAGGAAGTCCTGTCCAAAATGGTGGAAGCCTATGGCATTCCGCTGGCATCCGAACCGCCCTATATCGAACCGCGTGACGTGGAATGGGCCTATCTTGTCACGGGTTTTTCGGAATGCGTGGACAGTTTCTTCGCGTTTGGCCTGTTTGCCATTGCCCAGAAATCCGCCTTCTTCCCCCCCGCGCTGATCGACACGTTCGAACCCGTCATGCAGGAAGAATGCCGCCATATCCTGCTGTTCGCCAACTGGCTGGCGTGGCACCGCGCCACCATGCCGCTGTGGAAGCGCCCGTGGTTCGAAATGCGCGTGATCGGGGTGTGGCTGTTCCTGCTGTATGAACGGCTGGGCATGGTCACGACGTTCGATGCCGAAGGCAACAAGCATGAGCAGGACAACAACTTCACCGTGAATGGCACGAAGGATGTTGCCAATGTCGATGTGCCGCTGCGCGACATGATCGACATCTGCCTGATCGAGAACGAACGCCGCTTCTCCGGCTATGATCCGCGTCTGCTGCGGCCGAAGCTTGCGCCAAACCTTGCGCGTTTCATCCGTTTCTTCCTGCGGCGCACACCCAATTCCGCCAGCCTGGAAAGCCAGCCCGGCGCGGCCTGAGCGTCCACGTTCCACCCGCCCGCAAAACCGGGCGGGTGGGGTCCTGTCCTCAGCCCAGTGTGGGGCCGACCTGCCCTGCGCCGAAATCAAGCTGGCCCAGATAGGCCACGCGGGTTGCGGCCACGATGTCACCAATCCGGCCGCCCTCGATCCGGGCATAGGCGTAGACCTTGCTTTCCTCCTCATCGGAGGAGCCGATTGCAAGCCCCGCGAACTGTGTGCCGCCCTCATCCTTCAACTGCCAGACGTCACCGCGCACGACGGCATCGTATTTGTAGCGGAAACCGGGGACGATCTTCGTCAGCAGCAGCGGCATGACTTCCGTGACATCCAGCGCCGTGCGTACGAAGGCGGTGCAGGCTTCATCCGGCACGAAATAGCCCCTGGCCGCCGCCGTCATCATGATCAGGCCGGGCGTTGTCTTGTCATTGGCCACGACACGGCTGCGAATGACGATCTTCTGGTCATCGCGTGAGACTTCCGATGCAAGCATCACGGTGCCCATCGGTGCCGCCAGCAGGTCGGGTACGACGGTCATCTGGGTCAGGGGAAGGGTGGCGAGCGTGGTCATCTCTCATTCTCCAGCAGGCAATGTGTCGGTAACGCCATGGGTGGGCCGTGTATGGCGTTACGTTTCATGAGAACCATACGCCCGTTCACGTGTTTTGGGATGCATGGCACACGCGCGTCATATGCGTGGCAGAAATGTCCCGATCAGGCCGTATGCGCAATACTATTGGCGCTGCGGGGTACATGCCCCATGTAGACAGCATGAACGTCATGCAGGCCAATGGCGTGACGCATAACAGGAGGAAGAGCCGGATGTCGGGTTATATCAGGAAGGGGCTGGCGGCCCTGACGGTGGGGATAATGGTGGCGGCCGGTCATGGCGGCATTGCGCACGCGCGCAGCCATTCTGACGGTAACGGCAATAGTGTAGGCAGCTATACACCGGGTGAATCGGAAGCGAATAATGCATCGGCCGGAATAACGGGCGACTACAGCGCGCCGGAAACCGGTTCGGGTGGTGGTGTGCCGCAGTTCCGTAATGATGGTGAGGAATCCGACCAGATGACGGGCGCCATGATGATGCCTGGCAGCGCATCCTCCAGCGAAGCCCCCGGCATGACCGATGGCGGTTATTCCAACATGCATATCGGTGGGGAAGACAGTTCGATGCTTCCCGGTGTTGACTGACACGACCGTCATGCCTCCTGGCATTTTTTCTACGGCTACCAGACCAGACAGGTGATCGGTATGGCAGCATATTCATCCGCCACGTCACATATGCCCCGGCGGTATAGCTGGGAAACCCGCTGGCTGCACTGGATTACTGCCGTACTGGTGGTGGAGCAGTTCGTGGTGGGACAGGTGGCGTGGCACCTGATGGACCGTACCGCACCCATGCGGGCATTTCTGGCGGTTACCCATACGTCACTGGGCGTGCTGCTGGCTGCCGTGTTCGTGACCCGCATGGCATGGGCGGTCACCGGGGGGCGGGCAATCCGTTTCCCCGTTGTAACATTTCAGGACCGTGTCGCACGCAGCGTGCATCGCCTGCTTTATCTGCTGCTAGGCGGGGAAATCGTGTTCGGTTACATGGCGCGCTGGACAACAGGACGGCCTGTGATCGCATTTGGTGTCCCGATCAATTCGCCTTTTCCGGAATTGATGGGCGGAACACATTCGTTTTTTTCATCATTACATCACTGGAATGCGTGGTTACTGTTCTGTCTGGCATGCTTTCATGCCGGTGCGGGCTTTTATCATCTGCTGGGTATCCGGGATCAGGTTTTTCAGCGCATGCTGCCATGATGGCGGCATGCGGGACCTGATGGGAGCGCTGTCATTGGCAATTCTGGCTGTAACAAACTGAAACATCACTGAAGATAGGTATAATTTAGGAATTAAAACCTATTATCGTGTGTTCATCTGTCATTCCTTTGCTATTTCCTTATGAATATTGGTGTAGTTTTCTGCCAGGCATGATGTAGAAGCCCGGACGGATGGATACAGGATTTCCGTGGGATATTTGTTGTTGCATTTTTCACGGATCTTTACTAACATCCGGTTAATCATAATAAATACATAAAATAAATATCTGATAATTTGTTAAGTGCCCCTGTTGTAGGCGTTTGATACTGCCTGGTTTTTCGTATTACCCAACGCGGTAGCGGATTTTACCCGAAATCTGGTGATGACTGGATGGTATTGATCGTTCAAAAATGGAATCAATGAGCAATCATATCTATGAGCTGAGGGTTTATAACCCCTTTCTGCTGTCTGGTGCATTGGTCGTTTGTGTGCTGGGTGCGTGGATTACCATGCGACTGGTTGCCCGCGTGTCCGACACCCGCGGCAGGCAACGTGTCGGCTGGTGTTTTCTGAGCGCCATGGCAGGTGCCAGTTTTGTCTGGTGCACGCATTTTGCGGCCATGCTGGCCTATCATGCCGGTGCCGATGTGCATCTCGACCCCCTGCTGACCATCCTGTCCCTGCTGGCCATGTTCGTGGCCATGCCCTTTGCGGTCATGACGGCGGTCAGGCTGTACGGACGCGGTGGCTGCGTGCTGGGCGGGATCATCCTTGGGCTTGGTATCGCCAGCATGCATTACATCGGCATGGCGGCGTACCAGATTGATGCCCCCGTGGTCTGGAACCTGCCGCTGGCGATCGTGTCGATCCTGATCGGTATTGGCCTGTCCGCCACGGCCCTGCGCCTGGCATTGCGCCCGGCCACCCTGCGGCGTGAGATCGAAATGACGCTGGCCATGGTGGGTGCGGTGGCCGGGTTGCATTTTACCGGCATGGCGGCCATGCATATCCATATGCATCCGCACATGCAGGCCCTGCATGACAATGAACAGTTCCAGGCCATTGGCTTCGCGGTCATTGCCGGTTCGATGCTGATGATCGTCGCCGGTATCGCCTGCTTTGTCATTGATGGCAGCGTGCGGCAGGAATCGTATGACGAACTGCACCGCATGGCCATGTCCGATGCATTGACCGGCCTGCCCAACCGCATAAGCTTCAATGAACGCCTGAACCAGGAAGTCGCAATGGCTGACCAGAATGGCGAACAGTTTGCGGTCATCGGTATCGACCTGAACAAATTCAAGGAAATCAACGATACGCGCGGCCATGCCGCAGGTGATGTCGTGCTGACCACACTGGCTGAACGCTTCAGCGCGCTGCTGGGACAGGGTGAGTTCGTGGCCCGTCTGGGGGGGGATGAATTCATCGCCATCCACCGCACGTCGGATCAGGCGGAACTGCATGATTTCGTAAACCGTATCCAGCAGGCGCTGAACCAGCCCATTCCCATTGATGATTACATGGTCACCAGCGGCGGCAGCATCGGGGTTGCGGTCTATCCTGTTGACGCGACCGACAGTGAAACCCTGATTTCACGCGCCGACCTTGCCATGTATCGCGCCAAGACCGACCTGCAGCATACGATCTGGTATTATGAAAGTTCGCTGGACCAGAACGTGCGTGAACGCCGCGCGATGGGTGATGACCTGCGTGCCGCCATGACCAATGGCCAGCTTTCGCTGTTTTTCCAGGTGCAGACTGTCGTCGCCACTGGCGAGGTTTCGGGATATGAAGCCCTGCTGCGGTGGGAACATCCGGTACGTGGCAGCGTGCCTCCCACGGAAATCCTCGACATTGCCTATGAAAACGGCCTGATTATCGAACTGGGTGAATGGGTGCTGGACCAGGCATGCCAGGCTGCGGCAGGCTGGGACGGAAATGTGCGTGTCGCGGTCAACATGTCCGCATCACAGTTCCTGCTGCCGCGCTTTGCCGATACGGTTCAGGCTGTCCTGGCACGCAGTGGCCTGCCTGCGGGTCGCCTTGTCATCGAGATTACCGAGGCCACGATACAGCGTGACCGCCCGCGTGCGCTGGCCATGGCCCGCAAGGTGCATGCGCTTGGGGTCAGGCTTGCGCTGGACGAGTTTGGTGGCCCGAAATCGGTTCTGTCCATGCTGCGCGAATTCCCCTTTGACAAGATCAAGATCGACCGCACCCTCATGCAGCAGGTGGGCACGGATCCGGCCATGGCTGAACTGGTCCGCTCCGTCATGATCGCGGGGCATGCGCTGGATGTCTCGGTCCTGGCGCAGGGGATCGAAACGCCGGGCCAGCTTGCGCTGCTTTCGTCCGAGGGATGTGACGAGGGGCAGGGCTACCTGCTTGGCCGTCCGGCCCATGTCCCCATGGCGGCAAACGCCCCGGCGCCTGCAGCCCCCACCATGTCACAGACGTTTGCCGCGACACCCATGCGTGCGGCGTGCGCCCCGTCCTTCTATCCAGCAGCGTGATATCCGCCAGAATATCCTTAATGAAACAGTGTGAGAAAGTAATGAACCCCCACGAAGCGCCTGCCATGACCGATGACCACAAGCCCGCCACCAAGCTGGACATGACGGCCGATGTCAGTCTCCAGCTACTGGAGCAGGCAACGGATGGCGTCGTGATCATCAATGAGCGTAACGAGGTCGTGTTCTTTAACCCGGCGGCGGAAAAGCTGTGGGGTTTTACCGAGGAAGAAGTGATCGGCCGCAATGTCAGCTGCCTGGTCCCCTCGGTCTATCGCGCCGATCATGACAGCTATATCTACAAGAACCGCAAGACGGGCGTGAACCGCATTGTCGGCACCTCGCGCGAAGTCACGTTCGAGAACAAGGCCGGGGATTACATTTCGGGCGAGATGTCGATCTCGACCGCGCTGCTGGGCCCGGAAAAGAAGCGCTACTACATGGCCTTCATGAAGGGCGTTACGGAGGAAAGCCACCGCCGCAAGCTACTGGACCTGCAGAATACGGTGTTCCAGGCCATTTCCAACGACATGCAGGTGGAGGACGTGGCCGACCTCGTCTGCCGTGAAGTGGAAAGCTTTGTTCCCAACACGGTGTCCGCCATCATCCTGCTGGATGAAAACAACCGCCTGAGCATCCTGTCCGGTCCCGGCCTGCCGCGTCGTTATGCCGCGGCCCTTGAAAACATGGTCCTGACCGAAGGCGATCTTGCCGCCCTGGGCAATGACCTGTCCGAAGCCAACAGCATCGTATGGGACAGCTATCGCTCGCTTGGGATCTCGCTGGGGCTGCATAACTGCTGGGCTTCGGCCATCAAGTCGCGCAACGGGCGGATTTCGGGCATTTTCGCGCTGTATTCGCGCAATCAGTACAAGCTGAGCGACTGGCCGCAGAAAATCGTCACCGGCTGCGTGCCGTTCTGTAGCGTCGTGATCGAGAATTATGAGGCCCAGCAGCATATCTCGCAGCTTGCCAATCATGATTCCCTGACCGGGTTCCTGAACCGGACCGCCATCCACAAGATCATCAAGTCGATGATCGACCGGCCGGGTGACAACCAGTTCGCGGTCTTCATGATCGACGTGGACCGTTTCCGCGACATCAATGACACCCTTGGCCACCAGAATGGCGATTCCTTTCTCAAGGCAATTGCCGAGCGGCTGAAGGGCATGTCACGCAGCAACTATATCCTCAGCCGTTCGGGCGGGGACGAGTTCGTCATCGTCATGCCCGACAGTGATGAGGAAAAGGCATCGTCCTTTGCCGAAAGCCTGATCAGGGCCATGCAGGAACCCATCGAGATCGCGGGCAACCTGCTGGTCGTGTCGCTTGGTATCGGGATCAGCATCTTTCCTGAAAACGGGCCGGATGGTGAATCCCTGCTGGGCCATGCCGAAATCGCCATGCGCCGGTGCAAGAAGGAAGCGCGCGGCGGCTTCTGTGTATCCAGCACGGCGGATAACCGAGCGGCACAGGACCGGCTGCTGCTGGGTTCGGCGCTGCGTGAATCGCTGGCCAAGGGCATGCTCAACCTGCATTACCAGCCGCAGGTCGATATCAAGACGGGCAAGCTGTATGGCGTGGAAGCCCTGTCGCGGTGGAAGCATCCGACTCTGGGCAATATCTATCCCTCCCGCTTCATCGCGGTGGCGGAAGATACCGGGCAGATCGAGACGATCGGCACATGGTCGCTGGAAGAGGCGACGCGCCAGATCATCGACTGGGAACGTCAGGGGCTGCATGTCCCCACGGTTTCGGTCAACCTGTCGGCGGCACATTTCCGCAACCGGGGCCTGCCCGGGCTGATCGAGCGTATCCTCAGGGAGCGAAAGCTCTCGCCTGAGCGTCTGTGTGTTGAAATCACGGAAAGCGTCATGATGGATGAAAACGAGGACACGATGGAGGGACTGGCCGCCATCCGTAACCTTGGTGTCGGACTGTCGATGGATGATTTCGGCACGGGATATTCCTCGCTGTCACGGCTGACGCGCCTGCCGCTGACGGAAATCAAGATCGACCGCAGCTTCATCATGAACCTTGAACACGACCCCAATGCACAGGCCGTGACCACGGCGGTGATCGGGATCGGCAACCGACTGGACATGACCGTCGTGACCGAAGGGGTCGAGACGGAAGCCCAGCTCAGGCTGCTGCGGGGACTGAACTGTGATGTCGTGCAGGGTTACCTGTTCGCCCGTCCCATGGCGCCCGCAGACATGCTGAAGTGGGCGCAAGGCCCCGACATGGCGCGTGTGTCCAGCATGGCGCGTGAAGTCCTGAACGAAGGTGAACAGAAAAAGTAGGTCCCCGGGCAGTCCGTAACCGCCCACCCGTCCTGGTGCCTGCCTGGAAACAGGCATTTATAATTTTGGATTACCATGAAAACCGAGAACCCCAAGCCGTCCCCAGCTGTCGATACCATTCCGGACATCAGCTTTGAGCTGCTGCATCAGGCCCGTGACGGGATGGTCATCATCGATGATCATAACATGATCCTGTATGCCAACCCGGCGGCTGAAACGCTGTGGGGATATGATCCCGGCACGCTGGCGGGCAGGCCCGTGGGTGAACTTCTGGCCACGTCGGTCGGAAACAGCAGCCTGCCGTTTTCTGAGGAGGCACCGGCGCTGGAACCGGTCGCGGGTGATGTCACGTTCGAAAACCGCAGCGGGGACTACATTTCCGCCGCGGTGAGCCTGACGGCGGCACGGCTGATGGGGAAGGGTGGACGCACCTATCGCCTGATGATGGTGCATGGCATTACCGGCGCGGGCCATCGCAACCGGGTGATGGAACTGCAGAACACGGTTTTCCGCTCCCTTTCCAGCGAGATCCAGATCCAGGACGTGGCCGACATGGTCTGCCGCGAGGTGGAGGTCCTGGTTCCCAACACCGTTGCCGTACTGATCCAGCTTGATGAGCAGAACCGCCTGCGCATCCTGTCCGGTCCGGGCATGCCGCGCCGTTTTGCCGCCGCCCTGGAGGAAATGCGCCTGACGGATGCGGATATCGCAGCCCTGGCCAATGATCTGGGTGAGGCCACCACCATTGTGTGGGACAGCTACCGTTCCGTCGGGATTTCGCTTGGGTTGCATCATTGCTGGGCATCGGCCATCCGTACCCGCAACGGACGCATTATCGGCATTTTCGCGCTGTATTCGCGTTCCGAGCGTAATCGCAGCGAATGGCCATCCCATATCGTCAGCAGTTGCGTGCCGTTCTGTGGCGTGCTGATCGAACAGCACGAGGCCCGCCAGCATATCTCGCAGCTGTCGAACTATGACCCGCTGACCGGTTTCCTGAACCGCACGGCAGTGCACAAGGTGATCCGGTCCCTGATCGGCCAGCCGGGTGACAACCACTTCGCACTGTACATGATCGATATCGACCGCTTCCGTGATATCAATGATGCGCTGGGCCATATCAATGGCGATGGATTCCTGAGGTCCGTTTCCGAGCGGCTGAAGGGTATTTCACGCAGCAATTATATTCTCAGCCGTTCCGGTTCGAACGAATTCCTGATCATTGTGCCGAATACAAGTCAGGAAGACGCGCTGAAATTTGCCGACAGGCTGCATGAATGCGTCAAGCAGCCGATCGAGATCGGCGGCAACATGATCGTGCCGACCCTGGGTATCGGTATCAGCCTGTTCCCCGAAAACGGGCCGGATGGGGAATCCCTGCTCAGCTATGCCGAACAGGCGATGCGTCATGCCAAGCGTTCGGGTCTGGGCATGACTCACCTTGCGCGTTCGGAAGACAACAAGGCGGCGCAGGACCGGCTGTTGCTGGGTTCGGCGCTGCGTGAATCACTGGCGCAGGGCCTGCTCAACCTGCATTACCAGCCCCAGATCGATGTGCGGAACAACACGCTGTATGGTGTGGAAGCGCTGTCGCGGTGGAACCATCCGACACTGGGCAACATCTATCCCTCGCGCTTCATTGCCGTGGCCGAGGAAACCGGGCAGATCGAAGCCATTGGGACATGGTCGCTGGAGCGCGCGGTGCAGCAGATCCTGGAATGGGACGCGCATGGCATTTACGTGCCGACGGTGGCGGTCAACCTGTCGGCGGGGCATTTCCGTAACCGTAACCTGCCCGGTTTCATTGCGCGCCTGCTTAGCGACAGCAAGCTGGAGCCGCATCGCCTGACGGTCGAAATTACCGAAAGCGTCATGATGACGGAAAACGAGGATACGAACATGGTCCTGCAGGCCATTCGTAACCTTGGCGTCGCCCTGTCGATGGATGATTTCGGCACGGGGTATTCTTCGCTCTCACGGCTGACGCGCCTGCCGCTGACGGAAATCAAGATCGACCGCAGCTTCATCATGAATCTGGAACACGACGCCAATGCACAGGCCGTGACCACGGCGGTGATCGGGATTGGCGGCCGCCTGGGCATGACGGTGGTGACCGAAGGGGTCGAGACCGTGCGCCAGCTTGACCTACTGTGTCGGCTTGGCTGCGACGTGGTGCAGGGCTACCTGTTTGCCCGTCCCATGACACCACAGAAGCTGGAGGAATGGATCAGGGATGGCGGCCTGCAGGCCGTCCTGAAGCAGGCGGAGGAAGAACGCGCCGCCCCTTCCACCACCTGACGCTTTCCCGTCATATCTTCAATGTGACTGCGACACCCCGGCCAGCAAGGACCGGGGTGTTTCGTTATGGGGGATGGTTTGCATGCTACCGGGCGCGTGCCATACATCGGGTCAGGACGTGGCGGGCACAGGCGTGGCCCGGCGCGTATTTCCCGCCCGCGCTGCCGACCTGCGGGCAATGGCCACAGGATAGTCCCATGACCTTACCCGTTTTTGATCTTTGTCTGAAAAATGGCAGCGTTGTGCTGCCTGATGCTACCGTCGTGACCGATATATACGTGCGTGACGGGCGGATTGCCCGGATCGGGGGGCAGGGGGATGCCGGTCGCATCATTGACTGTACCGGCCTGACGATCCTGCCCGGCGTGATCGATACGCAGGTCCATTTCCGTGAACCGGGCCTGACCGGGGCGGAGGACCTGGCCACCGGCAGCATGGCCGCCGTAATGGGGGGCGTGACCGCCGTGTTCGAAATGCCCAATACCAAACCCCCCACCGACCGGCCCGAAGCCGTTGTGGACAAGCTGGAACGCGCGCGCGGGCGCATGTGGTGCGACCATGCCTTCTATGTGGGCGCCACTACGGACAATGCCGACCGGTGCGGTGAACTGGAAATGCTGCCCGGTACGGCTGGGATCAAGATTTTCATGGGATCTTCCACCGGCAGCCTGCTGGTGTCCGATGATGCGGTACTGGAACGTGTGCTGCGTTCGGGCCGCCGCCGTGTCGCCATCCATGCCGAAGACGAGGCACGTCTGCATGAACGCCTGTCAGAACGCAAGGCAGGTGATCCGTCCAGTCACCCCGTCTGGCGTGATGAGGAAACGGCCCTGCGCGCGACACAGCGCATCGTGCGGCTGGCACGGCGTACGGGGCGTCGCATCCATGTGCTGCATGTCACGACGCCCGCGGAACTCGAATTCCTGTCAGGTCACAAGGATATCGCCAGTTGTGAGGTTACACCCCAGCACCTGACCCTGGCGGGTGAGGAAGCCTATGCCGAACTGGGGACGCTGGCGCAGATGAACCCGCCCATCCGTGGCCGTAAATGGCGTGACGGCCTGTGGTACTGGATGGGCCAGGGCGTGCCTGACATCATTGGTTCCGACCATGCCCCCCATACGCTGGAAGCCAAGCAGCGCAGCTATCCCGAAACCCCTTCGGGCATGCCCGGCGTGCAGACGCTGCTGCCGCTCATGCTGGACCATGTGGCGCATGGTCGCCTGTCGCTGCGCCGGGTGGTGGACATGACATCGGCCGGGCCACAGCGTCTGTTCGGTCTGGTGCGCAAGGGGCGCATTGCCGTGGGGTATGATGCCGATTTCTCGGTGGTCGATCTTGCCGCGCGCTGGACGGTTCAGCAGGAATGGCTGGCCTCCAAGTGTGGCTGGTCGCCTTTTGTCGGGCGTGAACTGACGGGCCGTCCTGTCGGCACGATCATTCGTGGCAATGTCGCCATGTGGGAAGGCCAGCTTGCCCCCACGGCCCAGGGCGCACCGCTGCTGTTCGAGGCTACGGATCGTCCGCAATCCGCCTGAAAGGGGTTGAAGGTAGGAAACAGTAAAAATTTTTGGGTGTCGCCTTTTTTCGAAAAGGCGACGTTCTTGTGAAGCTTTTTGCAAAAAGCCTTACCAAAAACTTCTTTATGATTTGCGGGTTGTTTCAGACAGCCTCTTGCCGGCCGCATGGTCCGGCCCGATCCCTTTGGCGTCGTCATCCATCTTTCGACGCCTGGCGGGTCATATGATCCGCGACATGATGATGGCCTGCGCATCGGTCTGACGACGCCTGTGCCACGGCTCGTACCCAGCCAGCAGGATTGGCTGGGTAGGGACCAGCCATGTCAGGGAAAATGGGGTAAGATATCCGACTGGATCATGAACCACAGGCTTATGTGGAATGATACGGACCGGTAGGCTTGATTATATTTTCTGGAAATCAAATGGTGCCCAAGGGCGGGATCGAACCACCGACACTGCGATTTTCAGTCGCATGCTCTACCAACTGAGCTACTTGGGCACCGGGCCGTCTGTCCGGCTATGTCAGGCAGTCAGGACCGCCGTGACGTTGGACAAGCGTTTAACCTACCTCATCATCGGGATCAACCCGTCTTGTGTATTTTTCATCCTCTGCGGATGGAATCTCTGCCGATGGCACCCGGTACTGGCCCGAAAACCAGCGCCCCAGGTCAACATCGGCGCAGCGACGCGAACAGAACGGCCGGTATTGCGGCTTTGCGGGCTGGCCGCAGATGGGGCAGGGGGGAAGGGCGGACGGTTCAGTCATGATCGAATCTCCAGCCATTGGCGGGCAGGCCCTGATCCATGACAGGCTGAAGCACGCGGCCCGTCAGGCGCATGAAATCCTCCATCCAGCCCGGATGGTCCTGCAACAGCGCCATGATGCCATAACCGCATCCCAGCATGACAGGCCGCCCATCAGGCGGCATGCCACGATAGGCCTGCATCTGCCCGCGCAGCGCACGCAGCAGACGTCCTTCGCGCGACTGGAACAGTTCATGCAGCGGCGGGTGCACGCGCGGGCGGACGATTTCCGCCAACCCCAGCGCCGTAAAGCCCAGAAAGCGCGGGCGCAGCGGATCGTCCTTCAGTAACGCTTCGACCGTTTCCGACAGCGCGCGACGCTTGCGTATGGCAAGCCCCGCGACATCGACAATGATCGCACCGGACAGGTTGCGCAGCCGCAACTGGCGCAACAGGTCAGGCAGTGCATCGCGGTTGGCGGCAAACTGTGCTGTCTGCTTGGGGCGGCGGTCCATGCTGGTGGCCCCGCCATCCATGTCGATCGCCACCAGCGCAGGCGTGGGCGTAATGCTGGCCGACATGCCACCGGGCAGGGATATGACGGGGTCTTCCAGTGCATCGACCTGCGCGCGCAGGTCACTGTCAAACGTACAGTTGACGCGTGTCAGGCGTGGATGAAAGACAGCAGGCAGCAATGCGGCAATGGCGGCGTCATCTATGACGATGGGTGCCAGCGGATAATACCGCGCCAGCCGTTCCAGCGGCGTGGGACCACGGCGCAGCAGCTTGGGGTCCGACCCGCCGGGCAGGTCGGATGGCAGGTTGCGCGCGCCCAGACGTACGCCCTTGCCCCCCTGCGCGCTGCGGGTGACGGTCACAAGGACGGTCTGCCCCTGTGTCAGGGGACCAAGCCCTTCCGAATCCGGCAGGAAGCCTGCCTGTTCCAGTCCCGGCAGGGTGATGAACGTGCCGCCGAGTGCCGGGACATGGGCGCTGACGCGGGCGCGATAGATATCGCCAACGCCATCAGCCATGTCAGGTCGCCACAGGGCGAAATCCTGCATGACGCCATTGTCCATTACGGCGATGCGGACTTCTCCGGGGCTGCTGCTGGCGCAGATGCGCACGCTCACCGGAGCCAGTTTCCTTTCTGTCCGCGCAGCATCTGCGCGGTTTCAAACAGCGGCAGGCCGACAATGCCCGTGTAACTGCCCGACATGAAGCGGACGAACGCCGCCGCATGGCCCTGTATGGCATACCCCCCGGCCTTGCCGTTCCAGTCGCCTGCGTCAATCAGCGCATCAATCTGTGCGGATGTCAGGCGGGAAAACGTGACCGTGCTGGCGACCAGCCTGTTACCCGCACGCCCGCCGGGCCATGTGGCGGTAGGCCGGATGGCAACGGCGGTGAATACGGTATGACGCCGTCCGGACAGCAGGTTCAGGCATGCGCGTGCGGTATCCGCATCTTCCGCCTTGGGCAGGATGCGCCGACCAAGGGCCACGACCGTATCAGCCGCGATGACCAGTGCCGGAATATCCAGCGCGCGGGCCACATGTTCGGCCTTTTCCATCGCCAGACGCTGCGCATGGGGGCGCGGCAGTTCGTCACGCCGGGGCGTTTCATCGATATCGGCTGGATGCACCTGATCGGGAACCAGCCCGATCTGGCGCAGGAGCGCGAGCCTGCGGGGGGAAGCCGAGGCAAGGACAAGCTGCGCACCCGTATCCGCCCCGGATGGAGCGGTGTCTGCGGTCATGACCGACAAGGGCGGCTTACTTGAAGCGGAACGTGATGCGACCTTTTGTCAGGTCATAGGGCGTCATTTCCACATTCACGCGGTCGCCCGCCAGCACGCGGATACGGTTCTTGCGCATCTTGCCGCTGGTATGGGCCAGGATGGTATGCTCATTATCCAGTGTCACGCGGAACATGGCATTGGGCAGCAGTTCGGTTACTGTGCCACTGAATTCGATCATGTCTTCTTTAGACATCGTGTCCTTCAATCATCAAAATTGCCGTCGTGCTGCGGGCCCGCAGCGCAATACGGTTGGTTTATGTGGGGATACTCACCGCCGGGGTCAAGTTTCCTTATGCGTGGCCATCAAGGTCGGCCAGCCGGACCGACACGCTCAACGCATGTGCATCAAGGCCTTCGGCCTGTGCCAGGCTGACGGCGGCGGGACCGATTTTGCGCAGCGAATCGGGCTGGGCCTCAATGAACGTGGTGCGCTTGATAAAGTCGAACACCGACAGCCCGGATGAAAAACGCGCCGTGCGGCTGGTGGGCAGCACATGGTTGGGACCACCGACATAATCGCCAATGGCCTCGGGGCAGTACCGACCGACAAAGATGGCGCCAGCATGCCGCACGCGGGCAAATACCGGAGCCGGATCATCGATCATGAGTTCCAGATGTTCAGGCGCTATGGTGTTTACAAGGTCCGCGGCCTCATTCAGGTCACGCACCGTGATGATTGCGCCATGGGTGTCCCAGCTGGTACGGGCGATTTCGGCGCGTGGCAGGGTTTCCAGTTCGGTTGCGACCGCCTGTTCCACCTTCGCCGCCATGTCCGTATCCGGCGTGATCAGGATGGACTGGGCCATGGGGTCGTGTTCCGCCTGCGCCAGCAGGTCGAGTGCGATGGCGCGGGGGTCATTGTTGCCGTCGGCGATCACCGCCACTTCGGACGGCCCGGCAATGCTGTCGATTCCCACCGTGCCAAAGACCTGCCGCTTCGCTTCGGCCACATAGGCATTGCCCGGTCCCACCACGCGGTCCACCGGTGCGATGGTGGCCGTGCCATAGGCCATGGCGCCCACGGCCTGCGCACCGCCTACGCGGTAGATTTCAGTCACACCTGCGCGCCGTGCCGCCGCCAGCACCAGCGGGTTGAGCGCGCCATCGGGCGTGGGCACGCACATGGCGATACGCCCGACCCCCGCCACATGGGCGGGAATGGCGTTCATCAGCACGGAGGATGGATACGCCGCCTTGCCACCCGGCACGTACAGCCCCACCGAGTCCAGCGCCGTCCAGCGCATGCCCAGCGTCACGCCCGCATCATCCACGTAACGCATGTCGGATGGCATCTGCGCCCTGTGGAACGACTCGATCCGCGTGGCGGCGGTTTCCAGCGCATCCAGCAGGTCGGCTGGAACCTGCGCGCAGGCGGCTTCGACTTCCGCTGCCGTGATCCGCAGGGTGGCGGGGGTGACATCTGCCCGGTCGAAACGGTTGGTGAATTCGCACAGCGCGTCATCACCGCGCGCGCGCACGGCAGCCAGGATTTCGGTTACGGGGCCGTCCACGCGGGCGGTGTCGCTGTCACGGTCGGCCAGCAGGCCGGCGAATTCGGCCCTGAAATCAGGTTGGGTGGTATCGAGGCGCTTCATGCCTGCTGGTCCTTGGCTTGTGCGGAACTGGACGCCAGAGCTGTCCGGAAACGGTTGATGATGGCGCTTATGCGCTCGGGCTGGGTTTTCAGCGCCGTGCGGTTCACGATCAGGCGGCTGGTGACATGGGCAATGGTGTGGGTTTCCTCCAGCCCGTTGGCGCGCAAAGTGGACCCCGTATCGACCAGATCCACGATCAGGTGCGACAGGTCCAGCACCGGGGCCAGTTCCATCGCGCCATGCAGATGGACGATGCTGGCGTTGATGCCGCGGGCTGCGAAATGGCGGCGCGTGATGGAGGGATACTTGGTCGCCACCCGCACCTGTGACAGGCGGTTGGGGTTGTCTTCAAGCCCGCTGCGGTCCCGGGGCTGGGCAATGGAAATGCGGCAGCCCCCGATCCCCAGGTCAAGCGGGGCATAGATTTCAGGGTAGTCGAATTCCATCAGCACATCAGCGCCGCATATGCCGATCTGCGCGCCGCCAAAGGCGACGAAGGTCGCCACATCGAACGAGCGCACGCGCACCACGTCAATGTTGGGATCATTGGTTTCAAAGCGCAGCAGGCGGCTTTTCTCGTCATTGAAATCCGGGCCGGGCACAATGCCCGCCATATGCAGAAGCGGCGCCGCGGCTTTGAGGATACGGCCCTTGGGCAGGGCGAGTATCAGCGGGCTATCCGTTTCCGGAACGGCGGTCTGGGCCGGTGACAGGACGGTCAATGCATTCTCCGACATTGAAGGCTGGGGTCACCCCGCACGGTACGGGGTACCCCTGGTGACATGCGCGCATACCACATTGAAGCCTCATGCAGGAAGGGCGCTTTTCTCCGGGCAGGTTACTAACTAACGTGCCTGTGTCAGCGGCGCGATGTCAGGTGTCGTGATGAAGATATTGAACAGGGTGGCGCCATCCATGAAACGGTCACGATCCGGGGTAGGCTTCTAATCGGAAACGCGTTCGATATGCGCGCCGCACTGCGCCAGCTTGCGCTCCACGGCCTCATACCCGCGGTCAAGGTGATAGACGCGGCTCAGGATCGTCTCCCCATGCGCGGCAAGTCCCGCGATGATGAGCGAGAATGACGCCCGCAGGTCCGTCGCCATGACCGGCGCGCCGGAAAGCGAATGCACGCCGCGGATAATGGCCGATGATCCATGTACGTTGATGCGCGCGCCCATGCGGTTGAGTTCGGGCACATGCATGAAGCGGTTTTCGAAAATGGTCTCCGTTACCATCGAAGCCCCTTCGGCCACCGACAGCAGCGCCATGAACTGGGCCTGCATGTCGGTCGGGAAGCCGGGATAGGGTTCGGTCATGATATCGACCCCGCGCAGCGCACCAGTGCGCTGCACGCGCACGGCCCCGTCTTCCTGCACCATTTCCACGCCCGCTTCCTCCAGCGCACGCACCACGGCGCCAAGGTGTTCGACCTGACCACCTACCAGCCGCAGTTCACCACCAGTAATGGCGGCAGCACAGGCATAGGTGCCACATTCGATCCGGTCGGGCATGACGCGGTAATGCGCGCCGTGCAGCCCTTCCACGCCGTCGATGACCAGCTTGCCCGTACCAATGCCGGTAATGCGCGCACCCATGGCGTTGAGGCAGCCGACAAGATCCCCGATCTCGGGCTCACGCGCGGCATTGATGATCTCGGTCCGCCCCTTGGCCAGGGTTGCGGCCATCAGCAGGTTTTCCGTAGCACCCACGGATGCGAATGGCAGGATCACCCGCTCCCCCTTCAGGCCATGGGGGGCTTCGGCATGGATGTAGCCGTTTTCCAGCGTGATCTTTGCCCCCAGCGTTTCCAGCGCCTTGAGGTGCAGGTCAACCGGGCGCGTGCCAATGGCGCAGCCACCGGGCAGAGAGACGCGGGCTTCGCCGCAACGTGCCAGAAGCGGGCCGAGCACAAGAATCGACGCCCGCATCTTGGAGACAATGTTGTAGGGCGCTTCGGTATTGGTGATCTCGCCACCAATCGAAAGCGTGCCGCCGTCCCCGCTGATGTCCTCGACCGTCAGGCCGTGCTGTTCAAGCAGCCTGCGCATGGTGCGGATGTCGGCAATGCGCGGGACATTGTCCAGCACCAGCTTTTCGGAGGTCAGCAACCCCGCCACCAGTAGCTTGAGGGCGGAATTCTTCGCCCCGCCAATGACGATGTCCCCACGCAGCGGGTGGCCGCCGTGAATGATGAAACGGTCCATGATATGCGGTTCCTGCCCTTACATGCGCGGTGGGGCGACGCCGACCTGCCCCATGTATTTGCCCTTGCGGTCGGCGTAGCTGACTTCGCAGGGTGATGCCCCCTGGAAGAACAGGAACTGGCAGATCCCCTCATTGGCGTAGATGCGCGCGGGCAGGGGGGTGGTGTTGCTGATCTCGATCGTGACCTGCCCTTCCCATTCCGGCTCCAGCGGGGTCACGTTCACGATGATGCCGCAGCGCGCATAGGTGGACTTGCCCAGGCAGACCACCAGCGTGTCGCGCGGTATGCGGAAATATTCCACCGTGTGCGCCAGCACGAAGCTGTGCGGCGGAATGGTGCAGCACTCACCCCGACGGGTGACAAAGCTGTTTTCGGCAAAGTTCTTGGGATCGACCACCGCGTTGTCCACGTCGGTGAAAATCTTGAATTCATTGGCGACGCGCGCATCATACCCGTACGACGACAGCCCGAAGGAGATCACGCCCTCGCGGCTCTGCTTTTCCACGAAGGGTTCGATCATGCCATGGTCCGTGGCCATGCGACGAATCCACGTATCGGGCATTATTGGCATGCTGTCCCTTCCTTCGGCATCTGTGGCGCGGCACGCGGGCAACCCGTCGGCCGTGCGCGACCACTAACGAAGTGACCGCCCGATCGCAACTGCAATCACGCTTCGTTGCGGGACGTGTCGCTATTGTCGGGGGTGGAGGCATCATCGGGTGTGGGGGCCGTGCGGGCACGGCTCTGCTGCTTGCGCCGGCGCAGATTGGCGCGCAGCGCCTCGGCCTCACGGGCAAGGCGGTCCTGGCGCGCGGCCTCGGCCCGGTCGGTCAGGCGTGGGGTATCAGGCCGTTCGGTCATGGGGGTATTTTCGTCAGGTTGAAAAAGGAATGCCCGCCATCCGCGCGGATGGCGGGCGGGAAGTCAGGCCGACGTGGCGGGTTCGGCCGGAGTGGGGGGGGCAGGCTGCTTTTCCGCGGTGGCGGCCGGCATGTCCTGCGGAATGCCGCAACGGATCAGCAGTTCACGCAGCGCCTTGACCACGGGGAAGATTTCCACGTTGCGGTCATAGCCCGCCTCGTTCCATGCCGCCTGTTCCAGTTCCACGATTTCCTTGTCTTCAAGGAAGATGCGGTTGGTGAACCAGCCCAGCGCGGGCCAGATCACGTCAATCAGGAGCGGCGTCTGCGGGCGCAGGATGGACAGCAGGCCAAAGGACTGGGTGACACGTTCATCCTTGTCCAACGGCACATAGGCGGCCCACAGGTCCATGATCAGGTCACCGTCCTTGTCGGTGATGCGCAGGGTCTGGTACGGGTATTCCGTGCGGATCGTCACAACTTCCTCAACGGGCTGTTCCTTGCCCTGCAGGTCCTTGTGCTTGCCAAAGATCAGGCGTTCGGCCAGCGGCTGCTGCCCCGCGCAGCGCATGAAGCTGTAACGTGCCTCGATAAAGTCCTCGCCCCTGTCCTGCCCCAGGAAGCGGGCCTTGATCTGGCCCATCTGGCGGCGGTGCAGGAACTGATGGTTCATGTCCATCAGGTTTTCATGCATGAAGGTGTAATGGCAGTTCACCCGTGGGCTGAAATGCTTGGTCTTGTATTTGGGGTTGTCCGTCTGGGCCAGCTTGGGGAAGGGCGTGCTGTCGGCCTTTTCCGGGTCGCCGGGGAACACGAAGATCAGCCCGCCTGCTTCACGCACGGGGAAAGTACGCACGCCGTTGGGCAGCTTGCCCTTGCCAAGGTAGGGCACGTCGATGCAGCGGCCCGAACGGCCAAAGGCCCAGCCATGATAGCAGCAGCGCACGGTCTGGCCGTTCACGGTGCCCTTGCTCAGCGGGACCTGCCGGTGGGGGCAGCGGTCATACAGGGCGAAGACGCTGCCTTCATCGGGGCGGACCAGCACGATGGGAATGCCGGCGTAGCTGACCGCCAGCGTCTTGTCGCGCTTCAGGTCAGCCGACCATGCCACCGGGTACCAGAAATCCGGGTTGGAATTCACCCGGCGCAGGTCGGGGTGGTGGGGGCCGGGCCTGTCTCTT
>NZ_VWPI01000091.1 GCF_015155755.1 Komagataeibacter sp. FXV3 | reverse complement strand
GGGGAAATCTGGTTCATGTGGTGCAGTCCCGAAGTGTTCGCGTTGAAACGGCGGGCCACGGGTCATCCCCGTCCGCCAGAAGAAAGAATGCGCAATGGGTGAAGAATTTCAGTCGCCTTGTCGACTGTAAAACCACCCGTTGCATAAGGCCCATGCTGAATGCAGGACGCTCCCCCCGGCTTTTTGGGGTGCCATGAGACAGATCAAGGCAATCCTGCATCCGATATGGGACAATCACCGCGTCCGCGCCGCTATCCCGCTTCTGGCAGGACTTCATCACCCCAGTCCATGTCCGCCATGGCGGTATGGTAGAAGGTGTTCGCCAGCTGCGTGTGCAGCAGTTCATCATATACGGACAGGGTCGCGTACTGCATCGCCTGTGTTGAATAATGGTCGCGCACATTCTCGCGCGCATGCCATGACAGCAGGGTGCGTTCCTCGGGCGTCATGGTTGCGACGTGGCGCAGGCATGCCGCCAGCGCCTGCACGTCATCGGGCGGGAATACGAAGCCGGTCACGCCGTCATCCACCGTTTCCAGTGCCGCGCCATGGCCCGCCACGATTACGGGGCGGCCCATTGCCTGTGCCTCCACCACGACGCGGCCAAAGGGTTCGGGCCGCAGCGAGGGAACAACCACCATGTCCGCCAGCATCAGGGCGGCCGGCATGTCCGCGCAGTGCCCGGCAAAACGCAGGTGTGTTGCGATTCCCCTGCGCTGGGCAAGGGTGACGAGTTCGCGGCCCAGCTTCTCGTTCGCCTCCCCCACGAAAATGCACACCCAGTCCCCGTTGAAGCCCTCGGTTTCATTCACCCGCGCCAGGGCCTCGATCAGCAGCGCATGCCCCTTCCACGGGGTTACGCGCGCGGGCAGCATGATGACGGTGGCGCCGTCGGGTATGTCCCACAGGTTGATCAGGTTCTGCACCCGGTTGCCACGCACGCCCTGCGGGTCAAAGCGTATCATGTCCGCCCCGCGCGGGATCAGGCGCAGGCGGTCGTCCCCCACCCTGTATTCCTCACGCAGGCGGGTTTCGATGTAGCGGCTTATGGCAATGACCCGGGAACCCGATGCCAGTACGCCGTTGTACCACCGTTTCCCCGGCATGTTGGCGGCATGCACGCCATGCCATGTCGTGACCAGCGGTATCCTGAGCCGCCGGCATGCAAGGGACGCCGCCCATGCCGGGGCGCGTGAACGCGCATGGACCAGATTGACGCCGAATTCCTGAATGACATGGCGCAGGCGGCCCGCGTTGCGCATGATCGAAAGGGGGTTCTTGGCCTTCAGGTCCATTTCGACCGGAATGGCCCCGATATATTTCAGGCGCGGGACCAGGCGCCCGCCCGCACTGGCCACGATGGCCGTGCCCCCGGCCTGGACTATGGCGTGCGCCATTTCCAGCGTGCCATGTTCGATCCCGCCGGATTCGAGGGCTGGCAGGGCCTGCAGGATGACAGGTCGGTCAGTAACGGTTTGCATCACCCTTCCCCATATCATGATCATACCGGAACTGCACGAGGCGGTGGCGAATGGAGGGCTGGCCCTTGACCTTCTTGGCGGGCGGGCCGACGAATGCGGTAATGAGAGTCTTTGCGTGCCTGCCTGTCCGCTCCTTTTTTCCGTTTGGTGGATATCCCGTACGTCCCGCCAGTGCGTCGTTTCAGGCCGCCCGTCGGGTCCGGGTGGATCGTCGCGGCGTCATGGCTGCCGGTATCGTGGTGGCGGTCAGTATGGCCGGGCATGATGGCGGCGTCCGGGCGGCGGAGGCGCCAGTGGCCGCCCCGCCACCTGTCGCGGCGCCCGTGTCGGATCATGATGGGGCCGGGCATGAGGTATGGAGCTTTGCCCGCTGCACCGCCACCGTATCCGATGATCCCGACGGCGCGCGTGATTATGCCGAAGACTGGCTGGCCCATGGCGGCGGCCTGGAGGCCGAGCAGTGCGATGCGCTGGCACGCATCGAACTGGGGGATGTGGCGACGGCGGCGGCATCGCTGGACCGCCTGGCGCATGTGCCCGGCTGGCCCGTGGGGGATTCGGTCCCGGCCCATGCGGGCCCGCAGTCTGATGCCCGGCCGCCCGATACCCCGCAATCGCTGCGTCGTCGCGCGGCCGTGGCCGAACAGGCGGCGCGGGCATGGCAGGCGGATGACAGCCCGAAACAGGCATTCGACAGCGCAGCCTATGGCCTGACGCTGGAACCGGGCGATGTGCCGCTGCGTCTGGTCTATGCGCGGGTCGCGGTGGAACTGGACCAGCCGCAGCGCGCGATCGACACCCTGACCCCCCTGCCATCCGCCCCGGCGGAACGTGATGACGCGCTGGTCGCGCGCGCGGCCGCATGGCGACGGATGGGACGGATCGAACAGGCCATGACCGACATCAACGCGGCCCTGAAGGACATGCCCCGCAATGGGGCGGCGCTGCTGGAACGTGGCATCCTGTACCAACGCGAAGGGCAGATGGCGCAGGCGCGCACCGACTGGCAGGCAGTCGTGACGCTGGCCCCGGATTCGGATGAGGCCGATCTGGCGCGGCAGGATCTGTCGCTGCTTGAAACCGACCCCGAGGCACCCTGATTCCATGGCCCGTATTCTGGTGATCCGGCTGGGCGCGCTGGGCGATTTCATTCAGTCCTTCGCACCGTTCGCGGCCATTCGCGCCCATCATGCGCATGACGTGGTGGACCTGCTGACGCAGTCTCCCTTCGCCGATCTGGGGCGTCATGCGCCGTGGTTCGACCATGTGCATGTCGATCGCAGGCCGCCGTGGCATGACCTGCGCGCGGTCATGGCGCTGCGCCGGCTGCTGCGGTCGTATGACTTCATCTATGACCTGCAGACATCAGGCCGCAGCACACGTTATTTTCATCTGTCGGGCATGACGGCGTGGTCGGGAATCGGACGCGGCGCGCAGGCGGTGCATGACAGCCCGCAGCGGCGTATCATGCATACCCGCGCGCGCCAGCGTGACCAGTTGCGCCGCGCGGGAATCGACAGCCTGCCGGTGCCCGACCTGTCATGGCTGTCGCGTGGTGGCCCTGTCCTGCCCGCGCCCTATGGCGTGCTGGTGCCCGGTGCCGCGGCACACCGCCCGGCCAAGCGCTGGCCAGTGGAACGCTATGCCGCCCTTGCGCAGCACATGCATGCGCGCGGCCTGCTGCCCGTTATCGTGGGCGGCAGGGGGGAAGGGGCACTGGCTGCCGTCATTCGCGACACCTGTCCCGATGCGGTGGACCTGACGGGACAGACATCGCTGCTGGAACTGGGAGGTGTGATGGCGCGGGCGGCCTGCGCCGTGGGCAACGATACCGGTCCCATGCACCTTGCCGCGGCCCTTGGCGTGCCCGGCACCGTGCTGTTTTCAGCCGACAGCAACCCTGCCCTGACCGCGCCGGTGGGCCAGCATGCGGGGCAGGTGCGGGTCATTTATGTGCGTGATCTGGCAACTCTGCGCGTCGACAGGGTTGCGGCGACGCTCGCCTGACGCCATTACAGCGGGATATCTTCTTACCGGAGCAATGAAACCATGCCTGCCATAACCCTGCCTGACGGATCCGTTCGCCGCTTTGACGGGGCAGTGACGGGCACTACCGTGGCGCAGTCCATCGGGGCCGGACTGGCCCGCGCCGCCCTTGCCATGGAAGTGGATGGCAAGCTTATGGATATCGGTCGCGAGATCGACCATGACGCCAGTGTCCGCTTTGTCACGCGCAAGGACCCCGAGGCGCTGGAAATGATCCGCCATGACGCCGCCCATGTGCTGGCCGAAGCGGTGCAGTCGCTGTTTCCCGGAACCCAGGTCACGATCGGCCCGTCGATTGAAAACGGGTTCTATTACGATTTCTATCGCAACGAGCCGTTCAAGCCCGAGGATTTTGCCGCGATTGAAAAGCGCATGGGCGAAATCGTGGCCGCGAATGAACCCTTCGTGCGCGAGACATGGCCCCGTGGAAAGGCCATCGAATTCTTTGAAAACAAGGGTGAGCGCTTCAAGGCAGAGCTGATCCGTGACCTGCCCGAAGACGAGGAAATCTCGATCTACCGTCAGGGCGAATGGCTGGATCTGTGTCGTGGGCCGCACCTGCGCGGCACGGCCGATGTCGGCAATGCCTTCAAGCTGATGAAGGTGGCCGGGGCCTACTGGCGCGGCGACCACCGCAATCCCATGCTGACGCGCATCTACGGCACGGCATGGCGCGATCGCAAGGAACTTGAGGCCCACCTGCACCAGCTTGAGGAAGCCGAGCGCCGTGACCACCGCCGCATCGGGCGCGAGATGGATCTGTTCCATATTCAGGAAGAAGCCGTGGGCCAGATCTTCTGGCACCCCAAGGGCTGGCGGCTGTATTCGGTGCTGCAGGACTACATGCGCCGCGCGCAGAACAATAACGGATATCAGGAAGTGCGCACGCCGCAGCTTGTTGACCGTGGCCTGTGGGAAGCATCCGGGCACTGGGACAAGTACCGCGAGCACATGTTCATCGCCACCGTCGAGGACGAGGACAAGACCCTCGCGCTCAAGCCGATGAACTGCCCGTGTCATGTACAGATCTTCCGCCATGGCCTGCGCTCGTATCGTGAACTGCCGCTGCGCATGGCGGAATTCGGCGCGTGCCACCGTTATGAGCCGTCCGGCGCACTGCATGGCATCATGCGCGTGCGCGGCTTCACGCAGGATGATGCGCACATCTTCTGCACCGAAGACCAGATTGCCGATGAAACCGCGCGTTTCGTGCGCATGTTGGCCGATGTGTACCAGGATCTGGGCTTCGAGCATTTCCGCGTGAAATTTGCTGATCGTCCCGAACAGCGCGCCGGTGATGACGCCACATGGGACCGTGCGGAAAACGCGCTGAAGGTCGCGTGTGACATGGCCGGCGTGACCTATGAGCACAATCCGGGGGAGGGCGCGTTCTACGGCCCCAAGCTGGAATTCGTGCTGCGTGACGCCATCGGCCGTGACTGGCAGTGCGGCACGCTGCAGGTCGATTACGTTCTGCCCGAACGGCTGGATGCATCCTATGTCGGTGAGGACAGCGCGCGGCATCGTCCCGTCATGCTGCACCGGGCGATCCTGGGATCGTTCGAGCGATTCCTTGGCATCCTGATTGAACAGCATGCGGGCCGTTTCCCGCTGTGGCTGGCGCCGGTGCAGGTGGTGGTGGCGTCCATCGTGACCGATGCGGCGGATTATGCCCAATATGTGACCGACAGCCTGCGCAAGGCGGGGCTGGTGGTGGAAGCCGACCTGCGCAACGAGAAGATCAACGCCAAGATTCGCGAACACAGCCTTGCGCGCGTGCCGGTCATTCTGGTTGTTGGCCGCAAGGAAGCGGAGGAAAATACCGTTGCCCTGCGTCGTCTTGGCGGCAAGGCACAGGAGGTGCTGCCGCTGGAGGAAGCGGTGTCTGCCCTTGCATATGAAGCCCTGCCACCCGATATCCGTAGGGCACGCGGCTGATTTACCGGGTTCCGTGCCGCGATTGCATGGCTGTTTTCGCAGATACGGGACAAGACAGTACTTGATCTGGGGCGCGTCTTTGCGTCACATATCTTTCCATAATGTAAGGTCATGCCCTTGCCTGCGTGTTTTCCATGGTATCAGCCATGGTCGCGCGGGTATGCGGGATGGCCTTATCTGCCGTTTGAATGAAACAGTCACAGGAGCTGACCATAGCCAGACCCCCGATGCCCACTCCGCCAAATCGAGAGGGCCCCCGTGTCAATGAAGAGATCCGCGTACCGCAGGTCCGTCTGATCGACGAAGAAGGCGAGATGCTGGGCATCATGTCCACGCGTGATGCGCTGGTCCGTGCCTATTCTGTTGGTCTTGACCTTCTGGAAATCAGCCCGAACGCCGAGCCCCCCGTGGCGAAGGTTCTGGATTACGGGAAGTTCAAGTACGAACAGCAGAAGAAGCGCAACGAAGCGCGCAAGAAGCAGAAAGTCATTGAAATCAAGGAAGTCAAGGTTCGCCCGAACATTGACGAAAATGACTATCAGGTGAAGATGCGCGCGATGAAGACCTTCATCGGCGAAGGTGACAAGGTGAAGGTGACCCTTCGCTTCCGTGGCCGTGAAATGGCGCATCAGGATCTGGGTGTGAAGGTGCTGGAGCGCATCCGTGCGGAAATGGATGAAATTGCCAAGGTTGAGCATATGCCCAAGCTTGAAAACCGCCAGATGATCATGGTGCTGGCTCCGCGCTAAGCGCAGTGTCACTGTCCGTATCATGAAAAAGGCCCGGTGGGATTATCCACCGGGCCTTTTTCGTCTGTGCTGCATATGGGGAAACAGGCGCAGTGGACAGATCATGTCCCTTATCCGTAATCCAGCTTTCCCACGTGGCATTTATGGGGTTTCAGCCCAATAACTTATTAATATGAAAAAGTTTTTGGATGCCGCTTTTTTAAAGACGGCGTTCTTCAAAGCTTTTTCTTCTTTAGGGGGCTTTTACCCGGCGGGCTTCAGGATCAGCGTGGCGCGGACGGTTGCGGTGACATCCTGCAGGCCGGTCGGGGCTTCCGGGGCGGGCATGTCAACGCTGGCGGCGCGAGCCATCATCATCATGGGCATCGGGCGTGGCATGTTCTGGTCTTCCAGTGTCACGCTGCGGATGGAGGCGATAGTCAGCTTCAGCGTGGATGCTGCCGCCTGCGCACGCTGCTGCATGTCCTGCAGGGCCAGCGTTTCGGCCCTGCGGGTCAGTTCCATCCGCTTTTCACGTGAAAGGGACCAGTCCAGCCGCGTCAGGGCCAGGTTATCAGCCTGTAGCTGGCCCACCAGTGGCAGCAGCACCTTGCCATCGCTGGCGGTCAGTCGGATGCTCTGGCGTGCGACCCATTGCGGTTTGCGGTTCTGGCGCTGGTCGCCATCATCATGATGCACGAAATACGACTCGGCATTCAGGGTCAGTCCCGTCACATGGGCGCTGGCCGCCGTGACCTTGCCCACCAGCGTATTGACCTGTGCCTGTGCGCTGGCGGCCGTATCGGCCCGGGCTTCCGCCATGAAGGTGGCGGTCAGTTCATCCGGCTGGGCCTGCACCGTGCCGGATGCCGACAGTTCCAGTTCGGTTGTATTGGGTACCGCCGCGTTCGCGGACTGGGTCTGGGCCATGCTACCTGCCGGGTGCAGTGCTGCCGCCACCAGCATGCCGGGCAGGGCGATGCGCAGGCTGTGGCGGGCAAGGGTTGTGAACAGGGGAAAAGTCATGAATGCGTGGTCTCCTTCAGTTCGACCAACGCACGACGCAGTCTTACGATGCCCGAGCGGATTCGTCCTTCGCGACACATGTCTTCTCCCTGCGTGCGAAGGTTGTCCACATCCTGCGGCAAGGCAGGGCCATAGGCGTCGATAATGTTCAGCAGCCGGTTGCAGTAGGCCTTGGTGTCACTGGTAATAATCACGGGCTTGTCCGGTCCATCCCGTGTGGTGACGATCTCCGCCCCGATGCTGGTCCCGACCGGGGCTGCGCCACACAGGCAGAAACTCATCACGACGATGGCCGGCGCCATGGCGGGGTGCATGTTCATGATGTTACTTTACGCTACTGTTCATGTCATGCTGATGGGGGAAAGATGACCTTTCCGTCATGCCTGATATGTGTTGGGGAGATGGAAAATCCTCCTCATTCGCTGAAATCGCGCAGGCCGCGATCGGCAGCGCCAGCGAAACCGTCAGCCCCGGGTTATGCGCCGACAGGTGCATCCGCCCCCCATGCAACTGCACGATGGCCCGGACCATGGACAGTCCCAGCCCCGAACCGGGGGTGTTGCGGGCCTTTTCCGCGCGGAAAAAACGCTCCGTGGCGCGGGCCATGTCGGCTTCGCTCATGCCAACCCCTTCATCACTGACACACAGGTCCAGCATGCCTTCGCCCGTGGGACCGGTAACGCGGCCGGGTGCAAGCTCGCGCACCTGCGCGCGCAGGTAAACGGTGCCGCCGGCCGGCGAGAATTTGATGGCGTTATCCAGCATGTTGGCCACGGCCTGCTGGATCAGCGAACGGTCACCGTAAAAGTTCAGGCTGTCAGGCAGGTCCAGCGCAAGCCTGATGTCATGGTCTTCCGCCACGGCTTCATACAGGTCGGCCACGTCGCGCAGGACCGGCACGAGGTCAAATGTCATGAAGGCGGAGCGGCGGGCCCCGGCCTCGATCTGGGCAATGCGTAGCAGGGCCTCGAACACGGCAGTCACGTTGTCCAGATTGCCGACCGCGCGTTCGATCGCATCGCGCAGTTCCGCGTCCGTGGTTGCATGCAGGGCCGCGTCCTCAAGCTGGGTGCGGGCGCGGGCAATGGGGGTGCGCAGGTCATGGGCAATGGAATTGGATACCTGCCGCACGCCATCCATCAGGCGTACGATCCGGTCCAGCATTTCGTTGATGGCTTCGGCCACCTGATCCATTTCATCGCCATTGCCCACCAGCGGCATGCGGCGGCTCAGGTCGCCATGGGCGATGGCGGATGTGGTGCGGGCCACGGTCTTGACCATGCGGCGGAAAATGCCATGCACCAGCACCGCCCCGCTGACAGCCAGCAGCGTCACCATGACCCATGCCCATAACAGCGAATCGGTCAGCAGGTGGCGCAGGATGCCGCGCGCGCGCACGTCACGCCCCACCAGCAGGCGGTAGCCACTGTCAAGTTGTCCCGCCGTGTGGGTCTGCGCCGTACCGGGCAGGCGGTAGGCATGCAGTTCCGCCATGCCGCGCAGTCCCGCGCGCGTATCGGGCAGGGAGTACCAGCGGTCCGTGTACTGCACTTTCGCGGGCCATGCCGAAACATTGCCCGTCAGGTAATTCCCCTGCGGGTCGATGACGAGGTAGATCGCATCGTCATCCAGGTTCTGTTCCAGCCTGTCCTCAATGGTCAGGGCCAGCGTGGGCAGGCCTCCCATCATCCACCGTTCGGCCAGGGCGTGGGCGTCGGCGTTGATGGCGGTCTCCACCTGGCGTTCCAGAAACCCGATCGTCCCCCACCACATGAAGGACATGAACAGGATGGAGGACAGGGCGAACATCATGCCATACGCCAGCGAGAAACGCAGGCTGGCCGACCGCCACGCCCGCCAGCGTGACGGGCGTGGCATGGCGCGGGGAAAACCGGTGGGCATCAGCATCCCGCCCACAGGCAGGGATGGGGCCTATTCGGCACGCAGCATGTATCCCGCATTGCGGATGGTGTGGATCAGTGGCGTGCCAAACGGCTTGTCCACCTTCTGGCGCAGGCGCGAGACATGCACGTCGATCACGTTGGTCTGCGGGTCGAAATGGTAGTCCCACACACCTTCCAGCAGCATGGTGCGCGTCACGACCTGCCCCGCGTGGCGGGTCAGGTATTCCAGCAGGCGGAATTCACGCGGCTGCAGGTCGATCTTCTGGCCCGCGCGGCGTACCGTGCGCGACAGCAGGTCGATTTCAAGATCGGCCAGTTCCAGCTTGGTCTGGGGTGCGGTTTCCGTCCGGCCACGGCGGCCCAGGGCTTCGACGCGGGCCAGCAATTCGCTGAAAGCGAAGGGCTTGGTGACATAATCATCGCCACCCGCCTTCAGCCCCTGCACGCGGTCATCCACATCCGCCAGCGCCGACAGCAGCAGCACGGGGGTTGTGTTGTTCTGCGCGCGGATGGTTTCCAGCAGGCGCACGCCGTCAATGCCGCCGGGCAGCATGCGGTCGAGTATGATCAGATCAAACTTCTCGCTCACGGCCATGAACAGGCCGTCCTTGCCGTTATCGGTCAGTTCGACCAGGTGCCCGGCTTCCTTCAGGCCCTTGGCCACGAAGTTGCGGACGGTGGGGTCATCTTCAACAACAAGAATATGCACGTTGCCTCACGTCGTTTGGGGCGGGGTCAGTCAGTCTTCCATGTCCTCGTCGGGGCGGTGGCCGACACAGGCTGGCAGGCTTAACGCCTCGTGGTGGCGACGGATATGAAGCACCACGGTTGATCGGGGCCGTTTCGCCGCGATCGAGCGGATCAGCATGCGTGACGTATCGATCGGTTCGTCGTTCACGGCGGTAATGACATCCCCTATATGCAGGTGCGCCTTCATGGCCGGTCCGTTGCGGTCGATGCCGACAATCTGCACGCCGTCATGTCCCGACCCATCCGTCAGTGTAACACCCAGCCACCCCCGGTCGATATGGCCATTATGGCGCAGTTCTTCCACGATAGGTGCCACGATTTCCGACGGAAGGCCAAAACCGATGCCCACAGACCCCCCCGTGGGGGACACAATGGCCGTGTTCACCGCCACCACCTGACCGCCAAGGTTGAAAGACGGCCCGCCTGAATTGCCGGGATTGATCGGCGCATCGATCTGGAAAAAGTCATCAAACGGGCTGGTGCCGATATCGCGGCCCCGCGCCGACACGATGCCCGCGGTCACGCTTGATCCCAGCCCGAACGGGTTGCCCGCGGCCATGATCCAGTCCCCGATATTGACCAGCCTGCTGTCCCCCCATGGCACGAAGGGCATGGGGTGGGGCGCATGGATCTGGATGACCGCGATATCCGTCAGGTCATCGCTGCCGACCAGATGGGCCGGGAATTCCGTGCCATCGGCCAGTGATACGGTAATCAGGTCGGCGCCACCCACCACATGCGCGTTGGTCACGATCACGCCGCTGGGGTCGATCAGGAAGCCCGAACCCGCGCCCAGCATTTCCTCGCCATGGGCGCGCATGCGTTCGCGGAATTTGTGTTCAAACGGTGTGCCCTTGACACTGGGGGGCAGGGGCTGGCGGCCGGTGCTGGTATGGCTGTCCTGTGCCACCGCGATATTGACCACGGCAGGCCCCACCTGGCGCACCAGAGGGGCGAAGGTCAGTGGCCCGGTCGAGACCACCGGCGGCACGGGCGGGGCGAACAGGGAGGGGTTTGGCGGCGTGGCGGATGACGCTGCATTGTCCTGCGCGTGGGCGCCCGTCATGGCGCCTCCGATGGCGGCCATGCCCAGCAGCAGCATCAATATCAGCCCGGAAGCCGGGCAACGGGCCATGGCAATCCGTTTCATACAGGGCGGGGCGAAGGTAGGTTCATGATCACGCATGTTATCTGAAAAAAGCGGCAATGCCATGGCTGCATGGCATCATCGACGCGAATGTCCCAGTTTTATGTCGTACGCCGTGGTCGTGGCGGCGGGGGACTGGCCATGGCGGGGTTTTCGGGCCAGTCATGGCGGGGGTAACGACCGCGCATGTCGCGACGCATATCCGCCCATGACCCGGCCCAGAAACCTGCCAGGTCGGCGGTAATGGCCTGCGGCCTGCCGGCGGGGGACAGCAGGGCGATCCGCAGGTCCACCCGGCCATCGGCAATGGCGGGTGTTTCCGTCACGCCATAGAAGGTCTGTGCCCGTGCCGCCGCCACCGGTACGGGCTGCAGGTAATCGATCGCGGCCCGTCCGCCCGGCAGGTCCAGATGGGTGGGCAGCGTGCGGTCCAGCCATTTCAGCGTGGCATGGTCCATCGTGGCGCGCAGCATGGCCAGCAGGTCCATTTCCGCCAGCGCCGACAGGCGGTTGATCCCCGCAAGCCACGGGGCCAGCCAGCTTTCGGCTGTCCGGGCCAGCGCCGCATCCGACAGGTCGGGCAGGTCCGGACGGTCCAGGCGGGTACGCGCCAGGTCCACGCGGGCCTGCAACTGCCGGCAGGCATCGCTCCATGTCAGGGTAGCCGCAAGGTTCTGCGCCGCCTGCGCGCACAGCAGGGCGCAGACCTCGTCAGGGCTGGCGGTGACCGTGCGGTCCCGCAGTACAAGGTTGCCCAGCCGCAGCCTGCGCCGCGCCAGCACGTTGCCCGTCGTGGTGTCCAGCGTGGTTTCAACCTGTTCACGCGCCCGCGCCAGCAGGCTGTCGGGCAGCGCGTCACGGTCCAGCGGGGCGGCAAGGCAGATTTCGGCCGCCTTGCGCACATGCATGCCCGCCACCGCCAGCAGGCCGCACCGCGCCAGTTCATCCGTCTTGGACAGGCGTGCGCTGCCACCACCGGCCAGGCGGAAAGATCCCGCATCCCCACGGGACTGGGCCACCCGGTCGGGGAAAGCCGCGGCAATCAGCGCGGCAGGGTCGCCGCTGGCGGGAATGTCGCGCCCCAGTCCCAGCCGCCTGCGATACTGCCGGGCGGCGTGGCGGATACGGGACAGCGCCGCGCGGTCGGCATCCGGATGGTCACCACCGGCCAGCAGGTCCAGGCGCAGGCGGATATCCGCAGGGGCCGCGGGCGGCGCGCCCCGACTGCCACCGGTGGGGCGGCGCGGACGCAGCGGGTCGCGTTCCTCCAGCAGGGCGGCGATGTCGGCAGCCAGCGCGCGCTCGGCTGGCGTGCGCGCGGCCAGCATCATGGCGGCAAGACGCGGATGCGCGCCAAGGGCGGCCATGCGCGTACCCGCGCGCGTGATACGGGCGTCATCATCCAGCGCGCCCAGCGCCTGCAGCAGGCTGCGCCCGGCTTCGAACGCGCCATTGGGGGGCGTGTCGGGAAAGGGCAGGTCGGCAGGCGCCGTACCCATCGCATCCTGCCAGGCGGCGGCATCCAGCCGCAGGCCGGTCAGTTCGGCCTCCATCATTTCAGGCTGGTCATGCGGTGGCATGGCGCGGGTGGTCATTTCCGTCCACAGCCGTATGGCAATGCCGGGGGCGACGCGCCCCGCGCGGCCCGCGCGCTGGTTGGCTGCCGCACGTGAAATACGCACCGTATCGAGTCGCGTAAGCCCCGTGCCCACATCCAGCCGGGGCACACGGCGGAATCCTCCATCCACCACAATGCGCACGCCCGGCACGGTCAGGGAGGTTTCAGCAATGGAGGTGGACAGGATCACCCGCCTGCGTCCGTCAGGGTGGGGGGTAAGGGCGCGATCCTGCTCGGCGGGGGGCAGTTCACCATATAGCGGCAGGACATCCGCCGCGATCCCGTCCAGCAGCCCGCGTGTGCGGTGGATTTCGGCCACACCGGGCAGGAAGGCCAGCACATCGCCAGGATCCTGCGCCACGGCAGTACGGATGGCGGCGGCCATGGCGTCGGGCAGGTCACGGCGGTGGACCAGGTCGCGGGTGGCGTGGCGGATTTCCACGGGGAACATCCGGCCTTCGCTTTCCACCAGTTCGGCATTCATGCGCTGCGCCAGTGCCGCGCCATCCATGGTGGCGGACATGGCCAACAGCTTCAGTTCGGGCCGCAGGCTGCGCTGCAGGTCCAGGCAGAAGGCAAGGGCGGCATCCGCATCGACCGAGCGTTCGTGGATTTCATCAAAAATCACGCACGCCACCCCATCCAGCGTCGGATCGGACAGCAGGCGGCGCACTAGCAGCCCCTCGGTAATGACCTCGATGCGCGTGCGTTCCGATGTGGTGCCATCCAGCCGGGTGCGGTAGCCCACCAGTTCGCCCGGCGCATCATTCATCAGTTCCGCCATGCGCACGGCGGCGGCGCGGGTGGCCAGCCTGCGGGGTTCCAGCATCACGATCCGCCCGTCCCCCCGCCATGGCGCGTCCAGCAGCGCCAGCGGGACCAGCGTGGTCTTGCCCGCACCGGGTGGGGCGACCAGAACCGCGTTGGACGTGCGCGCCAGTGCGGCCTGCAGCGGCGGCAGGGCGGCGGCGACAGGCAACGCGGTGCCATTTTCGGACAGAAGGGTGTCGAGGCGGTTTTGCAAGGTCGGGTCTAAGGCCATATCCTGATCTTATGGCGTCCGGCATGGTGGTGGGGCAATCCTTGGCATGGTACACGGGCGCGTTTTTCCTTCATCCTGTTCTGGCGGAGTAATGCCGGTGCCCTTCCTGTGGCTTGTGTCCATCCTGTGCATGCTGGTGACCGTCGTGCCCCCGGCCCGCGCCGCGCAGAGCGACGCCGTGACTTCGCCCCGTGCGACCGTAACCCTGGTTACGGATGATGATACGTACATGCCGGGCAGACCTCTGCACGTGGGGCTGCGCCTGCGGCTGGCGCCGGGGTGGCATACCTACTGGCTCAACCCCGGAGATGCGGGGGATGCGCCGACGCTGGCTGTCACGGCAGAAGGCGGGGCGACCGGGCAGGCCAGCACCATCGAATGGCCTACCCCGCGCGTGCTGCATGACGGGCCGCTGACATCTTACGCCTATACCGGTGATGTGCTGCTGCCGGTCACGCTGACCCCGGCCGCCGGCGAAGGGGATGGACCGGTCACACTCGATGCAAAGGCGGAGTGGCTGGTCTGTGCCGAGGTCTGCGTGCCTGAAAATGGCAGCTTCAGCCTGACCCTGCCACGGGGTGAGACACAGCCATCGGCCGAGGCTGCGTCTTTTGCGCGTGCCGCTGCCGACAGGCCGGTTGCCTCCCCCTTTGCGGCGCGTGTCTCGCCCGCCGGTGTGCTGCAGCTTGACGGGCGTGGCCTGTCACCGGATGCGGTGAAGGATGCATGGTTCATGCCCGAAGTGGCGGGCACGATCGATCAGGATGCGCCGCAGGCTATCACCGTGCGTGACGGAACCGTGCAACTGGTGCTGAAACCGGGGCCGGTTTTCAATAGTGGGGCAGGACTGTCCGGTATCGTGGTGCTGCGTGACCCCATGGGGCGGGAGCGTGGGCTGTCAGTCCATCCGGAAGTCGGGGATGTGCATGCGCTTGTGCCTGCGCCCGTGGCGGGCCCGGACAGTGGGGTCGTGCATGTCGGCTGGCTGGTGGGCATGGCGTTTGTGGGGGGAATGATCCTGAACCTCATGCCCTGTGTGTTTCCGGTGCTGGCGATGAAGGTGCTGTCGCTGGAACGCATGGCG
>NZ_VWPI01000090.1 GCF_015155755.1 Komagataeibacter sp. FXV3 | reverse complement strand
CAGCAGCAGGCGGGGTGGGGGTTCCAGTTCCAGTCTACCGGCTTTGTCATCGCGATCTGCCTGCTGCTGTTTGCCGTTGCCCTGAACCTGCTGGGTTTCTTTACCATCGGCCTGCGGCTGATGGGGCTGGGGGACGGACTGCCCGCGCATGCGGGGGATTTCCTGACCGGGGTGCTGGCGGTTGTCCTTGCGTCACCCTGTACCGCGCCATTCATGGGGGCGGCGGTGGCGGGCGCGCTTGCGGCCCCGCCGGTGGTTGGACTGCTGGTTTTCGTGGCCCTTGGGTGCGGGCTTGCCGCCCCTTACCTGCTGCTGGCGTGCATGCCGCGACTGCTGGGCTGGTTGCCACAGCCGGGACGGTGGATGGAAACCGTGCGCAACCTGCTGGCCCTGCCGGTGCTGGGCACGTGTGTGTGGCTGGCATGGGTGGCGAAGCTGGAAGGCGGCATGGATGCGCTGGGCCTGCTGGCGGCAGGGCTGGTTCTGGTTCTGGCGGGGTGCTGGTGCCTGCGCCGCGCCAGCATGATGGACCTGCGGGACGCCATGGAAGGGCGCGCGGGGCTGTACCGCGCCATGGCGATCCTGATGCTGCTGGTGGCGTTTGTGGGCGGCGGCGTGCTGCCACCTGCCAGTGTGCATGACCGCAGCCGGGGAACCGACCGGGTGACGGATGGCAGTTCCGCCTTTTCCCCCACCCGTCTGTCGGAACTGCGGCGGCAGGGACGGCCGGTATTCGTGGACATGACGGCGGCGTGGTGCATTTCATGCCTGGTCAATGAACGCGTGGCCCTGTCCACCCGTGCGGTGCAGGATGCCTTTGCGCGGCGCGGGATCGTTTACATGAAGGGCGACTGGACCCTGCGGGATGCGGCCATTACCGCCTTCCTGCATGAGCATGGCCGTGATGGCGTGCCGTTCTATGCCTATTATCCCGCCCATGGGGCAGAGGTGATCCTGCCTGAAATCCTGACCCCCGGCCTTGTCCTGCGCATGACAGCGCCAGAAGGAAAATAAGGGTAAAGGTTTCTGGTGAAGCTTTTTTCAAAAAGCTTCAGAAGAATGCCGCCTTTTTGAAAAAAGGCGGCACCCAAAAACTTTTATTTTCAAATACGCCCCCAAAACAGGGGCCGGAAAGATCAGTTGGCGCTGCCCGGCAGCGTCAGGTTTCCCGGCGGGGGGGAACGCAGTTGCGGCGTGGCCGCCGGTGTCGCGCTGTCCCCGTCATCGGATGGATAGCCGGAGGGGAAGATGGCATCTGGTCCCGTATTCGCGGGCTTGGGGGCCGCTTGTGCCGGGGTGGGCGTGGCAGGCGCCGCGGCCGGGACATCGGTCGGGCCGCCGCCAATGGTCATGGTGCTGGTATCCGGGGCGGGCGTGGCCTGTGTGGTCGGGGCAGGCTGCGGTTCCTCGGTCCCGTCCAGCGGCTGTGCAACGATGCCGCTGGGTAACTGTCCCTGTCCGGTGACCAGCCAGTTGCCCAGGTTGTTGCGGATCTGGTTTTCCAGTTCCTTGCTCATGTCCACCAGCATCATGTTGGTGAGGGTATTCAGGTTTTCCGGTGTGTCGCTGTTGCCGTGCTTGCGCTTCGGGTCATAGGACCGGGTGACCTGGGCCACGGCATAGCCCGTGCGGCGGCCATCGGCCGAGGTCACATCCAGATGCACGTTCAGCTGCCCGTCCAGTATGCCACCCGGCTCATGCAGGATGGAGGCCCGGTCGATGGTGAATACACCCTCGCCCCCGCTGCCGGCGGCAATCAGTCGGTCATGCGCCATCTGCTTGAGGAGCTGGTCGGGCGGGTTGGGTGCGCGACCCGACAGGTCGCCCGGCACCAGTCCCGGCTGCCCCCGGTCGACGATCGAGATGGATGCCACATTCAGGTTCAGCGGCTGGGCGTCGCCATATTGCGGTCCCTCGAACGTGGCAGGGGTGTCATCGTGATGATGGCTGCGGCTGTAGGCGGGATCGCACAGCGGCAGCGTCAGGAACGGCAGGCTGGCCACAAGTGCCGCGCGCAGGCTGCGGCGCAGGGCAGGGGCAAAAAGCGGCGAACGGTTCGGTCGCATGGATTGTATCCCGGTAACAGCAGGCGCGCACGGCGCGGTAGGTCAGGTCAGGCCTGCAAGCGTGCCATGGTACGCGCCGGTGGAACAGGGGCAGGACAGCATCAGGCCGCCTTGCCGCCGATCTCATCACGCTGGAAGTGGAAGCTGTGGTTGCAGAACGAACAGTTCATGGTGATCGTGCCATCCTGCGCCATGTGGTCCAGGTCATCCAGCGGGAAGGTCTCCAGAATGCCCGACAGGCGCGCGCGCGAACAGCGGCAGCCAAACGCCAGCGCACGCGGCTGGCCCGCAATCAGTCCTTCGGCATGGAACAGGCGGTACAGTAGGTCCCCCGACGACAGGTTGTCATCCAGCACCTCGCGCGCCGTCAGCGTCGTGGCCAGGGTGACGGCGGTTTCCCACGCATCATCGCCTTCTTCGGTCGTGATGTCGTTGTCCACACCGCCATCCATGGCGATCTTTTCCATCACCAGCGCGCCAGAACGCCAGCCCACAGGTGTCTTTTCACAGAACAGCCTGACCCAGCAGGCATGCTGTTCGCTGGTGGCGAAGTAATGCGCGGCCATTTCCGACAGGCTTTCGCCATTCATCTCGACAATGCCCTGATGGATGTCGGTGTCAGGCCCCTGATCGACGCTGAAGGCAATGTAACCCTTGCCCAGCAGCTGGCTGGCGGTCGGGTTCGGGGTGGTTTTCAGCAGTTCGGTCACCTGTTCGTCATCCGACCGGGCATGGAAGCGCAGCGCGCCGGAATCGGTGCAGTCCGCCAGCAGCAGGCTGACCGGACCATCGCCCTTGGCCTGCAGGGAAAACGATCCCTTGAACTTCAGGGACGACGCAAGGGCCGCCACCAGCGCCAGCGCTTCCCCCGCCAGTCGCAGCACGGCGTCGGGATTGTCATGGCGGGTCAGCAATGTATCGGTCAGCACGCCGGGGCGGACAAGCCGGCCGCGCACCGGCCGGTGGTCCAGATAGAACGGCACGACACCCTGCGGCACGACCAGATCGGGCGTATCGGGACGGCTGGCGTCCAGAAAGGCGGGGGAGGGATTATTGGCAGTCATGGCAGAAACCCGCAGCATCACGGCCCCCGTTGCCGGGGGCGTGGGTGATCAGAGATTGGCGGTAATGTCCGCCTCCAGCGCGGCGAGGCGCTGGTCGAGGTCTTTCAGCTGGCCTGATGGCAGCAGCCCATCCGCCTCCAGCGTGGTCATGGCACGCTGGCGGCAGCGGTCATGTTCCATATCCAGGTCTTCCGTGCGGCCCGCGCCGGCAATGCAGTCCAGATAGGCGTCACGCACCGCGTCAATGCGGGTGTCACGGGCGGGCAGGGCGGCAAAGATGTCACGCACGCTTTTTTCCGCCCAGCCGGGGACTTCCGGCGTGTCTTCGGTGCCAGTGGGCAGGGCGGGCTGTTCGGCCGGTCCGGTCATGCCGTGGGTTCCTTTCCATATTGCTGCCAGTCCTCGCCACACAGCGCCCAGACCAGGATGCCCTTCTGCGCATGCAGGCGATTTTCGGCCTCGTCGAACACGACGGAATGCGGGCCTTCAAACACGTCTTCCGTCACCTCTTCCCCGATATGGGCAGGCAGGCAGTGCAGGAAAAGGGCATCGGGTGCCGCATGTGCCATCAGGGCCGCATCGACACGGTATGGCTCGAACGCGCTGATGCGCTGTGCCGATTCCTTGTCGGACATGCTGACCCACGTATCGGTAATGACCGCATCCGCCCCCCTGACCGCTGCCACGGGGTCGGTCGTGACAGTGATGTCCGCCCCCTGTTCGCGCGCCCACGCCACGGCAGCGACCGATGGCGCGTGCGTCGCGGGGGTGGCCAGACGCAGGCGGAAGCCGAACAGGGCCGCCGCCTCGATGAAGGAGGTGGCGACATTGTTGCCATCGCCCACCCATGCCAGCGTGCGTCCCTTAATCGGACCGCGATGCTCCTCGAACGTCATGATGTCGGCCATGATCTGCACCGGATGCGAATCCGGCGTCAGGCCGTTGATGACGGGAACGCTGCTCCACCGTGCAAGCTGGCGCAGGTTTTCCGTCCTGCCGGTGCGCAGCACGATGGCATCAACAAAACGCGACAGCACGCGGGCGGTGTCGGCAATGCTTTCCCCCCGGCCCAGCTGCATGTCGGCGGGTGAGAGCAGGATCACGTTCCCGCCCAGCTGCTGCATCCCCACTTCAAACGAGACGCGGGTACGCGTGGATGGCTTGGACAGCATGAGGCCAAGCGCGCGCCCATGCACCGGCAGGGCCGGGTGCAGCGGGCGGGCGCGATGGCGTTGCATGCGCTTGATCCCGGCCGCGACATCCAGGATCGCCCGCAGCGTCGCGGGGTCAAGGTCACGCAGGTCAAGGAAATGGCGCGGGGTCACGTGGGTGGGAGCCTGCAGCGCGTTCATGCCACGTTCTCCGGCGCGGCGGCGACATGGGCGCGTACCCGCACGGCCACACGGTCCAGCATGGACAGGGCATCGGCACAGTCGGCTTCGGTCACGGTCAGGGGGGGCAGCATGCGCAGCACGTTGTCGCCCGCCGTGACACTCAGCATGCCTTCAAGAATGGCGGCATTCTGCACCAGCGCCACATCGGCCTTGCACTTCAGGCCGATCAGCAGCCCAAGCCCGCGACGGCTGGCAAAGACATCCGGATAGGTTGCGCATAGCTGGTCAATGCCCGCATCCAGCTGTGCGGCCCGTGCGCGTACCCCTTCAAGGAAACCGGGGGCAAGCAGGATGTCCAGCACCGCATTTGCCGCCGAGCATGCCAGCGGGCTGCCGCCAAAGGTCGTGCCGTGGCTGCCCGGCGTCATGTGCTTCGCGATGGTTTCGGTGGTCAGCACCGCGCCCATGGGAAAGCCGCCGGCAATGCCCTTGGCGGTGGACAGGATGTCAGGCGTGATATCGGACCATTCATAGGCGAACAGGCGGCCCGTGCGACCCATGCCGCACTGGACTTCATCCACGCCGAGGAACAGGCCGTACTCGTCACATACCGCACGCAGTTCGCGCATGAAGCGCGGGGTGGCGACATGGATGCCGCTTTCGCCCTGTACCGGCTCGATCATGATGCCGGCCGTTTCCGCCCCGATGGCGTCGCGCACGGCATTCATGTTGTTGAGCGGCACATGGTCGAATCCCTCCACCCGCGGACCGAACCCGTCGAGGTATTTGGGATTGCCCGTGGCCGACAGCGTCGCCAGCGTGCGCCCGTGGAACGCGCCGTTGAAGCAGATGATGCGCGTGCGTTCGGGATGGCCGGACTTGGCCTGCGCGCGGCGGATCATCTTGATCATGCCTTCGTTGGCTTCCGCGCCGGAATTGCAGAAGAAGGCGCTGTCGGCAAAGGTGTTGGCCACCAGCCGCTGCGCCAGAAGCTCGGCCTGCGGCACGCGGTACAGGTTGGACACGTGCATCACGCGCTGCGCCTGCTGTGTGATGGCGCCGACAAGGTGCGGGTTGTTGTGCCCGACCGAGGAGGTGGCGATACCGGACCCGAAATCGAGGAATCGTCGCCCGTCCACCGTGTACAGCCAGGCACCTTCGCCGCGCTCGAAAGCGAGGTCGGCGCGATTGTAATTCGGCATCAGGGCGGAAATCATGGAACAGCCTTGTGATTTCAGGTCAAAGAAAAAGGATCGGGGTTCAGAAACGAAAACGGCCCACCGCCATGGGGGTGGGCATATTCCGTTTTCCGATTTCTCCGGCCACCAACGGGGGCGGCGATCCAACGCGCCGTCCTGCATCCGTCTGTCGGGCCGGAAAAAGGAAGAATATGACCCGCCTGTGTGAAATGCAACCTTCGCGCCATTTCCGCCCCCGTCATGGCCATGGCAGCCATACATCCGCGCATAATGATGGGCGTGGGCGCATGGCTGTGGCACAGTAGGGGACATGGTCGCCCGTCCTTCCCGTTCCGCCCCCCGACCGCTTGCCCCCGTGCCGGATGCAGCCCGGCTGCGTGAGGCGGCACTTGCCTATCTTGCACGCTTTTCCGCGACCCGCGTGGGTGTGGAACGGGTGCTTGCGCGTCATATCGACCGCTGGGTGCGCCGCGCGGTCAGCAGCGGCATGGATGAAGGGGACGCGACCCGCGCCGTGCAGCCCGCACGCGGCGCCATTGCCGGTATCGTGACGGATATGGAGGGGCTGGGTGCTGTCGATGACGCCCGTTTTTCCGAATTCCGCGCCCGCTCCCTTACCCGCGCGGGCCGCTCGCGCCGCATGGTCGCGGCCCATCTGGGCGTGCGTGGCGTGGATGAGGCTACGGTGAGCCACGCGGTGGAGGAAGCCCTTGGCCCGCGGGACGGTGAAGGGCGGGAAACCGAACTGGCCGCAGCCCTTGTCTTTGCCCGTAAGCGTCGCGCCGGCCCCTTCGTGCGTCCCGATGCGGACGAAGCCGAGGCGGATAAACGCTACCGCCGGGCCATGGATGCCATGGCGCGGGCAGGTTTCACCCATGATACGGCGCGCAGGGCGCTGGATATGGAACTGGGGGAGGCGGAGGACAGGATCATGCGCATGAGGATGGCATGAAGCAGGTGCTGGCACGGATTGCTGCCATGGGCAGCCTGCTGTCGCTTGCGGCATGCGCGGGCGGCGGCAGCGGGCATGGCTGGCACGGGGCGGTGCAGTGCGCCCCCTACGCAAGGCAGGTCACGCATGTGCAACTGAGTGGGGCGGCCGCGTCATGGTGGGGACAGGCGCAGGGCCATTATCCACGCACCCATGCGCCACGGGCGGGGGCCGTGCTGGTGTTCCGCGCCACGGGCCGCCTGCCTGACGGGCATGTATCGGTCGTGCGTTCGGTGCGCAGCCCGCGTGAGGTGCTGGTGGACCAGGCCAACTGGGTGCCCGGGCGCGTCGGCCGGGGCGAACCGGTGATCGATGTGTCGGCCCGCAATGACTGGTCGCGGGTAAAGGTCTGGTGGTCCCCCATTCACGACATGGGCAAAACCGTCTATCCTGCTTACGGGTTTATCCTGCCGGCAGGCTGACCGGGAACCGGTGGGGGTGCTTGCATATCACCGCCTCTCCCCTCACATAGGCGGGGAAGGGCAGGCCGCCGTCATATGGGATGGCGGATGGACAATACGGTATTTTGCGTCATGGACGCGGATCGAGGGATGCGATGGGTAGCTTGAGCTGGGGACATTGGCTGATCGTGCTGGTGGTGGTGCTGGTACTGTTTGGCGGCGGTGGCAAGATCAGTTCGCTCATGGGTGACATGGCGCGCGGGATCAAGTCGTTCAAGAAGAACATGGCGGATGACACCCCGGAGGAACCGGTGCCCACCGGCCATATCCAGGGGCCGGGCAAGGAAAAGGACGCCTCCTTTACCGAAGCGCCGCAGCATTCGACCAACAACGTGAAATGATGATGGACCGCGCGCCGGTGGCGCGTGGATGGGCGGCGTAATGGATAAAGCAGTGTTTCCGGCCGGGGCGTACTGCCGCGCGGTGGAACAGATCATGGCGGCGGGGCGGCGCATGGACCGTTTTGGCTGGGTACCCGCCACGGCGGGCAATATCAGCATCCGCTTGCCCGACGGCAATCTGGCCATCACGCGGTCGGGCGGCCACAAGGGGCAGCTGGGGGCGGACGGGGTCATATGCGTCGATGCGGCGGGCAGGCCGCTTGCCACAGGCGACCGGCCCAGCGCCGAAACCCTGCTGCATTGCCAGATCTATGCCCATGACCCGAAGGCGGGCGCGGTGCTGCATGGCCATTCCGTCGCCTCCACCGTGCTGTCGCGGCTGGGGGGAGACGCGCTGGTGCTGGAAAATTACGAAGTCCAGAAGGTTTTCGCGGGCCAGAAGACCCATGCGGCACAGTTACACGTGCCCATATTCGACAATGACCAGGACATTGCCCGCCTGTCCGGTGTCGTCGCACCCCATCTGGATGGCATGTGCGCGGGCTACATCATCCGTGGCCACGGGGTGTATGTGTGGGGGGCGGACATGGATACCGCGCTGGCCCGGCTGGAAGGGCTGGAATTCCTGCTGGCCTGCGAACTGGAAGAAAGGAAGCTCCGATGAGCAGCCTGAATGTCTATGCCGATAACAATCCCGGCACGCCCATCATCCACCTGACCGACCCGAAGCGGATCGCATCCGAACTTTCGGCGATCAACGTGCGCTTCGAACGCTGGGACAGCCCCGTCGTCCCCCCGCGCACGGCACCCGAAGCCGAGGTGCTGGATGCCTACCGTCCCTATCTGGACCAGCTGATGGGCGAGACGGGTGCGGGTTCGGCCGATGTGCTGCGTGTCGGCCCCGAGACACAGGGCTGGGCGCAGGCGCGCGGCAAATACCTGTCCGAACATGTCCATAGCGAGGACGAGGTCCGCTTTTTCGTTCACGGGCAGGGGGATTTCATCCTGCATGTGGGCGGGCGCGTATATGACGTGCGCTGCACGGCGGGCGACCTGATTTCGGTGCCTGCTGGCATTCCCCACTGGTTTGATGGCGGGGAGACACCGGATTTCGTAACCCTGCGCGTTTTCACCAACCCCGATGGGTGGATCGCGCAATATACAGGCAGTGACATCGCGGCCCGCTTCCCCGTTGAAGCCTGACCCGCACTGAGGGAGATGAGAACGTGACCCAGGCCACGCAGCCGCCAGTACGTGCGGTGCTGCTGGATATTGAGGGAACGACCATACCGGTTTCCTTCGTCCATGACACATTGTTCCCCTATGCCCGCAAGGCGCTGCCCGAACTGCTTCGCAAACGGGCGGATGACCCGGCCGTGCGTGCGCAGGTGGAAGAAATCGCCCGTCTCGCCCCCGGCGTGCCGCCCCTGCGCCAGCTTGAATCCTGGATGGATGCCGATGCCAAGGTCGCCCCCCTGAAGGCGCTGCAGGGCATGGTCTGGGCGCAGGGCTATGCCGATGGCGTGCTCAAGGCCACGCTGTATCCTGATGTCACACCCGCGCTGCGCTGCTGGGCGGCGGCCGGGCTGGCGCTGGCGGTCTATTCATCCGGCTCGGTAGCGGCCCAGAAGCTGATTTATGGCCATACGACCGATGGCGACCTGAGCAGCGTGTTCGTCGGCTTTTACGACCTGCAGATGGGCGGCAAGCGCGATGCGCGGAGCTATACCAAAATCCTGCAGGACGCGCAGTGGCAGGCGGGCGATGTGCTGTTCCTGTCCGATGTGGTGGCCGAACTGGATGCAGCGGCGCAGGCGGGCCTGCGTACCTGCCAGATCGTGCGCCCGCAGGACGGTACGCAGCCCGGCACCACGCATCCCGTGGCCGCGACGCTGGATGCGGCGGCCGAACGCTTTGGCCTGCCCCGCGCGGTGCAGGCATGAAGGCGCACCTGCATACCGACTGGCGCGATATTCCCGATACCGCGCGCGGCGCCGTGGCGGCGCTGGGCAATTTCGATGGCGTGCATCTGGGCCATGCCCATCTGATACAGGCCCTGCATACGGCCCGTCCTGACCGCAGGCTGGCCGTCGTGACGTTCGAACCCCACCCGCGTGAACTGTTCCGCCCGCAGGATCCGCCCTTTCGCCTGACACTGTCGCAGGAACGTTTTGCCGCGCTGTCCGCCCTTGGCGTCCAGCATGTGTTCCAGATCGCGTTCGACCGTGAATTCAGCGCCATGAGTGCCGAGGATTTTGTCATCTGCGTCCTGCATGAAGGGCTGGGGCTGCATCATGTCGCCTGTGGCATGGATTTCGCCTTTGGCCACCGCAGGCGCGGCAATGTCGCCTTCCTGACCGAGCGCACTGCCGAACTGGGCATCGGGCTGAGCGTCGTGCCGCCGCTGTCCGATGCGCTGGGTCCGTATTCGTCCAGCCGCATCCGCCGGCTGCTGCAGGACGGCTACCCCGAACGCGCGGCGGAGGAACTGGGCCGCCCGTGGTCGATTCGTGGCGTGGTCCAGCATGGGGACAAGCGTGGCCGCCTGCTGGGCTTTCCCACCGCCAACATCGCGCTGGGCCGCCATCTGGAACCGGCGCGCGGGGTCTATGCCGTAAGCGTGCGCATGGCCGATGGCAGCGTCTATCCCGGCGTTGCCAATATCGGCCGCAGGCCAACCATCAATGACGGGCAGGAAAGCCGGCTGGAGGTCCACCTGCTGGGCTTTTCAGGCGACCTGTATGGCCAGACCCTGTCGGTGGCGCTGCATACCCTGCTGCGGGCCGAACGCCGGTTTGACGGTCTGGATGCGCTGAAAGAACAGATTGCGCGCGATTGCACGCAGGCGATGGCGTACCTGTCCACCCATGAATTCGCGCCCGTATCCGCCAGAACTTGACCCCGCGCCGTCGCGGTCCCCATAACGTTGCCCAGCATGCGGGCCGCCCGGTTGCGCATGCACTTCCCCTTGCCAGAAGAACAGAACAGGCCATGTCCGAGTCAAAACCACAGGATCTCTACCGGGAGACGGTCTTCCTGCCGACCACTTCCTTTCCCATGCGGGGCAACCTGCCCAGGCGGGAGCCGGAGATTCTGGCGGGATGGGAGAGCGAGAAGCTCGATGACCGCCTGTTTGAACAGGCGCGCGGCCGTGACGTGTTCATGCTGCATGACGGCCCGCCCTACGCCAACGGGCACCTGCATATCGGCCACGCGCTGAACAAGATCCTAAAGGACGTCATCAACCGCGCCCACCGCATGTCGGGCTACGGTATCCATTACGTGCCGGGCTGGGACTGTCACGGCCTGCCGATCGAATGGAAGATCGAGGAAGAATACCGCAAGCGCGGGCAGGACAAGGACAGCGTGCCGGTCCTGCAGTTCCGTGCCGAATGCCGTGCTTATGCCCAGAAATGGCTGGATACGCAGGCCAGTGAGTTCCGCCGTCTGGGCGTGCAGGCGGAATGGGCCAACCGCTACGCCACCATGGATTTTTCGTCCGAGGCGGCCATCGCGGGGGAAATTGGCAAATTCCTGCTCAACGGCCTGCTGTATCGTGGTCTGCGCCCGGTCATGTGGAGCCCGGTTGAAAAGACCGCGCTGGCCGAAGCCGAGATCGAATACCGCGACCACGAATCCACCGCCATCCACGTGGCCTTCCCCTTCGTGACCGACCCCACGCCAGCGAAGGCGCTGAAGGACGTGGCGGCAGTGATCTGGACCACCACGCCGTGGACCATTCCCGCCAACCGCGCCATCGCCTATGGCCCCGACATCACCTATGCCGTGGTGCGCGTTGATGGCGTGGGCGACAATGCGACGCTGGAACCTGAAGCCCGCGTGCTGGTGGCCGAGGACCTGATCGCGCCCTTCTGCGAGGCAGCGGACGTTACCGCCCATCATGTGCTCTACACCCTGCCGGGCAGCGCGCTGGAAGGCGCCATCTGCGCCCATCCGCTGCGGGGGCAGGGTTATGATTTCGACGTGCCGCTGCTGCCCGGCGCGCATGTCACGACCGAAGCGGGCACGGGCCTGGTCCACACCGCCCCCGCCCATGGCGAGGACGACTTCAACCTTGGCCGCGCCTATGGGCTGGAAATCACCGAAATGGTGCTGGGGGATGGCCGGTATGCCGACTGGGTGCCGCTGTTTGCCGGTGGCCATGTGTTCAAGGCGGCCGAACCGGTGTGCCAGGCCCTGCTGGAAGCCATGCAGCGCGCCGTAGCGGCGGGCACGGCACCGTGTGGACTGGTGGCGCGGGCCGTGCTGGTCCATTCCTATCCCCATTCATGGCGTTCGCGCGCGCCGATCATCTATCGCGCCACCCCGCAGTGGTTCATCAGCATGGATGGCGAAGGCCACCTGCGTGAACGCGCACTGACGGCGCTGGAAAAGGTGACGTTCGTGCCCGCGCAGTCGCGCAACCGCCTGACATCCATGGTGGCGGGCCGTCCCGACTGGTGCATAAGCCGCCAGCGTGCGTGGGGTGTGCCGATTGCCGTATTCGTGGAAAAGCGCACGGGCGAGGTCCTGCGCGATGCCGCGGTGATGGAGCGCATCGTCACCGCCTTCCGCGCGGAAGGGGCTGATGCGTGGTACAGTTCCCCCGCGGCGCGCTTCCTGGGTGAGGGCCGCAACCCCGACGATTACGAACAGGTGTTCGATATTGTCGATGTGTGGTTCGAAAGCGGTTCGACCCATGCCTTCGTGCTGGGGCATGGCGACATGCCGTTCCCCGCCGACCTGTATCTGGAAGGGTCCGACCAGCATCGTGGCTGGTTCCAGTCCTCGCTGCTCGAAAGTGTCGGCACGCGCGGCATCGCGCCGTACAAGGCGCTGGTCACCAACGGTTTCGTGCTGGATGAGCAGGGCCGCAAGATGTCCAAGTCCCTGGGCAACGTCATCGCGCCACAGGACGTGAATGACAGCCTTGGGGCCGATATCCTGCGTCTGTGGGTCATGAACTCCGATACGAATGATGACCTGCGCATCGGTAAGGAAATCCTCAAGCAGCAGGGCGAACTCTATCGCCGCCTGCGTAATACGCTGCGCTGGCTGCTGGGTGCGCTGGACGGCTTTACCGAAGCCGAGCGCGTGCCCTTCGGGGAACTGCCCGAACTTGAACGCTGGGTCCTGCACCGTATGTCCGAACTGGGCAGCCTTGTGGCGCGTGCGGTGGAAACGCATGAATGGGTGGGTGTCTATCCCGCGCTGCATGGCTTCTGTGCCGCCGACCTGTCGGCCTTCTATTTCGACGTGCGCAAGGACACCATCTACTGTGATGGCGCATCCAGCCTGAAGCGCCGCGCGGCGCGAACGGTGCTGGACCAGTTGCACCGCTGCCTGTGCGCGTGGCTTGCCCCCGTGCTGGTCTTCACGGCGGAGGAGGCATGGCTGGCCCGTCCCGGCAATACCGAAAGCATCCACCTGCAGCCGTTCCCCGAACTGCCGACGCAGTGGCATGATCCGGAACTGGGGGACCGCTGGGCCATGCTGCGCGCGGTGCGTCGGGTCATTACGACCGAAATCGAGACCGCGCGTCGTGACGGCATGGTCAAGTCATCGCTTCAGGCGGCACTCGACCTGCCGCTGTCGGAAGCGGAAGCCGCACGGTTCGACGGCGTGGACTGGGCGGAACTGACCATCGTCTCGCAGGCGGATGTGAACGTGATCGCGGGGGCCGGTTCGATCTATCTGGGCGAGGACGGGGCACAGGAGGGCGTGCCGCATGGCATTCCCACCATCGGTGTCGCGGCAGGGCATAAATGCGCGCGCTGCTGGAAGGTGCTGGAGGAAGTGGGACAGGACAAGGCCCACCCCGAACTGTGCCTGCGCTGTGTCGATGTGGTGCGGAACGGGGCGTAACCTTCATGAACAACCGTGTTCTGGGCGGCGCGTGCCTGCTGGGCGCGCTGGTGGCCGACCAGGCCAGCAAGTTCTGGATACTCGATATCTATGACCTGCCCGCGCGTGAAAGCGTGCCGCTGCTGCCGGTGCTGAACCTGACGATGGTGTGGAACCATGCCATCACGTTCGGCATGCTGGGCGGTGCCGGGGCGGCCGGGCGCATCATCTTTTCTGTTGCGGCGCTGGCGATCGTGGCGGGGCTGGCGGTATGGCTTGCACGCACGCCGCGTCGGTGGGTGGCGGTTGCGCTGGGCATGATCATGGGGGGGGCGATCGGCAATGTCATTGACCGGTTGCGCTTTGGCGCGGTGGTTGATTTCATTGACGCCCATGCTTTTGGCTGGTCATGGCCGGTGTTCAACATCGCCGATGCCATGATTGATTGCGGTGTTGCGATCCTGATTATCGACAATATGCGTAATCGCGATGCAAACTAGGGGAGGCGCGGCCTGCACATGCTTGCCGAACCGTTCCACTAACGGTAATAGGCGAGATATGGCGATTTCTGCTTTCAGACCCCTTTCCTGTGCAATGCTTGTCTCGGGCGCCTTCCTGTTGTCAGGCTGCACCGGTGCCGATGTTTCGCGCGCCTTCGGGCTGGAGCGGAGCCTGCCGGACGAATACACGGTCACCACCCGTGCGCCGCTGTCCATGCCACCGTCCGATGAACTGGGCGCGCCCAACAGCAACGCCATCCAGCGTGCGCAAGATACCAACCCGCGCATGCAGGCGCTGGAAACGCTGTCCCCCAATGTGGCGCTGCAGGGCGCTGATGGCACCGACAGCGCAGGCCAGACCGCGCTGGTGGGTGAAGCCCAGGTTGCTTCCAATGCGGAGGACAAGGGTGAGATGGGTCGTGCCGACACCAGTTTTGTTGACAAGCTGATGTTCTGGCATGGCGGGGGAGCCGGTAACCTTGTGAATGGCAAGGCGGAAAATGCCCGCCTGCGTGAGGATTCGGCCCTTGGGCGCAACCTGACGCAGGGTGCGACCCCAACCGTCAGCGGTCCCAAGAAATAAATGGCCTGGGCGCGCACCCACCGGGTGCGCGGCATGTGGCCAGATGCGTGCAATCCGGTCCGTGGTATGAATCATGTCTTCTGGTAATGGCCAGCCGGTCATCCGTCGCCTGTCGGAGCAGGTCGTCAACCGCATCGCCGCAGGCGAGGTGATTGAACGTCCGGCTGCGGCCCTGAAGGAACTGGTGGAAAACGCCATCGATTCCGGCGCGTGCCGGATCCAGATCCGTCTGGACCGTGGCGGCATCGACCGGATCGAGGTCGTGGATGATGGCTGTGGCATGTCGTCTGGTGACCTGCGGCTTGCGGTGGAGCGGCATTGCACGTCCAAGCTGCGAGACGAGACGCTGGTGCGTATTTCCACGCTTGGTTTCCGAGGGGAAGCCCTGCCCTCGATCGGGGCCGCCGCGCGGCTTACGGTCATGTCCCGCCTGCACGACAGCGATTCGGCATGGGCGATCCGTGTGGAAGGCGGCGTGGTGGGGGAAGTCGAGCCCTGCGCCGGGCCGCCCGGCACGCGCGTGCTGGTGGAAGACATGTTCTTTGCCACACCCGCGCGGCGCAAATTCCTCAAAAGCCCACGCGTCGAGGCCAGCCATGCCGAAAACGTGGTGCGCCGTCTGGCCCTGTCTGTCCCGCATGTCGCCTTCCGGCTGGAATTCGACCAGCGCGTGATCCTTGACCTGCCGGTGCAGGACATGGCCGCACGCGTAGCCGCCATTCTGGAGTCGGGGCATGCCGATGGCCTGCTGCCGGTGGAAGGGCAGCGCGGTGACCTGAAACTGAGCGGTTTCATCTGCGCGCCATCCGTGCATCGCGCCACGGCCAACGGGCAGATGCTGATGGTCAATGGCCGTCCTGTGGTGGACCCGGTCCTGCGCACGGCGGTGCGGGTGGCCTATCGCAATGTCATGGAACACGGGCGGCATGCCGTCGTGGCGCTGTCACTGGAAATCCCGCCTGAACAGGTGGATGTGAACGTGCATCCGGCCAAGACGGAGCTGCGTTATGCCGACTCGGCTGCGGTGCGGGCGCTGGTGATCGGTTCGCTGGGCCGCGCGCTGGGCACCGGGGCCGGGGTGGCCGGGGTCAGGCCCGACCTGTTGCAGTCACGCGGGCCATCGCCCGCGCGGATCTGGTATCCGCCTGAACGCAGCGCCAATGCCGCAGGCGTCTCCACCCGTCTGGCTGCCCCCATCGATGCACCTGCAGCGCCTGATCCGGGTCTGCCGATGGGGTTTGCCGAATCGACATTGCCGCTATCTGCCCCGCCTGCCGCGCGCAAGGTCGTGCCAGAGGGGCCGGGACAGCCTGCGGCAGACATGACACCTGCCATCGACCACCCGCTGGGTGCGGCGGTGGCGCAGGTTCTGGGTACCTATATCGTATCGCAGACGGCGGATGGCGCGCTGGTGCTGGTGGACCAGCATGCGGCCCATGAACGCCTGACCCACGAAATCCTGCGCCAGCAGTATCTGGGTGGCGAAATCCGCGCCCAGCGCCTGCTGCTGCCTGAGGTGGTGGACCTGCCCGCGCGGCAGGTGGGGGTCCTGCTGTCATTCAGTGCGGCACTGGGCCGGCTGGGAATCGAGATCGAACCCTTTGGCGGCACGGCCGTCCTGGTCCGGACCATGCCCGCCCTTCTGGGCAAGGAAGACCCGGTGGGCATGCTGCGCGATCTGGCGGAAGAACTGGAAGCTGACGATCTGGCCAACCCCGCGCAGGCCGATGCGCTGGATGCGCGCATGGACGCGATCATCGCGCGTATGGCCTGTCATGGCAGCGTAAGGGCAGGCCGGAAGCTGACACACGAGGAAATGAACGCCCTGCTGCGGGACATGGAACGCACCCCCCGCTCAGGCACCTGTTCCCATGGGCGGCCGACCTGGCTGAAGCTGGAAAAAGCTGATCTGGAGCGCATGTTCGGCCGCAGGTGACACTCTGCGGGTCAGTGCGTGCGCATGTCCGTTACGGCATGGCTGAATGGAAAACGGGGCATGGCCTCTGCATAATGTGAGCGGGCGCTTACTGGATTCCCGGGGCGCAACGCCCCTAGGGTCAGCCATTATCCATGGATGATGTGAGACCGAATGTGCATCCGATCCTGCTGTCCCTTGTAACGTATCTGCCCCTTGCCGGGGCTTTGGCCATATTGCTGACGCGCGGCACGACCCAGACGGTCGAGACCGCCGCCCGATGGGTGGCGCTGTGGACCAGCGGCATCGTCTTTGCGCTGGCCGTGATCATGTGGGCCGAATTCGACCCCGCCCGGCCCGGCATCCAGTTTGAACAGCAGGTGGGCTGGGCCAGCAGCGCCGGCATTTCCTACCATGCCGGGCTTGATGGCATCAGTCTCATGTTCGTGCTGCTGTCCGCGTTCCTGACCCCGCTTTCCATTATCGGTGGCTGGCGGCAGGTGACGGGACGGGTGCGGGATTACATGATCGCCATGCTGGTGCTGGAAACAACGCTGATCGGGCTGTTTTCGGCGTTGGATCTGGTGCTGTTCTATCTGTTTTATGAAGCGACGCTGTTGCCCGCCAGCCTTATGATCGGGGTGTGGGGTGGCCCGAAGCGGGTGTGGGCATCGCTGCAGTTTTTCCTGTTCACCTTCGGCGGGTCGCTGTTCATGCTGCTGGCGTTGCTGGCCATGTGGAATGCGGCGGGCACGACCGATATCGTGGCGCTGCAGCATCATGGATTCGGTCATGCCATGCAGTGCTGGCTGCTGGCGGGCTTCATCATCGCCTTTGGCGTCAAACTGCCGCTGTTCCCGCTACATGCATGGCTGCCCGATGCCTATACCGAGGCCCCGACCCCTGCATCCGTCATGCTGTCGGGCGTGCTGTCCAAGGCGGGAGCTTATGGTCTGCTGCGCTTTGGCGTGATGATGTTTCCCGATGCCGCACGGATGTTCGCGCCGGTAGTGCTGACGCTGGGGGTGATTGCGGTGATCTATGCCGCGATGATCGCGCTGGCGCAGACGGACATGAAGCGGGTGATTGCCTATTCCTCGTTTTCGCATATGGGGGTTATCGCCATCGGGCTGTTCACCATGACGCCTGAGGGAATTGATGGCGCAATTTTCCAGATGCTGTCGCATGGCATCGTCATTGCGGCGCTGTTCTTCTGTGTTTCCGCCGTGTCGTGGCGGGCTGAAACGCGTGAAATCAGCGCGTTTTCCGGGGTGGCGCATAAAATGCCGGTCCTGGCCACGCTGGCCATGCTGTTTGTCATGGCCAATATCGGCCTGCCGGGCACGGGCGCGTTCGTGGGGGAATTCCTGGTCATGGTCGGTGCGCTGCATGTATCGTTCTGGCTGGCGTTCCTGGGTGGGACCAGCATGATCCTGGGCGCGGTCTATATGCTGGTGCTGTATCGCCGGGTGCTGTTCGGGGCGGACCGGGGGGGCGTTGTCGCCCTGCTGCGTGACCTGACGGGACAGGAACTGGCCGTGCTGGTGCCGCTGGCTGTCGTGACCATCTGGATGGGGGTGCATCCGGGATCGTTCCTGCGGGTGTTTGACCCGGCCGTGACCAGCCTGCTGCATCCGATAACGACTGTCGCCACGATTGATCCGCAGCAGATCGTTCCGATCAAGGGCGCAGGTTGAAACTGACTGGGAATAATAGAAGTTTCTGGTTGCTGCCTTTTTTCAAAAAGGCAGCGTTTCCTGAAGCTTTTTGAAAAAGCTCCACCAAAAACTTCCTGTAAAAAAAGGCCCGGTCACCCTGTTGCAGGGGTGACCGGGCCTTTACTGTTTCGGCTGTCTCAGACGTCGAGGTTATCGACCTGACGGGCATGTTCCTGAATGAAGCGGAAGCGCAGTTCAGCTTTCCGGCCCATCAGGTGTTCCACGCGCTCCAGCGTCAGCGCCCTGTCCTCGGGCGGGGTGATGACCTTCAGCAGGGTGCGGTGTCTGGGGTCCATGGTCGTCTGTTTCAGGTCGCCCGGCGGCATTTCACCAAGGCCCTTGAAGCGTGAGACCTCGATCTTGCTGTTGGGCTTGAAGTCCTTCTTCATCTTCCGCTCACGGTCGGCGTCATCCATGGCGTACACGCTCTTGCCACCCTGTGTCAGGCGATACAGCGGCGGCTGGGCCAGATACAGGTGTCCGTCCCGGATCAGGCCGGGCAGTTCGCGATAGAAGAACGTCATGAGCAGCGAGGCGATATGCGCCCCGTCTACATCCGCATCCGTCATGATGATGATGCGGCCATAACGCAGCTTGGTCGCGTCAAAGCGTTCCCCCATGCCGCAGCCCAGCGCTTCCACCAGGTCACGCAGTTCCTGGTTGCCCCGCAGCTTTTCGGTCGAGGCGCTGGCAACGTTCAGGATCTTGCCACGCAACGGCAGCACGGCCTGCGTCTCACGGTTGCGGGCCTGCTTGGCGGAGCCACCAGCCGAGTCGCCTTCCACCAGGAAGATCTCGGTTTCGGCCGCGTTTTCACGCGTGCAGTCCGTCAGCTTGCCCGGCAGGCGCAGGCGGCGGGTTGCACTTTTACGGGGGGTTTCCTTCTGCTCCTTGCGGCGCAGGCGTTCCTCGGCGCGTTCGACCACAAAGGCCAGCAGGTTGTCCGCCTGTTGCGGGTTACCCGCCAGCCAGTGGTCGAACCGGTCACGCAGCGCGGTTTCAACCAGCTTGCTGGCCTCGCTGCTGGTCAGCTTTTCCTTGGTCTGGCCCTGAAATTGCGGGTCACGGATGAAGACCGACAGCTTGGCGGCAATGCAGCCAAGGATATCATCGGCATTGATGCTGGCCGCGCGCTTGTTGGCGCGCTGTTCACCCCAGTTGCGCAGGCCCTTGAGCAGCGCGTTGCGAAAACCCGTCTCGTGCGTGCCGCCATTGGGCGTGGGAATGGTGTTGCAGTAGGACGCAAGGGCCGCCGTGCCCTGTTCCAAAAAGGCGATGGCCCATTCCATGCGGCCCGTATCCGCCCCGTCGGGGCCGGTCGGCAGGTCCGCATCCCCCGACCACAGGTCGGTCAGCAAGGCCGCCTTGTCACCCAGTTCGTCACGCAGGCTGTCGGCCAGGCCGCCGGGGAAGTGCAGGACAGCTTCCGCCGGGACTTCGTCATTCTTTATCAGGGACGGATCGCATGACCAGCGGATGGTCACGCCCCGGAACAGGAACGCCTTTGACCGGCACAGCCGGTACAGGCGAACGGGCGAGAAATGCAGCCGCCCGAAAATCTGCGGGTCGGGGGTAAAGCGGATCTGCGTGCCGCGCCGGTTGTTGACCGGGCCGATCTTTTCAACGCCGCTCAGCGGGTGGCCGCGTTCATAGACCTGCCGCCACAGTTCGCGGTCACGGGCGATCTCGACTTCCATGCGCGACGCCAGCGCGTTGACCACTGACGACCCCACGCCATGCAGGCCGCCCGACGTGGCATAGGCCTTGCCCGAAAACTTGCCGCCCGCGTGCAGCGTGGTCAGGATGACTTCCAGCGCCGAACGGTCGGGAAAACGCGGGTGCGGGTCCACCGGAATGCCGCGTCCGTTGTCGCGTATGGTCAGGCAGTCCCCGGCTTCCAGTGTCACGTCAATGGTGGTGGCGTGGCCGGCCACGGCCTCATCCATCGCGTTATCGAGGATTTCGGAGGCGAGGTGATGGTACGCCGTCTCGTCCGTGCCGCCGATATACATGCCCGGGCGGCGGCGCACGGGCTCCAGCCCTTCCAGCACTTCAATGGCGCTGGCGTCATAGGTATCGGGGCCGTTTTTGGCGATATCAGGCATGGGGGCAGCGGAAACCTTGCGTCGGGTGGGCTTTGCGGGGCCTGCAGGTGCGGAAAAAAGATCGTCGTTCATGAAGCGTTCTTTTGTTCTGTCAGATCGCGTCCTGTCAAGCCGTAAGGCCCTGCACGCGGCATCGACTATGCCTGCTCTTGCGGGCATGAAAAAGGCCGGACACGGGTCCGGCCATATTTTTCTTCATGTGCCTGTGACGGGGCGACAGCCTAGCTGCGGACCGTGCGGCGGGCCGGGGTGCGGCTGCGTGTGCTGGCGGCCGGGCGGTTGGGCGCCGTGCAGGTCAGGTAGGACGCGGGCTGGAGGATGTCCTTCGCCTGGGCATAGTTGGACAGGTCGGCAGTACTGTCGAGTACCTGCACTTCCTCGAACATGGACATGCGCTGCTGGCAGAAGGCGGTGCCGGATTTCAGGCCACGTTCGGACTGCACATTCGCAAGCTGCGTGATGTAGTCATCATGCTGGCGCTGTGAATTGCGGCCGTAGGTGCTGTTGAAATAGCTGTTGAGCACATGCTCCTCGGCGGCCAGCTTGGTGCGGAATTTCATGACAAAGCTGTTGTATTTGTCCTGCGCGCCGCATGACAGGGCCGTCACCATAAGCTCGCTTTTCAGGCCCTGCACATCAAACGCCTCATGCGCGGGGGAGGGTGAGCAGGGGCCGGCAGCCAGTGCCTGCCCACCATTAACCAGCCCCATAAGGGCAAGGGCAGCAGCGCCAGCGCGCCAGATCGACATGGACATCAGGACGGGTTCTCCAGATATTGGGGCAGTTGCCAACGGGGAATGCACGGACCCCGCATATTCCGGCAGGAATGAAATCCGGATCAGGTCTATAGCGCAAACCGGCAGTCGCCAAAAGGGAGGGATATCACCCCATGTTCAAAAAGATGCGTTATGGTGCCCGCGTGGGATGACAGCGCCCCCGGGGGCGGGTATGCCACACGGGCAGGGCTTGTCCGCTTGCGTAAAAGGACCAACGGGTCTTTCCCGCCGGGGTGCGTTGCTCTAGAGCATATGCCAAAGCGGTTAGCCGTTGTGCCGATCCAGACCGTTACGGGACGGCGCGGGCGAAACTGTCCTGATAACGGGTATGTATCAAATACAGCGGAGCTGACGAGTGCGACTGCGACTGTCTGCAATCATGATGACGACGGGCATTCTGCTCGCCGGATGTGACAACAAACCGGCCGTGAACCTTGGTGGTATCGGCGGAACCCCCAATCCCTACAATTACATGAAAGCATCGGGCCAGTGTCAGGTGACCGGCCCCGCCGCTGCGGGCAAGGACACAAAGTCCGCCAGCATGCAGGTGCGTAGCGATGACGGGTACTGCGCGATCGAGACGCGTGCCTCCGCCGGCCACCCCTATGCCTCGTTTGGCGTGTCTCCGGCACCTGAGCATGGCAAGGCGTTCATCTACAACTACAACGATCACACTTACGTGACGTACACGCCCAACACCGCCTATTCCGGCGAGGACAAGTTCCGCGTCGTGCTGATCACGGGTGAAAAGCAGCCGCGTGAATACATGGACGTGACGGCCAATGTCACGGCCCCTGCCGTAAGATAAGGCCGAATCCCGGCCCTGAACCGGGTCGGGACACGCATCATTGCGTATCCCGGTCCGTATCAGATGGAAAAGGTGATGGGTTCGGGCAGCGGGCGGCGCATGCCGGCATGTTCGGCCCGGCGCACCAGGTCATCCAGACTGATCTTGCGACATTCCTCATCCAGCATGGTGTCGAATTCCTGCCAGCAGGGTTCGACCACCTTCTGGAACAGTCCGCCGATCGGGCCATCATCCGTATTGTCTTCCGCCGTGATGACGGACAGGATATCCGACAGCAGGATATCACGACGGGGGCGCCCCAGCCGATAGCCGCCGCGCGGTCCGCGCACGCTTTCCAGCAGGCCGGACCGTGACAGGGTCTGCAGCAGCGGCTCGATCCCCCGCCGGGCCAGACCCGCGCGTTCCGCAATGTCGGCCGCACTGATGGTACCGTTGCGCCCTGCGTGAAAGGCCACATCAAGCATGATCAGGATTGCGATCATGGTCCTGTCCCGCCGGAGCAGCATATCGTTCAGCCTCGCTTTGAATGGATTTGGAAACCAGCCCGCTTCATTTACCAGCAATCCCCCGATTGATCCACGCTTCTGTTAAGGAGGATGGTGGATTATGTACAGACTGTATGCGTGAATAGGCCATTTCCGCAACAAGGAGTGATAACGAATGAAAAAGACCACCCCGCCAGATCGCACGTATGGTTTTGCAGCACCTCGTGGCAGGGTCTATGATTCCATTGTCGATACCGTGGGGGGAACGCCACTGGTGGCGCTGCCGCATCTGACCCGTGAGGATGGATTACAGAGCCGGGTTCTGATGAAGCTGGAATTTTTCAATCCACTCGGTTCGGTCAAGGACCGCATTGGCGCGGCCATGGTCGAGGATGCGGAAAGCCGGGGTGAGATCCATCCGGGCAAGACCACGCTGGTGGAACCGACTTCGGGCAATACGGGCATTTCACTGGCGTTCGTCGCCGCCGCCCGGGGATATCGTCTGATTGTGACCATGCCCGAAGGCGCATCGATCGAACGGCGCAAGATGCTGCGCCTGCTGAATGCACAGCTGGAACTGACACCGTCGCGCCTGGGCATGGCGGGAGCCATCGCGCGTGCCGAGGAAATCCTTGAAAAGACACCAAATGCATGGATGCCGCGTCAGTTTGACAATCCCGCCAACCCCGCTGTCCACGCCGCGACCACGGCAGAGGAAATCTGGACCGATACCGCGGGCGAGGTCGATATCGTTGTGGCTGGGCTGGGTACGGGCGGCACGGCCAGTGGCATCGCCCATGGTCTGAAGCCACGCAAGAAAAGCCTGCAGGTCTTTGGTGTCGAACCGATGGAAAGCGCCATCCTGAACGGTGACGAACCGGGGCCGCATGGCATTCAGGGTATCGGGCCGGGATTTTGTCCCCGGACACTGGACCTCGCGGCCCTTGATGGTGTGATTCCCGTATCGGAGCGGGAGGCCATCGCGGCGGCCCGCCGGTGCGCGCGGCTGGATGGGGTGCCGGTGGGCATTTCCTCAGGCGCTGCGCTGCATGCGGCCGTACAATTGGCCGGACGGCCGGAAAACGCGGGCAAGACCATCGTGACCATCGCACCGTCCTTTGCCGAGCGCTATCTGTCCACGTCACTTTTTACCGGGCTGGTCTGATCCAGCCCATCCGCGTGGCCCGATGGCCTGCGCATATGGAAAAAGCGGCTACCCTGACGGGTGCCGCTTTTTTCTTTTCCATAATTGGCCGGGATATGGCCGGGATCAGTGCAGGATGATCTCGACGCGGCGATTCTGGGCTTCGCGCGTGTTGGCTGCGGTCTGGACCAGCGGGTTGCTGTCGCCATAGCCATGGATGTCGATGGCCGGTCCCGGCACACCGTCACGTACCAGCTCGGCCTTGATGACCTGCGCCCGCTTGAGTGACAGCTCCTGGTTATATTTTTCACCCTGCGGGCCGGGATGGCTTGCCGAATTGTCGGTGTAACCGTTGACCTCGATCCGGGTAGTCTGGGTATTTGTCGATGCCTGGGCGGCGACCGCCACGATGGAACGAGCACGGTCGGTCAGGTCGCTGCGGTCCCAGTCAAAAAACACCAGATAGGTCCGGTTTTCCGCCGGCGCCGGTGCGGCGACGGTGGTGGGCGCGGGCGGCGGCGGCGGCGCGGGATTGAACTCGTACCGCAGACCCAGCATCAGTGAATGGTTGAAGTCGGTCCGGCTGTCACGGTTGCCGTTGCGGAAGCCGTAATCGCTGTTCATGGCCGACAGGGCCGCAGCACTGCCGCTGACAATGGAATGATGCGACTGCGGGCCAAGCATGGTCCAGAACCGGTATTCCGCTGTAGCCGACAGGCCCACGGCAAACGGCATGGGGAAGGACAGGCCGAAAATGCCCTGATAGGCGAAGTTGCCGTATGTGCCCCCGACGTGCTGGCTGTAGTTCTGCCCGCCCACGTTGCCGGTAATGGTGCTGTTCATGTTCTGCCAGCCGTAACCGATACCCGCGCCGAAATACGGGAACAGCCAGCTTTTGCCGATATCAAGGTCGAACAGGGCATTGGCCATAAGCCCTGATGTCTGCTGCCGGCCATCCGCACGGGCATTATAGGCGGCGTTGCCGCCCACCGTCTTCATGTCGTTGCTGCGGTAGAAGCCTTCCAGTTCGACACGGAATCCGTTGCCCAGACCCCAGCCAAGGCTGCCGATGCCCGTGCCGCCTGTCTTGAACTCGTCCCGCGCGGAGGAATGACGTATGACCTGTCCCTGGTTGAAGCTCGCACCGCCAGCGCCTGAAATATACAGGCCCTGAACAGGCTGGGCGAATACCGGGGCGGAGACCAGTACGGATCCCAGGGTAACCGAGGCAGCCAATAAAGACCCTGCAAGCAATCCGTCCCGCAGATTCATACTCTTCTTCTCCCTTCGACGGGCCTGTTCCGGCATGTCGGCCCGGTCGGGTGTACGTGCCCAATTCCCTGGAATGATCAGCATCAGCATTCTTTTGCTGAAAGAAACCAGCCCTGACAATCCATTGCCGCCACCTTAATCGGCTGCTTTGGGCCATCGCGCCAACTGGCGCACCTGACTGTGTGCAAGATGCCACACCCCTGTCTGGTCCGGTTTCATTATTTTTTCAAACCTGTGGAAACACGTCTTTCATATCAACTTTGCTTCAAACGGTGGCGTCAGATCCGGTGTCTCGAATTCAAGAACCCATAAATCCGGGTCCCGTTCCATCTGCCTTGTAACATAGGCATCCACACTGGCCTGATCTACAGCCGCATCCCCTGTAGCGCGGAACCATGCCTGCCGTCCATCGGGGGTAAGGGTCCGGGCCAGCACGGACATCTGTCCACCCCGGCCCAGCAGCACGACCAGAACGCCCCCCGCATCATCATCACCATGGTGCAGCACCATGCCCGGATTTCCCTTTTGTCCAGCCTGGCGCAGCATTGCCTTGACCCAGATGCCGGTTTTCAGACGTGCTTCTTCCATTGGGATGGACTTCTCCGGTAATGCAGAAAAACAGCGGGAGGTATGCAGGAATAGCACGGTTTCCCGCATGGCTGTGGCTTAGCCGCCACCAGCGGGTGTCGCCCCTTCTTCGGGTATGGTGGCCAGGGCGGCATGGTATTCGACCGGGTTGTCCAGCAGGGAATGGGCGGCGTCAAGGTCACCGTCGGTGCCGATCGCGGCGGGGCAGGCCTTGCGGATGGTCAGGATGCGCGCCAGGTCCACGGGATAGCGGATCTGGCGGGCGGCCGCGATCCATTCCCGGCTGTCGGCCGCGCCTTCGGCCAGGTCCTGCAACTGACGTTCCAGTTCGCTTTCCCCAAGACTGGTGCAGACCTGCGGCATGACGCCCAGCCCCTGCAGCGGCCAGCCCAGCGGTGCGAGCACGCGACTCCATGTCACGAACAGTTCCGCCCCGTTGGGCATCTGGCCAATGGTCTGCACCAGCCCCTTGCCCAGCGTGGCGCTGCCTATCACCACGCCGCGCTTCTGGTCGGCCAGGGCCGCGGCCAGTATCTCGGCGGCGCTGGCGGTCCGGCCATCGACCAGGATGATGATGGGCAGGCCATTGGTCATGTCGCCCCCCTGCACGGCCCAGACGTGGTTGGCCTGCGGGTCACGCCCTTGTGTTATGGCCGCTACACCATGGTCCAGCATCAGGGCAGATGTGGTGACTGCCTGCTGCAGCACGCCGCCCCGGTTGCCGCGCAGGTCGATGATCAGGCCCGAAATGCCGGGCACGTTCATGGCTTCGTCCAGATACTGGCTCATCTCCTCCGCCGTGTTGGCGGAAAAGGCGGTGATATGCAGGACGACATGCTTGCCGCTGGTATAGGCAAATACGGTTTCGGGCGGGGTGGACGCCCGGTGCAGCGTGACCGTGCTCCGCCGTCCCTTCGACTCCACCATGATGCGCACAAGGCTGCCATTGGGACCGTTGAGCCATGAGGTCACGGTATCAAGGCTGCGGGACTCGGTTGGTCGTCCATTGATCGCGCGCACGATCTGCCCCGCCGCAAGGGTAGTGGGCCATGCGGGTCCATTCGCGTTGACGGCGGTGATGATGATGGTGTGATGGTCCAGCCCCAGCGTCAGGCCCGCCGTGCCCTCGCCCCCGGTGCGGGTGCTGCGGTCCGATACGGCCGCCCCGGGCGGGACGTAGCGTGAATACGGGTCAAGGTGGTTGAACAGTTCATCAAAAAAACCCTGCAGCACGCCATCCTGCCCCGTGCTGCGCATGGCGGGGGAATTGTGCCATGCCACATCCAGTATGCGGGTGATGGCAGCACTCCATCCCGGTACGTCGTCCGCCGTGGGGACGGGCAGGGCGAGGACGGTTTTCTGCGTTGCGGCCAGTTGCAGGAAACCGTGCTGTTCCTCGATGCTCAGCGACGGGTCCAGCGCGCTCAGCCCGTTCAGGCCCCACAGTGCGAAATCACGGATTTCATGGCTGTCCAGCGTGCGGGGCTGCAGGAAGGACAGACTCGCCTGGATGACCGAGGAAATGACCCCAAGGTCCATGCTGGCGCCGTCGATCGTATCCACGCTGTCTTCATGCATGGGTGGCTGGGGCGTGGGGG
>NZ_VWPI01000009.1 GCF_015155755.1 Komagataeibacter sp. FXV3 | reverse complement strand
TGCCCGCTGCGCCCGCGATCTGTTTTCTTGCCAAGGCACAGCGGTTCCATTTGCGCCCATTGGGCGTCTGTCAGTACGAAGCGATCCATACGGATTTTGAATCACATTTGGTGACTTTGAAAAAGTACAATTCCCAACAAACCCTGAAAAAAGCTTCACCAAAAACTTCTTTACCAAAGACAGGGATTTCAGACCTTCCGCAGGGAGAAGGTCTTATCACCGTCGCGTCCTTTACCGCATCATGGTTGTGACAGGGTCTGGTGCGCGCGTTCGATAATGAACTGGCGGATGCTTTCAATTTCATCCGGTTTCATGGATTTCTCGAACCCGTCCATGCCAAAACTGCTTAGCGCCCCCTTGCCCACGATGGCGTAGAAACTGTTTTTATCCTGAATTGCTGCGGATTTCCGCAGGTCAGGCAGGACACCATTCCATTCTACGTTCGCCCCATGGCAGTACTGACAGTAATTCTGGTACTGCTGGCTTCCCGCCAGTGCCTGGCGGGGCACGAACGAGGCCGGTGGCGGGGATGAGGGAACAGGCGCGTCACTGACAGCCGGCAGATGGTCCTTGCCATCAAGGGCAAAGGCAAGCACACGGGAATGATTGACAGCCCCGGTTTCCTGACGGGCCAACCCGGTGGCAAACAGGCCATACGATCCGCCCCAACCGACTTCAATGGCGACATACTGCCGCCCACCGATACGATAGCTGACGGGAGAGGCGATGATGCCACTCTGTGCATCAAAGCTGAACAGATCCTTCCCATCATGCGCGTCATAGGCATGGAACGTGCCATCCGTCAGGCCCTGGAATACCAGGTCACCTGCGGTGGCGAGCGTCCCGCCATTCGCGGGACCTTTCTGCACCACTTCCCAGCGTGCTTTCTGCGCTATGGGATCCCACGCTACCAGCGATCCCCGCAGGTCCCCGACAGCAGCTTTCTGTGCCGCGATGGATGGCATTTTGTCATCTGGCTGAATATCCAGCCCCAGATTCCAGCCATCCGGCAAAGCCTTGAATTTACGTGCGCCCTTCAGGTGATCGGGCACCTGCTGGGTCGGCAGGTACACCAGCCCCGTGCGGGGGCTGTAGCTCATCGCGGCGATACCGTGCCCACCCATATCCCCCGGAAAGACATAAAATGGCTTGCCGGTGACGGAATACTGTGCGTCAGGATTAAAGATTGGCCGCCCGGTTTTTGGATCCAGTCCCTTTGCCCAGTTGACGAAAACGAAGTTCTTGCCAGAAATGAACGCCCCAGTCGCGGCATCCAGAACGTAGAAAAAGCCGTTTTTGGGCGCATGCACGATCACATGCCGCATCTGCCCATCAAGGGGCAGGTCAAGCGTCATGATCTGCTGGGTTGATGTATAATCCCACTGGTCTTCAGGTGTCTCCTGAAAATGCCAGACATATTCCCCCGTATCCGGCTTTACGGCGACAATACTGTCAAGGAAGAGGTTATCTCCCTTCCCGTTGGAACGGATGCCATAACTCCATGGCGACCCGTTACCTGCCCCGAAATAGACCAGATCCGTAACGGGATCATAGACGATCGAATCCCATACCGTGCCGCCACCGCCCTGCCGCACCCATGCGCCCGTGGGGCTCCATGTTGGATAGGCACGGGCCATGAGAACCGTATCGGATGGCGCATGGTCGGGTCTGTTATGCGGATTGGGCACCGTGAAGAACCGCCAGTCCAGTTTGCCCGTTTCCGCATCGAATGCCGAAATGAAACCACGGGCACCGAATTCCGCCCCCCCGTTTCCGATCAGTACCCTGCCCTTTGCAATACGCGGTGCGCCGGTAATGGTATAGGCCATCTGCTGCCCCAGGTCGGCATCTGTCGGGATCGTATCAACACTCCAGATAACCTTGCCATTCTGGGAATCCAGGGCAATCAGCCTGTTGTCAAAAGTGGCCAGATACAGCTTGCCATTCCAGTAGCCCAGGCCACGGTTCACAATATCGCAACACCCACGGACGCCGACTTTTCCGTTCACCTTCGGGTCATAGGCCCATAGCAGGCGTCCGGTCGCGGCATCCAGCGCCTTGACCTTGCTCCATGCGGTGGTGGTGTACATAACCCCGTTGACGATCAGGGGCGTTGCTTCCTGCCCCCGGTTAGTATCCAGATCGTAATGCCATGCCAGATGCAGGCGAGCGATGGTTTTGGCATTGATCTGCTTTAACGGGCTATATCGCTGTTCTGAATAGGTACGGCCATGGGTCAGCCAGTCGCCGGGATGATCATCGGCATGAATAATGGCATCTGCTGTTGATTCTGCGTGAACCGGAACACCCGCACACAGGAGCATTCCCATGCCCAGCAGGATATCACGCAACCGAAGTTTGAAAAGATCTTGACCCTGGATAGTATTATTATACCGCATTCCCATAGAGCATATTTCCTTTCCTGATAAAGTCCGTTCGACTTAAATATTTTTATATCGTATCGAATATCAACAGAAATTACACGTGGGTTTTTCCCATCATCAACCAAACATCCTGCCCACAAATGGACCGTGCATCGGAAGGAGAAATGAACCCAACATATCCTGAATGATCGTAAATAAATTTACAGGGCTGGCATAGGATAAGCCAATAAAGAATTGATATGTCATATGAAAGCACGTCGTCGCTGCCGTCTGGCACTTGCCACCCAAAGGCGCCTTCTGGAGCACTTCGTTGTGGGCACACCCGCGCGGAGTGCTGCGGAAATTGTCGGCGTCAATCGCAATACAGCGACCCTGTTTTACCGTAAGATTCGGGAAATCATTGCCGCGCATAATGCTCTGGAAGCGCCCCTTGAAGGAGAGATCGAAGTCGATGAAAGCTATTTCGGCGGACATCGCAAAGGTAAAAGAGGGCGAGGTGCTGCAGGAAAGGTCGCCGTTTTTGGGCTACTCAAGCGTGGCGGCCGCGTCCATGCAGTCATGATCCCCGATGCGGGAAGCCGGACGCCCATGTCGGTCATTCGAAAGAAAATACGTTCAGATTCAATCGTTTATTCAGACACATGGCATGCCTACAGGACGCTTGATGTCTCCGAGTTTCGCCATGAACGGATCAATCACGCCACGCGCTTTAGCGACGGGCGGAACCATATCAAAGGCATTGAGAACTTCTGGAGCCAGGCGAAGCGGCATCTGCGGCGATACAATGGAACTCCCCGGCAGGATGTCCATCTCTTCCTTGCCGAGTGTGAGTGGCGTTTCAATCACCGCTCACTCAGGAAACGCCTGCAAACCCTCGCTCAATGGGCTAACATCCCCATCGGATCCCTCACTTAATCTCCTTACCTATGCCAGACCTTATTTAAATAATATTTATTTATTAACGGATTTGGGATCATATATAATAATATAAATAAACGTTTGACTAAATTAATGAATTGGTATCACCTGCCCTTTCCATTACGAACAAGAAGTGAGACCAATTATTGTATAACTGGCGGGATAAGGCATGTTTTTTGCCTGAATTTCGGCATTTATGTCGATGACAATCTATTATCTCCTTGACTATTACAACAAATAGTACATTGCCTGATATATTATACACTCCCAGGATTGCAGTCCCGCCTTACCTCCTGCATATCTGTGAGCAATCAAAATCATATGGGGGTATCGATGTGACTGCAGCATTTGTAGCACCGCCCGTTGCATCTGACGGATTTTCCCTGAGAACGGCAGCACCGGCGTAACCACTGATCTGACCTGCGGTCATAAAAAATCAAGTGGACATCCATTTCTATCCGTAACCGCGTGCAGTTTGTATTCATGCCGCCTTAGACAACCGATCAGGCAGCTGGCATCCCTTTTTTACCCGCTGGCTCGAGGCTGTATGATGTACCCTGAGTCAGGTGCATGATCATGATGATCTGCGGCTCAGCCGCTTTGCTCGCCAGTCCTTCCATTATTCGGGCAAAGATCCCCGTAGTGCCCCAACGTTTTCGGTGCCTGTAAAGCGTCTTGTTCGACCATGCTCCTGTGACGCATCATACCAGCGCAAACCATTGCGGTTCACGAAAATAATCCCGCCCGGCATGCGGTGATCATCCACTAGAGGGGGCAACCATGGGTCTTTGGAAAAAACGGCTGTAGACGGGCCAACGGCTCGTCCGTCAGCCAGTACAGGTTACTCATCTTCAGGCTCCTCACAGAGGCTGAATCAAAGTCTCTCCAAAAAATCTGGATCCTGAGCTTAATGCCCAGCGGCCTTCGTGCGCGCCAGTCCAATGACGCCCACGATGGATATCACCGCAAGGAGAGAGAAAAAAACCGCAAGCGGCAGCCATTGCCCCGCATAATGGGCGGCGATGAGCGTGCCGATCAGCGGGGTGAAACCGGAAATCAGCGAAGAACTGGTCTGATAGGCAATCGAAATGGCGGTATAACGGATCGCAGGCCGAAATGCCGCCGCCATATACCCGGCCACAACGGCGTAAAAGGCGGACAAAGTCACAATAGTCACTGAAATACCCGCCGAAATCAGCCAGATATCATGGGTTCGCAACAGCAAGAACATGGGATAGGGCAGAAAAATACAGGCTGTTGCCGTGGCCAGCAGGAAGCGCGTCTCCCCTATCCGTTCGCCGGTCCATGCCGCCAGTGGTTGGGTGATGAGTTGCAGGAAAGTGGCAATGAACAGGGCATTAAGGATGGTTTCGCGGTCAATATGTTCATAATGCGTCGCATAGCTGATCAGGAACGTGTTCATGAAGAAAAAACCTGCCGTCCCGATAACGGCGGCGGCACCGGCATAAACGATTTTCATCCACTCTCCCGACAGGGCACGCAGGGATGAAGGCGGCGGCGCTTCCGCATTTGCGGCCTGGGCAAGGAATTCAGGGGTTTCATGCAGTTGTCGTCGCAGCACGTAACAACCCAGCGCAATGCCACCGCCCAGCAGGAACGGAATACGCCACGTCCAGGCCAGAAACGTTTCCAGCCCAAAGGCATTGGCCATGCGAAAGGTCAGCAATGCCAGCAGCATACCAGCCGGACTGCCAAGCTGGGCAAAGGAAGCGGCAAATGTCTTGCTACCCGCTGCCGCATGTTCACTGGCCATAAGCACGGCACCGCCCCATTCGCCCCCGACCGATATGCCCTGCACGATACGCAGCGCCACCAGCAGGACGGGCGCCCATATTCCGATGGACGCATAGCCCGGCAGCAGGCCCACCCCCATGGTGGCCATGCCCATTGCCGCCACGGTCAGGGTCAGTATCCGTTTGCGCCCCCAGCGATCCCCCAGAATGCCGAATATGGTCCCAGCCAGGGGGCGGGCAACGAAACCCGCCGCCAGCGTGCCGAAAGATGCGATATCGGAAACAGTCGTTTTTTCACCGGGAAAGAATACATGCCCCAGCACCAGCGCGGATGCCAGTGCATAGACATAATAATCATAAAATTCGAGCGCAGTTCCGACAAAAGCCGAAAGTGCTGCGCGGCGCGCATGACCGGGACCGTTGTTCACAAACCCTCCTGTTACCCTTCAGTCTTGTCCAGACCATCATATTCATAACGAAATCATTTCATTACGGCGAACACATTTTCTGTTTTTGTCTGGACTGCCCTTTCCATATGCACAGATAAAAATATTGACCATATCAATTTCAAAATAATTATAGAATATACATCCATTCCATTTGATTAAAAATAACCACCATAACCACATAATTATTTATAATAAAATTAACTAATATTTTTATTAATTAAACCATATCTTTTTATCGCTTTCCCATATGTTTTTACACGTTGGAATTTCATGTCATCATCAGGCATTCTGATCCACATGCGTTACATTCAGGCCGAAATGATACCTTTTTTTACTTCCATCCAAAGGTTCAACAGATGGTCATCATGACCATGCCATGCTATCATTGCGGCTTGATATAGACATGCAGGAAAACAAGCAGCGTGTTTCGTAAAATCCATCGCTGGATGGGACTTCTCCTCATGCTTCCCCTGGTCCTGCAGGGACTGACCGGAACGTTGCTGATCGTCATTCCACTACTGCTGCCACAACGCCCCCATGTCACGGCGACCGGCGCACAGGCCGGGGCTGAAGCCATAATCGCCGCATCCCGCCCTTGTGCTCCGTCTGGCATGATCCCACTGCGCTTCAACCCGGCACGCTGGAGCGGGGATAGCGCCATGGTCACATACGGGCCTGCAGGGGAACGGCATCCGACCTTTGAGGTGTTCGTCAATCCCAACCATCCGGCGGTTATCAATACATACGTTGTTCCGTCCTATATCCGCTTCATGCATAATCTGCATGCGGATCTGTTCCTGCTGCCCTATGGACAGACAGCCACGGGCATAATGGGGATCATACTAAGCGCCATGGCCCTTACAGGCCTAGTCATATGGTGGCCCCATCCCGCATTGTGGAAAACGGGAAAATGGCGCAAGACCGTCATGATTTCACCCCGTGCACGTGGCCTGCGCCTGTGGCGGGAGATGCATGTCAGTTCAGGATTCTGGTTTTCGCTGCTGCTGCTTTTTCTGTCACTGAGCGGGTCCGTGCTGGCGTTTCCCTTCGCACGCCCGCTGTTTGGCATTAACCGTCCTGCGCCTCATGAACATAGTCATCATGACCATATGCCCCCGGCTCCGGTCATGGGTGAACAGGGGTTGGACGGAACACTGGCCATGCTGAAAAGCCAGATGCCGGAGGCAACCCTGTTATCAGTCCAGCTGGGGGAACGCCCGGCGCAACAGTCGCTTGAGATCATCCTGCCTGCCTATGGCGCCAACCACCCGGCCACCGTTCAATACAATGCACATGAAGGCCGCATGCACATAAGCCGCGACCCGGGGCAGCAACGCTGGGGGGAATGGAGCTTCCAGTGGCTGCATATGCTTCATGAAGCAAGACTTGCCACCCCTGCCCCCGTCGCCGTCATATGGAAAACTACCGTGGCTATGGGTGGACTGGCACTTGCCGTGCTGGCGTTCTCGGGCCTGGGTATGTGGATTATACGCCGTCGTAACGCAGCACGACGCGAAAATGGGTCGTAACGGTTAAACCCGCATTGCCGGTTATGATGGGCGCAACGATATCATTTACCGCTCATGCCGCCATAGGGCATCTACACAGGCTGCAAATCATAGAGACGTTTTTTGATGAAGCTTTTTTCAAAAATCTTCAGGAAATGCCGCCTTTTTAAAAAGACGGCATTCAAAAACTTTTATTTTTTTCAATGTGTTATTTAAAGAAACCTCCACCTCCAAAACGCCACCGACGCAAAAGAGGCTTGGTACGAGAGTGCCTGTAATTGATTCACATATGGCCTGACTGAAAGGGCGGCATCCAACACATAGCGGGATCGAAACAGCAGGTATGGCCTGCCGATAATCTCGACATTTCCACTTTTATGCCGCCTTCGTCATACGCCTCCCATATTCCGAAAAGCCGACCATTTCCAACCGACCAGAATATGCTGCCATTCCTGCGGCCATAGACAGATGAACGCTCTTTCAATTTTATTACGTGTCATAATATCTTACCTGACAACGTTTGCATTTGCGGGTAACCGGACTACAGGCAGAATGCATCGAAAGGTTCAGCGGAATACCATTCCCCCATCGATCAACACCGATTGTCCCGTCATGTAATCTGAATCCGCACTGGCAAGCCATGCGACAAAGGCAGCGACGTCATCTGGCGTTTCCGCACGGCCAAGGGCGATACCACTGACATATTTCCGATAGGTTGCACCAATTTCCGCACCGGTTGCTTCCGCCATGCGTCGGTCTATCTCTACCCACATATCAGTCCCGACCACACCTGGACAATAGGCATTCACGGTAATGCCAAAGGGGGCCAGTTCCTTTGCTGCCGCCTGTGTCAGCCCTCTGACCGCAAATTTCGTGGCGGAATAGACCCCAAGGAAGGCATATCCCTCATGCCCGGCAATGGAACAGGCATTGATGACCTTTCCCTTACGGGCCAGCTTCCTGAATGCCTGTGCGGCAGCCTGAATGCCCCATAACGTGCCGTTGACGTTGATCTGGAAGATACGGTCCATATCCTCCACACTGACATCCAGTAATGGCCTGACCTGTGCCACACCGGCATTATTGACCATGATGTCAATGCCACCCAACTGATCCACCGTCTGGTCAATCATGGAAAAAACCTGGTCACGCACACTGATATCAGCGGCCAGCGTAATGACCCTGCGATCAAGTGCCAGTATTTCCGCACGAACATCAGCCAGTCGGTCCTGATTGATATCAACCAGCGCCAGATCCGCCCCGTCACGCGCCAGGCGTAGCGCAATACCACGTCCGATGCCCTGTGCAGCACCTGTAACAACAGCCACCTTGCCAACGAGAGACATGAATAGTGATCTTTCTTTTTCATTTCCACACCATGGGATATGGCGGGATACTGAAAAAACGCTCCACTAGGAAAGAAGATTTAAGAAAACATATTCTTTACCAAAACCATACGAAACACATCCATTTCAGAATGCGACGTTCATGGCGGTACTGAATACTACGGCATCCCTGAATACCGTGGTACCACCAACATGATTGACGTACTGGAAATCCGGTTTGATCGACAGTCCCTCGACTATATGAAAACCGTAATACGCTTCATAAATCGTCTCATGGCCCTGAATCCCATATGGCATGCCAAAATTGCCCCCGGGCAGCACAAGACCATGAGTTGCCGCTGCTTCCTGCGACATGATGGCGGAATGGCTGAAACTGGCCCACAGGAAAGCGATACCCACGCTATCAAGCGGGCGATGCCATAATGCGCCCGTATCCATAAGAACAGCCATGAAGCTATGCTTGATCTGCGAAGTCTGGCCAGATGCATAGGCATAATACCCACCAAGGATCAGCCCGTTCATTTCACCGGGACCACGACGGACCAGCATCTGGTCGGCTATGACCCATACGGATGTCTGCCCGCTCTGCCTGCGTGCTGGCAGGCCGGTCAATACCCATGGATTTCCATGGATATCTTCATACAGGTCATCATAACGCGAATTATCGTACATCGCGCCCAGTTTGTAATGCCCCGCCAGATGATTACGCCCAAAGGCAGGAAGCCAGCCAATTTCAACCTGTGTCGATAACTTGCCCAGGCCATCCTGGGCCCATGACCAGCCGGAAATACCCCCGTTGTAATTATGGGGTGAAACAGCAAACAGTCCGCCCATGATATAGAGTTCCTTCATCGGCATTACCCGCAGGATGCCACCGATATTACCCGAAGGCCAACCCCGGCCGCCACGCAGGAATTTGGTTGGTGCCTCCCCCCCGCACAACCATACATTCATGAAGTTGCAGACCCATGGCGAGTTCTGGAAAAACACACCGGTCGGGATCCAGCCCACGGACAGATCCACCTTACGCTCAAACCATGCCTTTTCGAAATATGCCCAGACAAGATGAGCCAGCACATTGCCCCGGCTGCCGTAAATCTGTTGTACCTGATTGCTGTTATCACCAAACAATCGACTCAGGTTACGGCCATGTCCATTGACCACAAGCATATGCAGCCACAGATCCTTCGTCCATGCACGTGAATGCAGCAGAGTGTCCCAGTCAACATCCAGCGTGGTCCCTACCTGCCCTGCAACAGTATAGTCACGCTTTTTTCCGCCCATTACATTGCCGGCGAGATCTTCATAAACATCCAGCGCAACATAAAGCCCACGCTTCTGCAGCCAGGGCTGAATGCCGCCCCAATCACCCAGCATATGCGTGGTACCATAAGGCGGACCGAATGAAGGCGGCCCGTAGGGAGCCCGCAGGAAACCGGGAATTGTTTCATAAAAGGGCGTTGTCGGCTGCGTTTCGCCATAAGGCGTGGGATTCGAAACCTCCGGCAGCTTTTTTGTTACTGCCTTTGTGCCAAGTATCCTGCGCAACCATGCAGGCTGTTCAGGCTGTGGTGCATTTTTCACTGTGGATGTTTTGACTACATCCTGATCTGCAGCATAGGCTGGCAATACACGCAACGTATCCGGCGCTAGGCATATGACCATCATAATCAGAGATGTCACGCCGGACTGGCGAGATATTTTTCTGGTCTTGAAAATTGTTTGAAAACATATTTTTGATAAAAAATAATAAAAATTATGGGGTATCGCTCTTTTCCAAGAAAGCAGAATTTTGAAAAAATATTCACCAAGAAATTTCTTATGATTCCCGTATTTTTTTAATACTGATTTTTCAAACAGCCCCCTATCAAAACAATGATAGATTACTGATAATAAAAACCATTCACGAAGAACGCGCATGCCCTGGACCTTACGGAAATGCATGTCATGCCGTCCGGAAAACATGATAATTCCGGCAAACACCACAAGACAGGTCATACCCACAGACAGGCAGGACAAATGATTGCAGCATGTCGCCCGATCCATTAACCGGCAATCCGAACAACCGTCATCAATTGCCCTGCTTCATTTGGGTATGAATTTATTTATTTTCGTAAATAATTTTTATTTTATATTCATTTTTTTTGCCTTATTTTATTATATATTATTAGGCATTCCGTGTTTTATTTTACGAATAAACAGTTAATATTATATTGGATTTATTCCATGCTGTCCGAAGCCATATATTTGTCCATATCCATGCACGCATTATTTACTACCATATGATACGGACCATTTCTGTTACATTGACATCGCGATAGCTCATTTCCCTTTGCTTGAAAGGCACAACATGGCCTGTGCCCGCTAACGAATATTCCCCGCTTCAGGTTGCCTGTCTGTGCAGAGATATTTGCAGGTGTCTAACGAAGTAAAATCGGCACATCGCCTTCCCGCCATGGGACAAGGCGAAACATGGCGCGATCAAATAGTGGCAACGTCAGGAACGCGTGCAACCATTCCTGCAAGCGCGGCAGGGGAACGCTGGCAAACCAGTCCGGATCGGTTGCGGCAAACTGGCGTACAAACGGCGCAATAGCTGCGTCCGTCAGGCCTGGCTGGTTTCCATGCAGGAAAAATCTGGCTTTCAGTATCGTATCAATGTTTTCCAGAATCTTCAGCGCTTCCGCCCTGTGATAATTTGGATCGGACTGATAGCGATTGGCATATTTGTAACGGTCCAGATGATATTTGAATGAACCATCATTCTGCGCGATCAGGTCATGTCGGATATTGGCCAGCCAGTGCTGCGGGTCATGCTGTCCCAATGCCCAGAACATAATATCCAAACTTTCATCAATAACAGTATGATCCGGCAGAATAAAGACAGGCACCGTTGCCTTGGGTGAGGCACACAGCATGCCAGCGGGCTTGGCTGCAAGCCTGACCTCGCGGATTTCACATTCCACACCACTGGCAAGCAGGGCCAGACGCGCCCGCATGGCATAGGGACAGCGACGAAAACTATAAAGCACGGGTCTTGTGATCATGTCGTTCCTGTCAGCAACCTTCTGTCCATGCCGGCAGAATACAAAAACACGCCATGGTCAGACAAGAACATGTCCATTCCATAACGGACCGCAAGAAAAAACATGCATAATCGGGCCGCAACTTCCCCTTCCCGATCGCGTATAAGCGATTGGTCGCATATTGTGGCATTCCATGCATCCAACTGGAATATGCAAAAGGTTTTTTTGAAAACAACCAATTAAGTCCTGTTGGGAACTATGCTTTTTTAAAACGTTTGTATGTGATCCAAAGAAAGCTTGTCGGGTTGGTCAGCATTGGGAATACCGTCAAACTGCGTGCCGGAAATGCAGAACAGGAAGCGCAGGGACTGCAGGATTACGTGACAGACAGCCACCATGCTGCAGTCTAGCCCCTGATGACGTGCCACCCATACAATGCGGGGGAAAAGAAAGCTGACCTTTATGTCGCCACAGGCAATATGTCCCCACGCCTCCGCTCCGACCGGGATGGCAACCCCATACACCAGATTTCGCGATTATGTATGTTTCCACCAATGGGGCAATTTGGTGCGCTCCCCTTTTACATCCACCTACAAGGAAAGTTCCCTGTTTTTATGACTGAGAGTTTATATGACGACAACGATATCAGGACCATATCCCTAATTCCGTTATTGGCCATATGCGCAGGTGTCTTACCTGCGCACAGTGCATGTGGATACGCCACGGATTTGTGCCATTTATCAGGTTAGCCGTTAAACCACTTTCTTCTACAGCAGCATGACTAACCTGTCAGGAAAATAGTAAAACCATCCATTCGGATCTGTGAAAAATACATAAAAGCATTAACTGTATAAATCTCAACTAAAAACGATTATCCTGATATTTTTTAAGAAAGTCAAAAAGATATGGGTTATTACAATGCGCGACATTAAAGCGCATCCATGGGGAAGGTTCATAATTCGGCCGGAACAGATAACCGGGCGCAAGAAGAATATCCTCCTCTGCCGCAGACTGTGCCAGTGCCTGCATGTTGATCCCATCCCTGTCAAACCGTGCCCAGACAAACATACCCCCGGGGGGCCGGAAGTACAGCCGCATGCCAATATTGGTAAGCGCTCGACCGACGCTGGCCTGCATGCGTTCCAGACGTTCTTTCAGGCGTGTCAGATGATGACGATATTTCCCATCCTTGATGATACTGTGAATAATATATTCATTAATCCCGGATGTTGTCAGGCTGCTGGCCATTTTCTGGCGCAGGATAACCTGTGCCAGTTCGGGATGCGATGCGGTGAACCCGACCCTTACGCCCGGTGCGATCGTTTTTGAAAAACTGCCAACCTGTATCACACGCCGCATCTGGTCCAGATAGGCCAAGTTTGTCGTAATGTCTGTTGTCAGGCTAGAAAATATATCATCCTCGACAATAAGAAAATTGTATTTTTCCGCCAGATTCAAAATATGGAAAGCATTTGACGGTGAACAACTGGTCCCGGTCGGATTATGCAGGATTGTATTGGTAATGAACAGCCGTGGTTGATGTAGCCGCGCAAGATATTCAAGACGTTCAATATCCGGCCCATCAAATGTGCGCGGCACCCCGACCACATTCAGATCCAGTCCCTGCAATGCGGGATTCAGGTTACAATAGCCTGGATCGTCCACCAGCACGGTATCCTGCTTGCGGGTGAAGGCCCGCACGGACAGTTCCAACGCCTGACTTGCCCCGTGCGTCAGGATGATGCCAGCGTCGCATGTCCGTATCTTTCGCTGTGCCAGCATAAGCTGGATACTGTGTCGCAGCGGCGTATAGCCATACGGGTTGCCATATTCAAAAATGGAAGACGGCGGCTTGCGCCCCAATGAAACAAGGGCCTGCTTGATCGCATCCACAAACAGGTAACTTTCGGGCAGCCAGCCACAACCGGCCTTGATAACAGGCGCCTTCTCCTCATACGCGCTCTGTAGCAGCCAACGTGAATCCACCGACCTGTCCACCAACGTGGCCGTGGTGATCAGTGTCCGGTTGAGGGTATTGTTATGGGTTACGAAATATCCCCTTGCCCGTCGCGCTTCTAGCAATCCTTCCGCCACAAGCTTATTATAGGCATTGGAAACAGTGAGCGTACTGACCCCGCATTGTTCCGCCAGTTGCCGCACCGAAGGCAACCGTTGACCTGTCTGCAACTTCATGCCCAGAATCAGATCGCGGATACCGGAAACAATTTGGTTAACCAGCGGAACTGCACTCGAATTGTCTATATTAATATTCATAATGATATATGAAAATCTGATATGCAGGTCAAAGCTTTCATATATTGCTGCCCCTTCTGCGTAATCAATGCATATATCGTCAGTACTGCCTTCTTCAGGCCAGTATACCAAACTGTATATATCAATCGATCTGAATTGGCAACAAAGTGGCCGGCGATGCCTTATGATGTGTTATCCATTAAAAATGCGAACCGGATCATTGCCACAAAGGCCCCGTCACATCGCCGTGCGATGACCCTGAACGAATTCAGCCTGTTACAGGTTTTTCCGACAGGATTATTTTCATAGCTGTAAAGATGGCATGAATTTTCGTAATCAGCGCGCTATGGGGCCATCGGATGGGTTCGCCCGCGGCTTTCTTTTCACAGTAATCTTCACTGCAATACTGAACCCTCTTATCGATAATATC
>NZ_VWPI01000089.1 GCF_015155755.1 Komagataeibacter sp. FXV3 | reverse complement strand
TAAGAGACAGGTGGGGGTGCGCGGGGTCGTGGGCATGTCATCGGCACAGGCGGCCGTGGTCAGCCGGACAATGACCAGCAGCAGGACGATGGTATCGCGTGGGATATGCCCCAGCGTGAAGATGCGGCGGCGCCACGTGCCCATGCTCTCCGGCCCCCTGGACTGCGGACGCAGGATGATGACCGGAAACCGGCAGCGTTTCATGTCCGCCGCCTGCGGTGGATGGGCGGGGTGTCGGGCAGTGCCAGCAGGACTGTCCCCCGGATGGCGCATGCTTCTTCTATCCGTACGCGCAGGGCCTGACCGGGGCGGAATACCGTGGTCGTATCGCGTCCGCTCAATGTCTGCGTTTTTTCGTCATGATGCCACTGATCTTCCGGCAGGGCAGACATGGGCAGCAGTGCGGAGGTGCCGGTTGCATCCAGTACGGTGAAAATGCCGAATCGCGACAGGCTGGATATATGCGCGTCCATGACCGTGCCCACGCGGGCGTACAACCATGTGGCGGCGTAGCGTTCCAGCGTTTCGCGTTCGGCCTGTGCCGCGCGGCGTTCGGTGCGGGTTATGGCAAGCCCGGCTTCCTCCAGTTCGTCATGGCTGGGGGCGGGGCCGGGTTCCAGCCCGATGGCCACTAGCAGGGCGCGGTGGGTCAGCAGGTCGGCATAACGGCGGATCGGACTGGTGAAATGGGCATAGGCCGCAAGGGACAGGCCAAAATGCCCGACCGGTTCGGGGCTGTATTCCGCCTGGTTCTGCGCACGCAGGATCAGTTCGTTCACCAGCCCGGCCTGATCCGTATCGCGCACCTGCCGCAGTACGTGGTCAAGGTCGGCGGCGCGCAGGCTGCCCACCGGCGGCAGTTTCAGTCCCATCGTGCCCAGCGTGCGGCGCAGGCTTTCCAGCCGTTCGGGCGTGGGGGGCGCGTGGATCCGGTACAGGCAGGGCAGATGCCGTCCCTCCAGACAGCGTGCGGCGGCGACATTGGCCGCGATCATGAATTCCTCGACCAGACGGTGGCTGTCGAGGCGGATGCGCGGCTGGATGGCTGCAATCTGTCCATGGTCATCCAGACGCACCAGCCGTTCGGGCAGTTCAAGGTCCAGCGTGCCACGTTGCGCCCGTGCCGCGGACAGGCACCGCCATGCCCCGAACAGGCTGTCCAGCAACCCTTCGGGCAGGGCAGCGATGATGGCATCGGGCACACCGTCACGCGCGGCCTGCACCTGTTCATAGGTCAGGCGGGCGGCGCTGCGCATGATGCCGCGCCCGAATCGGGCGTTGCTGATGGCGCCGCTGGCGGCCACATCCATGGTGACGAAAATGCAGCCCCGGTCTTCCCCCGGTCGCAGCGAACACCATCCGTTGGACAGATCCTCGGGCAGCATGGGAATGACCCGGTCGGGAAAGTAGACCGAATTGCCCCGCAGCCGTGCTTCCCGGTCCAGTGCGCTGTTCGGGCGCACGTACCATGCGACATCCGCGATGGCGACGGTAATGCGGAAACCCTCGCCATCAGGTTCGGCATAGACCGCGTCATCAAAATCCCGTGCATCCGCGCCGTCTATTGTGACCAGCGGCATGTCACGCAGGTCGGTGCGGCCCTGGGCCGCCACGCCACGGGCGGCCTTGGCCTGCGCCAGTGCCTCGGCGGGGAAGACATGCGGAATTCCCAGCATGGCCACCGCGATCATGCTTATGGTCCGGGCGTCCCCCTGCGGGCCAAGGCGTTCGATGATCCGCGCGGGATGCAGCCCCGGTCCGGACTGGGGCAGGGGGGTGGCGATGACGATTTCGTTATCGGGCGTATCCGCGTCCTCACCCATGGGAATGACCCATTGCGCCTTCGCACGCCGGTCGGCCGGGGTCAGGATGCCCGCCGGGCGATAGCGGGCAGGTGCGGACGCCATGGGATCGGTCGTATCCAGGGTGCGGAACAGGCCCACGACCTGCATCGGCGCATCGGTCAGGCGGCGCAGCGTGCGGCCTTCATACTTGCCCGGTCCGATACGGCGCAGGCGGGCGACCACGCGTTCACCCGGTGCCAGGGCGGCCCGGCCACGTAGTTCGGGATGCATGAAGACGACCGGCGCGCTGCCTTCCCCATCCCACTGCACGGGCCGCGCGATGGGGTCGCCATCCGAATCCGTGCCGGTCACCTGCACGACCATGGATTCAGGCAGCCGGTCCGAAACGCGGAAGCGCCGCGCGCCCGCGGGCGCCAGCGTGCCATCCAGCGCCATGTCGCGCAGCATCTGGCGCAGGGCCTGTTTGTGTTCGGGGCCCAGCCCGAATTCCCGGCTGATCTCGCGCTTGCCGATCCGCCCGGTTGCGTTTTCGATAAACGCGCGAAGCTGTTCACGATCCGGCAGTCCGCCCGCACGGGCCTGTGGCGTGCCCGTGGGCAGGGGGTCCGGCATCTCGGAAGTTGCTGGACGCTGCCGTTTCATGATCAGTCGCTCTCGCTTTCGGTCTTGGCCGGGGTGGCCTTCTTGCGGGTCGTGGTCTTGCGCGTGGTCGTCTTGGTGGCCGGCTTGGCTGCCGTCTTTTTGGGTGCTGCCTTTTTCTTTGGCGCGGCCTTTTTGGGCGCGGCTTCCTCGCCTTCCGCCGCCTTGGCCTTTGTCTTGCGGGCGGCGGGCTTGCGGGTGGTGGTCGCCTTCTTACCCTTGGCCTTCAGCGGCTTGCCCTTTTCGGTCAGCAGCGTCAGCGCTTCGTCCATCGTGACATCATTCATGTCCTGACCACGCGGCACGGTCGCCACGATCGAACCATGCTGCACATAGGGACCAAAGCGGCCCTTGCGCACCATGACCGGCTCGCCATCCTTGGGGTGGGGACCAATGGTGCGGATGGAGGCCAGTTTCTTCGCCAGCGCGTCCACCGCGCGGTTCAGGCCCACGGTCAGGACATCATCATCCTTGTCCAGCGACCCATACACCGCACCCATTTTCACATACGGCCCGAAGCGGCCCAGACCAGCCTCGATCGGCTCACCCAGTTCGGGGTGGATGCCCACGATGCGCGGCAGGGACAGCAGGCCCACGGCCTGTTCCAGCGTAATCTTGTCGCCATCCAGCCCGCGCGGGATGGTGGCGCGCTTCGGCTTGGCCTTCTTGTCCTCGGGGTCGGGTTCGCCCTGCTGCACATACAGCCCCCACGGACCACGGCGTACGGTCACTTCCTCCCCCGTGGGGGCATTGCCCAGCACGCGCATGCCGTCCTTCAGTGATGCCGCGTCCTCGCCTTCCTTTGACGGGTCAACCACCAGTTTGCGGGTGTACTGGCATGTGGGATAGTTGGAACAGCCAATGAACGCGCCATAACGCCCCAGCTTCAGCCCCAGACGCCCCGTACCGCAGGCAGTGCACACGCGCGGGTCCTGGCCGTCCTCGCGCTGCGGGAAGAAATAGGGGGCAAGGTCCGCATCGAGCGCCGTGATGACGTCGGATATCTTCAGGTCCTTGGTCTGGTCCACCGCGTGGGAGAAATCGGACCAGAACGCGGACATGACATCGCGCCAGTTGGCGCGCCCGCCGGAAATGTCATCAAGCTGTTCCTCCAGCCCTGCCGTGAACTGCGTATCGACATAGCGTTCAAAGAAGGACGTGAGGAAGGCCGTAACCAGCCGCCCGCGATCCTCGGGCACGAATCGCCGGTTTTCCAGCTGCACATAGTTGCGGTCGCGCAGCACGGTCAGGATGGAAGCGTAGGTGGAGGGGCGGCCAATGCCGATTTCCTCCATCTTCTTCACCAGCGATGCTTCCGAATAACGTGGCGGCGGCTGGGTGAAGTGCTGTTCCGCCGCGACCTCGCCCCGCCCGATGGCGTCGCGTTCCTTCATGGCGGGCAGCATGCGGTCCTGGTCATCATCCGCCTTGGCGGGGGAATCGTCGCGACCTTCGCTGTACAGGCGCAGGAAACCGTCGAATGCGATCATGGACCCGGTGGCGCGCAGGGTCACGCGCTGCTGGCGGTCCACGATATCGACCGCCACCTGATCGAGTTCGGCCGACTGCATCTGGCTGGCGACCGAGCGCTTCCACACCAGGTCATACAGCTTCTTCTGTTCGGGTGAGAGGTAGCGCGCCATGTCCGCGGGCGTGCGGCGCACGTCGGTCGGGCGGATGGCTTCATGCGCTTCCTGCGCGTTCTTGGCCTTGGTGGAATACATACGGGCCTTTTCGGGCACGTACTGCTCGCCAAAGCTGTGGCCGATATGGCTGCGGATGGCGCTGATGGCCTCGCCCGCCATCTGCACGCCGTCGGTTCGCATGTAGGTGATCAGGCCGACCGTCTCACCACCGATATCAATGCCTTCGTACAACTGCTGGGCCGTACGCATGGCCACCTGCGCGCCCATGCCCAGCTTGCGCGATGCTTCCTGCTGCATGGTCGATGTGGTGAAGGGCGGCGGCGGGTTGCGTCGGACCTTGCGGCGTTCAACCTTATCAACGCTGAAGTCGCCTGCTTCCACTGCCGCCCTGGCGTCCATGGCGCGGGCTTCGTTGTTCAGGTCGAACTGGTCCAGCTTGTGCCCGTCCAGATGGGTCAGGCGCGCGGAAAACGCAGCCCCGCCCGGCGTGGTCATGCGGGCGATGACCGACCAGTATTCGCGCGGCTTGAAGACCTCGATCTCCGCCTCGCGCTCACAGATCAGGCGCAGGGCGACCGACTGCACGCGGCCCGCGCTGCGTGATCCGGGCAGCTTGCGCCACAGCACCGGCGACAGCGTGAACCCCACGAGGTAGTCCAGCGCGCGCCGGGCAAGGTATGCCTCGATCAGCGGGAAATCGAGCCCGCGCGGGTGCGCCATCGCGGTCTTGATGGCGCTTTTGGTGATTTCATTGAAGGTGACGCGCTGCACGTCGATCCCCTTGAGGAGGTTCTTCTCCTCCAGGATCGCACGCACGTGCCACGAAATGGCTTCCCCCTCACGGTCAGGGTCAGTGGCGAGGTAGAGGTGCTTGGCCCCACGCAGCGCCTTGGCGATGGCCGCGATCTGGCGGCTGCCGCGCTCGTCGGTTTCCCACACCATGGCAAAGCCTTCGTCGGGCCTGACGCTGCCATCCTTGGGCGGCAGGTCGCGCACGTGCCCGAACGAGGCAAGAACCGTGTAGTTATCACCCAGATACTTATTGATCGTTTTCGCCTTGGCTGGCGATTCGACCACCACGACGTCAGTCATTCTGTCTCCGGATCACGATTCTAAAACCTTGTATAATCCCGGCTGTCAGGCGGGGGGTGGACGCCGCACGACCATATCCCCCGCAAGGAATTCGATCGTGCCCGCAATCTCCATTTCCGACAGGACGGTCAGGACTGCTGCTGTCGAGAACTGGCAGCGCCGTACAAGATCGTCAACAGGTGATGGCGTGAAAGATAGAAAACCCTCTATCATTTCATGAAGGTCACCCGTCCCCGCCGGGGGGGCGGCAGGCGGTGGCGCGGGCATAGCCCGTGGGCGGGATTCATGACGTGGGGCGACATCACGCGCCGCGGCAACGGATGGTGGCGCCTGCAGGGGAAACAGTGTGGTTTCTTCCACGAATTCAGGGAGTTCACGCAGGATATCGCGTTCGTTTTCCGTCAGCACAGCGCCTTGGCGCAACAGGTCGTTGCTGCCATGGCAGCGCGGATCCAGCGGCGATCCTGGCACGGCAAATATGGTGCGGTCATATTCCAGCGCCATGCGGGCGGTAATCAGGCTGCCTGAACGCAGTGCCGCCTCGATCACGACGCAACCCAGCCCCAGACCCGCGATCAACCGGTTGCGACGCGGGAAATGCCGTGCCTGTGGTACCGTGCCCAATGGCGCTTCGGTTACAACCGCGCCAGTGCGCGCGATCTGGTCCTGCAGGGCGGCATGTTCAGGCGGATAGGGGCAGTCCAGTCCCCCCGCAATGGCCGCCACCGTGCGGCCCGCCGTCATGGCGCCGCGATGGGCGGCAGCATCGATCCCGCGCGCCAGCCCCGATACGGTGTCCACGCCGTGGGCGGCCAGCAATGCGGCCAGGCTTTCCGCCATGCGGATCCCGCCCGATGACGCATTGCGCCCCCCCACGATACCAACCATGCGATTCGCCAGCAGCGCCGGGTTACCCAGCACGCTCAGGACCGGCGGCGCGTCATGCAGGCCAGCCAGCAGGGGCGGATAGCCGGGTTGCCCCTGCACCAGCAGGTGCGCGCCCATGGCCTGCAGGCGGTCGATTTCGCGCAATGCTTCATCACGCGGGCAGACCGGGCCGACGCTGCGGCTTATGCGGGTAGCCCCGCGTTCCAGCATGTCGAGTGCGGCATGTACGCTGCCATGCGTGCGGACCAGGCGGCGGTAGCTGACCGGGCCGATGCCGTCCGTCCGCGCCAGCCGCAGGCAGGCCAGCACCGTTTCGGCATCGGGCACGCTCATGCGCTTTTCTGGCCGATCCTTGGTTCCGTGCCCTTCAGCAGGCGGGTGATATTGGCATGATGGCGGATCAGGATCATCACCGCGATCAGGCAGCCCGCGACATAGGCGGGGGAAGAAAAGTCGATCCGTCCCGGCCGGATCATGAGCAGCGGCAGCGCCGCAAAGGCAATGATCGCGCCCGCTGATGAAATGCGCGTGACCCTGGCGAAGATCAGCCACAGCGCGCAGCAGCATAAGCCCACGCCGGGCATGAGCGCCAGTATGCAGCCCAGACCGGTCGCGACCCCCTTGCCGCCACGGAATTTCAGCCACACGGGAAAGCAGTGTCCCGCCACGGCAAAGATGGCGGCAAGGGATTCGGCGGCCAGCGTATGGAACGGACACAGCACGAAGGCGCAGAAAACCGCGAATGCCCCCTTCGTGCCATCCAGCGCCAGCGTGCCCGCCGCCAGCCCCTTGCGCCCGGTGCGCAGCACATTGGTGGCCCCGATATTGCCCGACCCGATCTTGCGGATGTCCCCATTGCCCGACAGCGCCGTCAGCACCAGCCCGAAGGGAATGCTGCCGATCAGGTAGGACAGGAACGCGACCGCCGCCATAAGCGGCATGTCATAGGTGGGGATGCCGTATATCATGCGGCGGCGGCCCCGAAGACGCGTCGTCCGTTCTTCCATGTGCCCAGCACGCGGCCTTCCAGCGCGCGGCCGTCAAAGGGGGTATTCTGGGCCTTGCCCGGCAGTTCGCCTGCCCGCACGATCCAGCCCGTATCGGGGTTGAACAGGCACAGGTCGGCAGGCTGGCCCACGGCCAGTGTCCCGGCCCCGCTGCGCAGCACGCCAGCAGGCCGATGGGTCAGCAGGCCCAGGGCGTCCATCATGCCGATATTGCCTGCATGTACCTGCGCCAGGGTTACGGCCAGCAGCGTGCACAGTCCCGTTCCCCCGGCGGCGGCCATGGCAAAGGGCTGGCGCTTGTCATCCGCGTCGCATGGCATGTGGTCGGACGCGATGGCATCGATCGTGCCATCGGCCAGCGCCGCGCACACCGCCTGCCGGTCCGCTTCCGCACGCAGTGGCGGCGACAGCTTGGCATAGGTGCGGAAGTCCCCGATCACGGTTTCATTCAGGTCGAAATACGGTGGCGCGGTATCGCATGTCACCCTGATGCCATCGGCCTTGGCCGCGCGGATCAGGTCCAGCCCCTCGGCGGTGGAGACATGGCCAAAATGCAGCCGCCCGCCCGTCATGCGTGCAAGGCGGAGGTCACGTGCGATCAGGATCGCCTCCGCCGCCGCAGGAATGCCCGGCAGGCCAAGGCGGGTCGCCAGTTCGCCATCGGTCGCACAGCCCCCGCGCGCCAGTGACGGGTCTTCGGGGTGCTGGACGATCAGCGCGTCGAACCCCCGGGCATAGGTCAGCATCTGCCGCATGGTCCGGCTGTCGGCAATGGCGCGGGGACCGTCGGTAAAGGCAATGGCGCCTGCTTCGGCCAGCAGGCCGATTTCCGCCATTTCCGTGCCCGCGCATTCCCGCGTCAGCGCGCCATAGGGTAGGATGTCGATCATGCCCGTTTCCACGCCGCGCGCGCGCAGCAGGCGGGCAAGGGCGGGGTTGTCTATGGTCGGGCTGGTATTGGGCAGCACGGCGATGGTGGTGATGCCACCGGCCACCGCGGCCTTTGCGGCGGACAGCACCGTTTCACGGTATTCATAGCCGGGTTCGCCAATCGTCACCCGCATGTCCACCAGGCCGGGGCACAGCACAAGCTGGCCACCGCCATCAACAACCTCGGCCCCTTCCGGCGCGCCTTCGGCCTGCGGCAGGTCGGTGCCGGCAATCACGCCGCCATGCACCAGCAGGCGGCCGGGACGGTCAAGGGCGCTTGCGGGATCGATCAGGCGGACGTTTTCAAACAGGACCGGCTTCATGCGCCATCTCCCCCGCGTGAGAGGATGTCCAGAACCGCCATGCGCACGGCAACCCCCATTTCCACCTGTTCGCGGATCACGCTCTGGTCGGAATCGGCAACACGGCTATCAATTTCCACGCCCCGGTTCATCGGGCCGGGATGCATGACCAGCGCATGCGGCTTCGCCAGCGCCAGACGCTTGTTATCCAGCCCGTAGAAACGGAAATATTCACGCGCGCTGGGCACCTGCGTGCCCTTCATGCGCTCGCGCTGCACGCGCAGCATCATCACCACGTCCACCCCGCGCAGTCCGTCTTCCATCGTGTGGTGGATGCTGACCCCCAGCGCCCCGATTGCACCGGGCACCAGGGTCGGCGGTCCTACAACGCGCACCTGGCAACCCATGGCGGTCAGCAGGTGGATGTTGGACCGTGCGACACGGCTATGGCTGACATCGCCACAGATGGCGACGGTCAGCCCTTCGAACACGCCGAAATGGCGGCGAATGGTCAGCGCATCCAGCAGCGCCTGTGTCGGGTGTTCATGCGTGCCGTCACCGGCATTGACCACGCTGGCCTGCACCTTCTGCGCCAGCAGGGCGGGGGCGCCGGACTGCGAATGACGCACGACCAGCAGGTCGGTATGCATGGCGTTCAGGGTCGCGGCCGTATCCAGCAGCGTCTCCCCCTTGTTGACCGAGGAACTGGCGACCGTCATGTTCACCACGTCCGCGCCCAGCCGCTTGCCCGCCAGTTCGAACGAGGTGCGGGTACGGGTGCTGTCCTCGAAAAACAGGTTGATCAGCGTGCGCCCGCGCAGCAGGTCGCGCGGGGTTTTGCGCGACCGGTTGAGCAGGGCGTAATGTTCCGCCAGATCAAGGATGGGCGTGATCCGAACGGGATGCATGCCCTGCACGCCCAGCAGGTGGCGGCCCGGGTGGGTCAGGAAGACATTGCTGCCATGGCTGCCGCGCTCACTCATGGGCGGCAACCGCGTTGATGCGCGCCAGTACCTCGTCCCGGCCAAGGGCGGCCAGCGTATCATCAATGCCGGGTGACATGGTGCTGCCGGTCACGGCGGCGCGCAGGGGCTGCGCCACCTTGCCCAGCTTCATTTCATGCGTTTCGGCAAACTGGCGCAGGGTCGCGTCGATGGCTTCCCTGTCAAACGGCCCGGTCGCCTTCAGGGCTTCGGCCAACCTGCCCAGCATGACGCGGTTTTCAGGCGTCAGCTGCTTTTCGGCCTTGGGGGTGAATTCAAGCGGTAGCGAACGGCCAAGGAAGGCAGCGTTGTCCGCCAGTTCCACCAGCGTCTTCGCCCGTTCCTTCAGCCCCGGCATAAGCGCCAGCACCTTCGCCCGCGTGGCGTCGGAGGTATCGACCCCCTCCATCTTGCCCAGACGCTCCATCACGTCATTGGTCAGGCGCGTGTCATCGGCCTGACGCAGCCATACGCCGTTGATGTACAGCAGCTTGGCGTAATCCATGCGCGAGGGCGAACGGCCCACGCCATCAAGGTCGAACAGCTTGATCTGTTCTTCCCGCGACAGGATCTCGGCATCGCCGTGGCCCCAGCCAAGGCGCAGCAGGTAGTTGTTCAGGGCTTCGGGCAGGTAGCCCATTTCCCGGAATTCCACGACCGACTGCGCCCCGTGCCGCTTGGACAGCTTGGCCCCGTCCGGCCCGTGGATCAGCGGCAGATGCGCGAAATGCGGCAGATCCCAGCCCATGGCGCGATAGATCATGGCCTGGCGGAAGGTGTTGGTCAGGTGGTCATCGCCGCGGATGACGTGGGTGATGTCCATGTCATGGTCATCCACCACCACCGCAAGCTGGTAGACGGGGGTGCCGTCGGCGCGCAGGATGATCATGTCATCAAGTTCGGCATTGGCCACGCGCACGTCGCCCTGCACCAGGTCATGGATGGTGGTCTCACCCTCACGCGGGGCCTTGATGCGGATGGTATAGGGGG
>NZ_VWPI01000088.1 GCF_015155755.1 Komagataeibacter sp. FXV3 | reverse complement strand
GTATAGGGGGTGTTGGCGGGGGCTTCGGACGGGTCGCGGTCGCGCCACATGCCGTTGTAGCGGGGGGGACGGCCTTCGGCCATCGCCTTTTCCCGCATTTCTTTCAGTTCATCCGCCGTGCAGTAGCAGCGATAGGCCAGCCCCTTTTCCAGCAGCGCGTGGGCCACTTCGGTATGACGGGCCTGCCGGGTGGACTGGAACACCGGCTTTTCGTCTGAGTGGATATCCATCCACGCCAGCCCGTCGAACAGCACATCGACCGCCTGCTGGGTCGAGCGTTCTCGGTCGGTATCCTCGATCCTGAGCAGGAACTGACCGCCGTGGTGGCGGGCATAGAGGAAATTGAAAAGGGCGGCACGGGCGTTGCCGATATGCAGCAGGCCGGTGGGGCTGGGAGCGAAACGCGTACGGACAGTCATGAGCCGGTTCTTTAGCATGTTTTCGCCCTGCTGACAGGGGGCAGTCTGGCCTGTGTGCCATCGGGACCGTTAGGGTGTGTATTCCGGCCACGCATGGGCATGGCCGCAAGCATGGGTGCGGATCATTACGGGGGTTATCCTGCCACGCCACAATATCGACAGCATCCGGGCCGGACTGTCACGTACACGTGCAGGGGTCAGTGCATGGCTGTGGGGGCAGCATGTCCGCTTCGTGCTGTGGCTGCCTGTCCTGCTGGCGGCGGGCATGGCGCTGTATTTCACGCTGTCATGGGAACCATCGGCCATCTGGGCATGGGGGGGCATCATGGTGGTTGCGGGGTGTATTGCCGCGCGGCTGCTATGGGGCACGGGGCTGCCGGTGCGCATCGGCTGTGGCGTGCTGGGGGCGTGTACTGCGGGGGCGCTGGTGGCATGGGGGCAGGCGCATCACATGCCGCCCTTTCCAGACCTGCCCCGCCGGGCGGTGCATCTGACGGGGCGCGTGCTGGATGCGGACGCGCAGGCCCTGCGTGATGGCACGCAGGCATGGCGGGTGCGACTGGCGGATGTCCGCTTCCTTGATGGCATCAATACCGGCATGCCGCCGCTGCGTCGTGTGCTGGTGCTGCGGCTGCGGCCAGATGATGCGTGTGTTCCCGTGCCCGGTGATACACTGCTGGCGCGTGTGATGCTCTCCCCCCCGGCCTTTCCCGCCCTGCCCGGGGGCTATGACGCCCAGCGCCGCGCATGGTTTGACGGACGTGCAGGCAATGCGCGCGCGCTGGATGGGGTGACATGCCGGCATGGCCATGCCCTGTCCGGCCTGTCCACGCGTATTGCCAGCCTGCGTCAGGCCATGGCCACGCGGATTCGCACGGTCCTGCCGGGCAGCCGTGGCGATATCGCCGCGACCGTGCTGGTGGGGGCGGATGGGGCGATTGCGCCCGGCGTGCGGGATGCCTTTGCCGATGCGGGGCTGGCCCACCTGCTGGCTGTTGCCGGGTTGCACCTTGCCATTGTCATGGGACTGGTCATGGCGGGGGTGCGCATGGGGCTGGCGCTGTCCGAACGCGCGGCGCTGTTCTGGCCATGCCGGCAGATCGCGGCGGTCTGCGCGCTGCTGGCCGGTGGGGGATATGTCATCATTACCGGTGCGCACCTGCCGGCGCAGCGCAGCCTGTTCATGGCGGGGCTTGCGGTCGTGGCGCTGATGGTGGGCAGGCGTGTGATGTCGATGCGGGCCCTGGCGGTGGCCGTGACCATCCTGCTGTGCCTGAATGCGGAAAACGTGGCCGAACTGCCATTGCAGATGTCGGCTGCGGCGGTCATGGCGCTGATTGCCGGTTTCGATGCGCTGCGCCTGCACCTGTCGGCATGGGAACATGACGTGACGTGGTGGCGCAGGACGGGCGCGCGGCTTGCCCATCCGCTGCTGGCCAGCGTGCTGGCGGGCAGTGCCTGCATTCCCGTCGGCATGGCGCATTTCGGCACGGTGCAGCCGTGGTTCGTGCTGGCCAACCTGCTGGCGGTGCCGCTCATGTCTGCCTGGATCATGCCGTGGGGGCTGGTGTCCTTTCTGCTGATGCCGCTGGGGTGGGAAAAGCTGGCGCTGGTCCCCATGGGGTGGGGGATCGGACTGGTGGCGTGGCTGGCGCGGCAGGTGGCCGGCCTGCCGGTGGCGCATATCGGGGTGCCTGCCATCGGCAATGGCGGGCTGGCGCTGTTCTTTGCCGGGTTGGGCTGGCTGTGCCTGTGGTGTGGACGGGGGCGGTTGCTGGGATCCGTGCCGGTTGCGCTGGCGCTGCTGTCACCATGGTGGGGGGCGCAACCGGTGGTGATGGTGTCACCGGATGCCCGCATGGCGGGCGTTGTGAGCGGGCATGTGCTGCTGACCGGTCCCGGTGCGCACCCCGATCCGTTCATTTTGCGCGAATGGCAGCGTGTGACGGGGCTGGAAGCCGGCGTGTTGCCCGATGGTGCGGGGCAGGGGCCGCTATCGTGTCGGGCTGGCGCGTGCCGCGTGCGGGAGCGGGACGGGGATATCCTGCTGCTGCTTTCCGCGCGGGGGCCGGGTCGCGGGTTATGCCGCGATGTCCGCATGGTGGTGAACCTGTGGGCGCAGGACGGGTGTCCCGGCGCGGGGGTAATCGGGCGTTTCGATATGTGGCGAAATGGGGCGTACGCCCTGTATCCCGACCGTGCGGGTGGTGTCAGGGCGCTGTCTGACCGGCAGGCGCGTGGGACGCGGCCATGGGTCATGCGGCCCGGTGGGGTGGGTGTGCCTGATTTGCCCATGGCCCGGGCGGAATAGGGTCGTGGGTGGTTGTGACCGCGTCATTGTCCGGTCATGACATCTGCTGCACGTGAGCCATCGCCCCCGCTCGGGGGAAGGCAGCTCCTGTATAAGGAAATTTTTGGTGAAGCTTTTTTCAAAAAGCTTCAGAAGAATGCCGCCGTTTTGGGGTCTGTTGGGAATTATACTTTTTCAAAGTCACCAAATGTGATTCAAAATCCGTATGGATCGCTTCGTACTGACAGACGCCCAATGGGCGCAAATGGAACCGCTGTGCCTTGGCAAGAAAACAGAT
>NZ_VWPI01000087.1 GCF_015155755.1 Komagataeibacter sp. FXV3 | reverse complement strand
ACTTCTTCTGCAAGCTCAAGGAGTTCAAGCGCATCGCCATGCGAAGCGACAAGACCGACAGATCATTCGCAGCGATGATTTATCTCACCGCTGCAATCATCAATTCGCGTTAATTCCCAACAGACCCTGAAAAAAGGCGGCATCCAAGAATTTTTATTTTGCAAACAGCCATTTTAAAACAGGCCGTCATGCTTGTGCGGGCGGCGGGGAAACCGGCGGCGCCTTATCCGGGGCCCACCGCACGCAGGTCGTCCTTCATGCGGTACTGGCACGGGTCAAAGGCGGGGCAGCGCCAGCATTCGGGCTTGCGGGCCTTGCAGACATAGCGTCCGTGCAGGATCAGCCAGTGATGCGCGGGACGCAGCATGTCGGCGGGAATGCGGCGGACAAGCTGGTCCTCCACCGCGCGCGGGGTCGCCCCTGGCGCCAGACCCGTGCGGTTGCCAATGCGGAATATATGGGTATCGACCGCCATGGTGCTGTCGCCAAACGCCACGTTCATCACCACGTTCGCCGTCTTGCGGCCCACGCCGGGCAGGGATTCAAGGGCCGCGCGGTCATAGGGCACCCTGCCGTCAAAACGTTCAAGCAACTGCTGCGACAGGGCCACGACGTTGCGCGCCTTGGTCCGCCACAGCCCGATGGTGCGGATATGCGCGCCGACCTTTTCTTCCCCCAGTTCCACCATGGCCCGTGGCGTAGGCGCGTCACGGAACAGCGCCTTTGTCGCTTTGTTGACCGAGGCATCGGTCGCCTGCGCCGACAGCACCACGGCAACCAGCAGGGTATAGTCGTCCACGAAATCCAGTTCGCTTTCGGCATTCGGGTTGGCGGCGGCCAACCGGGTGATGAACGCGCGCACTTCCGTCAGTGTCATGGCGCGGCGCGCGGGTTTCTTCGGGGATTTGGCTGTTGTCATCTGGTACTCGCAGGCGGTGGATCGCCGGGCATTGTGCGGCGTTGCAGGGGGCAGTGTAAATCACCTGGCCTACAGGCAGTGGCCATTGTCCTTGCGCATGGCTGCTGCGAAGGCTAGTCGTTCCGGCCCCGGCGGTGCATGTGCCCTGAACGCATGGCCGCATGGTTCCCTGCATCATGACGTGTTGGCAATGGCATCCTTTTTCCCCCGCCCGGCATCGGGACAACATGAGTTTTCCGCCGTGCTGGGCTTTGTCTGGCGCAGGTGGCGCGCGCATCCCGGCTTTCTGGCATGGACGCTGGTGGGGATTGCGGCAGCGACCGTGGCAGATGTGATGATGCCGCTGGTAGCGGGCTGGCTGGTCAGTGACGTGTCCCATCCGGCAGCCCGGACAGCGGTCCATCACGCCATATGGGACGTGCTCGGCCTCACCGTGCTGGGGCTGGGCGGCATCATTGCACGGCGTACGGCCTATATCGGCATTACCCATCTGACATCGCGCGTCATGACCGGCATCGTGACGGAAGTGTTCGCCCGCGTGCAGCGATTTTCCAGCGAATGGCATGCCTCCAACTTCGCCGGGTCAACCGTGCGGCGCATCACGCGTGGCATGGGGGCGGTCGATACGCTGGGGGACACGCTGCTGCTCATGCTGGTACCGGAGGGGATCGTGCTGTGCGCCACAACCGCCGTGCTGGCCTTTCACTGGCCGCTGATGGGACTGGTGCTGGCGGTGGGGGCGGCGGCGCTGGTGGCGCTGTCGGTCATGCTGACGCTGCGTTATGTCGCACCGTCCGCGCGTCTGGCCAATGCGTGGGATACGCGCATGGGGGCGACCCTGTCCGATGCGGTGACGTGCAATGCGGTGGTGAAGGCGTGCGGGGCGGAAGCGCGGGAGGACGCGCGGCTGGCATGGGTTGCGGGCCGCTGGCGGCAGCGCACGGTGCGGTCATGGCTGCGCGGGACCAATAGCGCCAACCTGCAGAACCTTGCCGCCCTGCTCATGCGCATGGTGCTGATCGCGGGGGTGGCGCTGTTATGGATGCATGGCCGCGCGGGGCCGGGGGATGTGGCCTATGTGCTGACGATGATGTTCGTGATCCAGGGCTACCTGCGCGATATCGGCCAGCAGATTTCGGTCGTGCAGCGTTCGGTCAATGAAATGGAGGAACTGGTCACCCTGTTTCATACGCAGCCTGCGGTGGCCGACCACCCCGGCGCCACGGCATTGCGGGTGACGCAGGGCCATATCCGGTTCGAACATGTGCGCTTTGGCTATGAACGCCAGCACGGCAGGCTGCTGTTTGATGACCTGAACCTTGATATCGCGCCGGGCAGCAAGGTGGCCCTTGTCGGCCCGTCAGGTTCGGGCAAGACCACGCTGACGCGACTGTTGCAGCGGCTGTATGATGTGCAGGGGGGACGGATCACGATTGACGGGACGGATATCGCCGCCGTCACGCAGTCCAGCCTGCGCGGGCAGATCGCCATCGTGCCGCAGGAGCCATTGCTGTTCCATCGTTCGCTGGCGGAAAACATCGCCTATGGTCGGCCTGATGCCACGCTGGCGGAAATCGAACATGCGGCCCGGCAGGCCAATGCGGCGGACTTCATTGCCCGCCTGCCGCGCGGTTATGCCACCATGGTGGGCGAACGTGGGGTCAAGCTGTCGGGTGGGGAGCGCCAGCGCATAGCCATTGCGCGCGCGTTCCTGAGCCATGCCCGCATTGTCATCATGGACGAGGCGACATCCAGCCTTGATTCGCACTCCGAAACGCTGGTGCAGCAGGCGATGGAACGGTTGATGGCCGGGCGCACGGTGCTGGTCATCGCCCACCGTCTGTCCACCGTGATGGGGCTGGACCGCATTATCGTTTTCCGCCACGGACAGGTGTGCGAGGACGGTCCCCATGACACCCTTATGGCGCGTGAGGGCGGTATCTATCGCGGGCTGTTTGAACTTCAGTCCCTATAGGCGCAACCGGAAAACATCCCGTAATCATCAAGGAAGTTTTTGGTGAAGCTTTTTGCGGAAAGCTTCAGGGAATGTCGCCTTTTTAAAAAAAGGCGACACCCGGAAACTTGTCCCCACTCAGCCCGGCAGCATGGCGCCCAGCGCCTTGCCGCCAAACAGGTGGACATGGAAATGCGGCACTTCCTGTCCCGCTTCCACGCCCACATTGGACAGCAGCCGGTAGCCGGGGGCTTCCAGCTTCAGGTCGCGTGCGACCTTGCCCACCGCGCGGGTGAAGCCGGTGATTTCGGCCTCCGTACCGTTGCTGCTGAAATCGGCAAAGGAGACGAACGGTCCCTTGGGAATGACCAGCACATGGATCGGTGCCTTGGGCGCGATGTCATGGAAGGCGAGGGCGTATTCGTCCTCATAGACTTTTTTACACGGCAATTCACCACGCAGGATACGGGCGAACACGTTCTGCGGGTCATAGGGTCCGGTGCCGTTGACGGCCATGGGTATTCTCCTGTTTGCGGGTGGATCAGGCCAGCGGGTCGCGTGGGCGCGACGCCTTTTCCGCGACGCCGCTGGTGCCTTCGCGGCGTGCCAGTTCCGCCCAGACTTCCGCCGGTTTGACCCCGGCATCCACCCACATCACGATCAGGTGGTACAGCACGTCTGCACTTTCGCTGACCAGTTCGCCCCGGTTGCCCGCTACGGCCTCGATCAGGCATTCGACTGCTTCCTCGCCAAATTTCTGCGCGATCTTGCGCCGGCCGCGCGCCAGCAGGCGGGCGGAATGGCTGACCGACGGGTCCGTGCCACGCCGCGATTCCACAACGTCAAACAGGCGGTCCAGCACTTCGGGGGTGGCAGGGCCTACCGCTTCCAGCTTCAGGCTGGCGGCGGCGGCTTTTGCCGGGGCGTTCTTGCGGGATTTTTCTGGCTTGGCCATCACAATGCTCCGAATGGGCAGGGAAAGGGGAATCAGTCGCTCAGGCGGACCGGCAGGCCCGCTGCCGCCAGCGCCTGCTTGACCTGTGGGATGGTGAACTGGCCGAAATGAAACACGCTGGCGGCCAGCAGGCCGGTGGCCCCCGCACGCGCACCTTCGACAAAATGCGCCAGTTCCCCCACCCCGCCGGAGGCCACGATGGGAATACGTACCGCCTGGTTGGCCGCGCGCAGCAGGTCAAGGTCGAATCCCTTGCCCGTGCCATCGCGGTCCATGCTGGTCAGCAGGATTTCACCTGCGCCCCGTTCCGCCACTTCGCGACACCAGTCGATCACGTTGCGCCCGGTGGGGGTGCGGCCGCCATGGGTATAGACTTCCCATGATCCATGGCCGTCACTGCGCGCGTCAATGGCGACGACCACGCACTGGCTGCCGAATTTCCGTGCGGCTTCGCTGACCAGTTCGGGGCGCGAGACGGCGGCCGAATTCATGGCGCATTTATCTGCCCCCGCCAGCAGCAGGCGGCGCATGTCATCCGTGGTGCGCACGCCGCCTCCCACCGTCAGCGGCAGGAAGATGCGTTCCGCCGTGCGGCTGACGACATCAAGGATGGTGTCGCGGTTTTCGTTGCTGGCAGTGATGTCGAGGAAGGTCAGTTCATCCGCCCCCGCCGCGTCATACACGGCCGCCTGTTCCACCGGGTCGCCCGCGTCGCGCAGGGACACGAAGTTGACGCCCTTGACCACCCGGCCGTTCTTCACGTCCAGGCAGGGGATGACGCGCAGCTTCAGCATCAGGCCAGGACCCGCAGGGCTTCGCCCAGGTCGATGCGCCCGTCATACAGCGCGCGTCCCACAATCACGCCCTCGATACCCGGCGCCTGCGCGGTTGCGGCGCGCAGGGCCACAAGGTGGTCAAGGTTGCCCACCCCCCCGCTGGCAATGACGGGAATGGACAGGGCATTGGCCATGTCGGCGGTCTGTTCGATATCGATGCCGGTCAGCATGCCGTCACGGCTGATTTCGGTGAAGATGACGGCGGCAACGCCCACATCCTGCATGCGCTGGCCCAGTTCCACGGCCTTCATTTCCGATGTCTCGGCCCAGCCTTCGGTCGCGACCTGCCCGCTGCGCGCGTCAATGCCCGCCACGATCCGGCCGGGGAACAGGCGGCACGCCTCGCGCACCAGTTCGGGGTTCTTGACTGCGATGGACCCGAGGATGACGCGGCTGATCCCGGCATTGAGCCATTTGCCGATGCTGTCCAGGTCACGCAGGCCGCCACCCAGCTGCACCGGCACCGACGCATTGGCGATGATGGATTCGATCGCTTCGGTATTGGCCGAACGCCCGGCAAAGGCACCGTTCAGGTCCACGACATGCAGCCATGAACACCCGGCATCGATCCATGCCCGCGCCTGTGCGCCGGGATCATCGGAATAGACGGTGGCGTTGTCCATTTCCCCCCGGCGCAGGCGCACGCATGTGCCGTCCTTGAGGTCGATTGCGGGATAGAGTGTCAGGCTGTGTCCGGTCACGGGGGCATGTCCTGCTGCAG
>NZ_VWPI01000086.1 GCF_015155755.1 Komagataeibacter sp. FXV3 | reverse complement strand
GTCCTGCTGCAGGAATGGGGGTTGAAGCCGCCTGCGGGTGGGCGGGGACTATCCGCTCGTCATCCTGCAGGCGCTTGGTGAAAAACAGGCCGCGCACGGTGCGGCCATCCGTGCGGGCGTAGCTGGGATGGGTGCCCCAGTGGTGGAATCCGCTGCTGCGGAACAGGCGCACCGCATCGGTCTGGGTTTCGCGCACGTCAAGGTTGATGATCTGGTAACCCATGCTGCGCGCGCAGCTTTCCACTTCGTTCAGAAGCAGGCGGCCCAGTCCCAGCCCGCGGGCGTAGGGGGCGATATAGAAATGCATGAGTGTCGCACTCATCGCCTGCGCTTCGTTATTGCGTGGCGGGCGCACAAGCTGGGCCGAACCCACGATCATGTCATCCAGCCGGGCGACAAACATCTGGCGTTCAGGCACCAGCAGGACACCACGGAAATACCGCTCCAGCGTTTCACGGGGCGGCGGGGCCAGCCAGCCAAACCCGCCGCCGTCCAGAATGGCGGCGTTGGTCGCGTCGCACAGGGCATGCAGGTCGTCTTCATGCATCTGCTGCACGCGTTCGGCATGGATGGTGCCGGCCGTCGGGGCCTGCCGTGTCATGGCGTGTGATCCGGCGCAGGTGTCCAGCGCAGGAAGTTGGACAGGATGCGCAGGCCGACCTTCTGGCTTTTTTCCACATGGAACTGCGTGCCCGCCCGGTTGCCGCGCGCGACGATGGCGGGCACCGCGCCGCCGTAATCGGTGGTCGCCACCATGTCGGCCGGGTCATATCCGCGCAGGGCGAAGGAGTGGACGAAATAGCCATGGGCCTCCACCGGCAGGCCTTCGGTCAGCGGGTGGGCATTGGGGGTGAATTCCAGCTGGTTCCACCCCATCTGCGGCAGACGCAGGCCGGGTGCGTCCATAAGGGCGATTTCACCCGCAATCCAGCCGAACCCCGGTGTCACCCCATGTTCGCGCCCGCGTTCGGCCATAAGCTGCATGCCGACACAGATGCCAAGGAAGGGCGTGCCGTTATCGGTCGCATCCACAATGGCGTCATGCAGTCCGGGCTGTGCCGCAAGGCCCGCCGCGCAGTCAGCGAACGCGCCCTGCCCGGGCAGGACGATCCTGTCGGCCTGCATTACTGCCTGCGGGTCTGCGGTGATGGTGACGGTGGCGTCAATGCCGCTGTCCTGTGCCGCGCGGGACAGGGCACGGGCGGCGGAGGCAAGGTTGCCGCCGTTATAGTCGATCACCACGATGGATTGCGTAGAAGAGGGCGCGGGCATGGGATGCCTCATGATACGGGGGAAAGGGGACGGGACCGGTCATGATCCATCCAGCGCAGCAGGGCTGCCTTGGGATCGGTGGCGTAAACGCCGCGCACGGGCCGGTAGCCGCGCAGGCGCAGTTCCCACTGCCGTAGCTCCGGGGCGTTCAGCGCAAGGACAAGGTGCAGCCCGCCCAGCACCGGCAGGGCAATGGGCAGCGGCAGCAGCCGTCCGGTCAGGATGGCCGCGCCCCCCGCGATCAGCCCGCTGACCCAGCAGCCGCGCAGTAACAGCCCGACCCATCCGCACAGCAGAACCAGCCATGACATGCGGCATGCCACCATGACCGGCCATGCGGCCGGCCCCGTGGTGCGGGCGGGTGGCAGCAGGGCGGAGTAGAATGTCACAGGCTGCCCTTGGTGGACGGGATTATGCCGCCCGCGCGGGGATCAGGCTCGCTTGCGGTACGCAGTGCGCGGGCCAGCGCCTTGAAGGCCGCTTCGGCAATATGGTGGCAGTTATGCCCCGTACGCTGGATGATGTGCAGCGTGACCAGCGCGCTCATGGCAAACGCGCGGAAGAATTCCTCGAACAGTTCGGTATCCATTTCCCCGATCTTGTCACGCCCGAAGGTGACGGACCACGCCAGGAAGGGACGACCGGAAATATCCACCACCGCTTCGCACAGCGCCTCATCCAGCGGCACGGTGGCGCTGCCGTAACGGCGGATGCCACGCTTGTCGCCTATGGCCTTGGCAAAGGCCTTGCCCAGTGCGATGCCGGTATCTTCCACCGTGTGGTGGTAGTCGATATGCAGGTCGCCCCTGGCGGTAATCTCCAGATCGCACATGCTGTGACGGCCAAGGGCGGTCAGCATGTGGTCCAGGAAACCGATGCCGGTCTCGATACGGGTCTGTCCCGTGCCATCAAGGTTGATGGTGACGGTAATGTCGGTCTCGCTGGTGGCGCGGTGGACCGTGGCTGTGCGCGGGGTATTCATGCCCCCCCTTCTATAGAAGCCCGAAGCCGGAATCCATACCGATCCCGTGGTGGTGGCAGTGCATGGCGGGGTGGATATTGGCAGGACAGGCTACTTGCTGCATGGTGTCGCGTCATGACTCCCGCCAACAGGCCACGGACGGTCAGCGGGCGCCCAGTTTATCAGGGAACGACCATATGACATCGCTTGACCTTCTGCTGTCGCGCTTTTCCACCGATGCGCTGATGGAACCCGCCCCCACGGGGGATGTGCTGCACAACATCCTGTCCACCGCCATGCGCGCGCCGGACCATGGCAAGCTGCGGCCGTGGCGTTACGTGCTGGTGCGCGGCGATGCCCGCCCCCAAGTGGCGCAGCGCATAGTGGCCAGCATGAAGCGGCTGGACCCGGCGGTTGACCCGGCCAAGATTGAAAAGCGGCAGTCCCGTTTTTCCACCATGCCGCTGGTCATCGTGCTGGGCATGCACCTGCGTCCCGAACACAAGATCCCCCTGATCGAGCAGGAACTGGCGGTGGGGGCCGCGGCCATGAATATCCTCAACGCCCTGCATGCCACGGGGTTTGGCGGGGTATGGGTCAGTGGTGATGTGGCATATGATCCGGAACTTGCGGCCGAGCTGGGCTTTCCTGCCCCCCATAAGCTGGCGGGTTTCCTGTTTGTTGGCACGCCGGAGCCGGGTGCCGTCGCGCCGAAGCGCCGGCCGGTTGACGGATACGTGGCCGAGTGGACAGGCAGTCCCGTGCAGTTTGGCGCGGATGCGTAACCTGTAAGACGGCATACGGACAGGAAGCAGGCAATGACATATCATGATGTAACCATAATGGGTGGTGGCCCGGCGGGGCTGGCTGCTGCCCTGTCGCTGGAGGCCCGTGGCCTGTCCGTTGCGGTGCTGGAACGCGCGCCCCAGTCGCGCTGGGCCGAACCCGCGTTTGACGGGCGCGAGATAGCCCTGACCCATCATTCGGTTTCCGTGCTGAAGGAGTTGGGTGCATGGGAGCATATTCCGCAGGTCGCCATTTCCCCCCTGCGCGAAGCGCGGGTGGAAACCGGACGCAGCAACCACCCCCTTACATTCGATACGCAGGGGCGCGGCGTTGATGCGCTGGGTTATCTTGTATCCAACCATTGCATCCGCCGTGGGCTGTACCTTGCCGCAAGCCAGCCTCCCGGCATCCGCCTGCTTGGTGGCACATCCATCCGGCATATCCGGCGGATAGGGGATGAGATGACGGTCGTGCATGAGGGGGGTGAGATCACATCCCGGCTTGCAGTGGGCGCAGACGGGCGTTTTTCCCAGATCCGTCGCCTGCAGCGTATCGGCGCGGTCATGCATGATTTCAAACGCACCATGCTGGTCTGTCGCATGGCGCATGACCTGCCCCATCATCATGTGGCGACCCAGTGGTTTGATGAAGGGCAGACAATTGCCCTGCTGCCCGTCAATGGCGGCGCGTCCTCCATTGTCCTGACCCTGCCGGCGGAACAGATCGAACGCCTGCGCACCCTGGAACGCGATGCCTTCAATACCGAAATCATGCAGCGGGTCGGGGGGCGGCTGGGTAACATGCGGCTGGTCAGCACGCGGCATGCCTATCCCCTGCGCGGGGTCTATGCCCATCGCTTCGCGGCCCCCGGCTTCGCCCTGATTGGTGACGCCGCCGTAGGCATGCATCCCATTACCGCCCATGGCTTCAATCTTGGGCTGAAGGGGCAGGAGGCCCTGGCGCAGGAAATCGGGGCAGGGCTGGCGCGCGGTGAATCGCCGGGCAGCCTGTCCGTCCTGCGGCGTTTTGAACGGCGGCACCGTCTTGCAACCGCGCCCCTGTTCGCCGCCACCAATGGAATCGCCACGATTTATACCCGTGATGAGCCTGCTTTCCGTGTCCTGCGTCAGGCCGGACTGCGTGTGGCCGATGCCCTTGCCCCTTTCAAATCAGTCGTCACGAACATGCTGATGGACCGCAATCGCGCGGCCTAGTGCGGTTTTTGCCTATTGGCCTGAAAAGCCATGGTGATTTTTTTCAGGCCGCATGCACTTTTATGATTGACGGTAGTAGGAGTGGGTCCTATATCCGCAATCACCGGCGGCGCTGAGGAAACTTCTTGAGCCTCTCCGGTGGATTTGCTAAGTTACTCGGCCCTTTGGGGTTACGGTCTTTGACAAGAGAATAGAGAGAGTATCTGGAAGGGATATGCTGGCGGCGCGGTTGTTGTCTTTAGGGATGATGATTGGCGGTCTGGACTGGGTGAGACTGGTCTAGGTAGCTTGGCGTATCTTTTT
>NZ_VWPI01000085.1 GCF_015155755.1 Komagataeibacter sp. FXV3 | reverse complement strand
AGGCACGGGAAAGTCGGTCGCCGCCAGGTCTTCCAGTCACCCCTCACCACCGCGGGGTGGAGCAGCCCGGTAGCTCGTCAGGCTCATAACCTGAAGGCCGCAGGTTCAAATCCTGCCCCCGCAACCAAAATTTATCCAATATAATCAGCATGTTAAGCCGTCCGTAAGGGCGGCTTTCTGCGTTTGGGATATACGCGCAGGAAACACATAGGAAACAGACGAAAAGGTACCGGGGCGCGATTTTGTCCACTTTCACAAATGCGTGAGTGTGACTTGGGAGGTCGCCTGACTGAGCCGAAGGTGGTCTAGCGCATTTAGAGCGGCCAACAACCGGATGACAGATTCCGATCAGATGTTTCCAGAGAGCCGGAGCAGATACGCTTCGAACATATCGGCCATGGCATCGGCATAGGCTGCGATTTCTGTCTCGCTTCGGGGTGTCTCCGAGAACGCCTTGCCGACGGCACCGAAAGTCGTCCTGATGAGGTCACCTGCCAGGGTGCGCTCGTCGTTCGTGGCGTTCGGCAGGGCCTCGCGCATAAAGCGTTCGATGATCTTATTTCCCGCCTGTCGCACTTCTGCGGCTTCTGGCGCATCCCGATAGAGGGGAGCGGCATCGTCGAGTGCGACACGGACGGATGCTTCCGCGCATTCCGAACGGATGAAAGCATGGGTCAGTGCTCGCAAACGCGCCAGAGGTGGTTTGCCGGCATCTTCAAGCGTATTGCGCAGCATTGCGGTCGTCTCCCGCCATTCGTCGGTCTGGAGCCGGAACAGGATGGCGGCTTTGTTGGGGAAATACTGGTAGAGCGAACCGATGCTCACACCAGCTTTCTCCGCCACACGGGCCGTGGTGAAGCGTGTGGCGCCTTCCTCGGTCAGAACACGAACAGCCGCTTCCAGAATCGTGGCGACAAGTGCGGCCGAACGCGCTTGGCCTGGCTGTTTGCGGACGGAAATCCTTGGGTTGCGGCGATCGGTCATGGTGTTCCGGGGAATGCGAATAGGAAATGCGATGAATCAATCGTATTTTTGCGGGGTGCGCAAGGTAAAGTGCCGCAGCAACCCCGTTACTGAACAGAGATCACATCATGACCCCTGATAAAGCTCTCACCCTGATGAGCGCACCTGTTGCTCCGCTGCTCGACCGGCTGTTCGCCGAGGCGGACGCCGCCACGAGCCCTGCTGTTTCTAACTTGGCCCCAGAGGAGTTGCAGCGTCTGGTCGGCAGCCGGGCTGACTATGTGCAATTCTACGGTCTCGCAAAAGACCTGTGGCTTCCCGTCTCACGCGAAACAGGCACGCTTCTTTACATGCTGGCCCGCGCCATGCAGGCGCAGGGTATTGTGGAATTCGGAACATCCTTCGGGATCTCGACGATCCATCGGTAATCCCCCCATTTTTAGTGGGGTGCTGAATGAGAATTCAGGCAGCTGTTTTTAGTTTCTGGGCGGGGGTTAGCCCGCTGTTCCCCATGTTGGGTCTGTCATGGTTATATGTCCAGAGCCATTGT
>NZ_VWPI01000084.1 GCF_015155755.1 Komagataeibacter sp. FXV3 | reverse complement strand
CCTCAGCCTGGCGGATCACACCCATGATCTGCGCGTCAGTAAAGCGATCACTCTTCATCAGAATCTCCTCATCCTTACGCTGAGAAAATTCTCATTCAAAAGCCACTCTTTTTATGGGGGGATTACCACTGCTAGGCAGTCTTGAGCAGACGGGTCGCAGTCGCCCTCATGTCAGACACCACTACTTAAAATTGACCCGCCGCATAACGGGCATGAGCGACACAGCTATTAACAAGTTGCTCGGAGCTTTTCGGATCTGTCTGCCATTCAGATGCGTCAGAAAGCTGGCGTCGACTGCAAGCCACAATGAAGGACTTTCTGACGGCGGGCGAACTCACATGCCATCACTTCTGCCACCTCATACATGCGCAACGTTGTCACGATGGTCGCGATCATCTTAGATTAATGTGCTGGTGATGATAATTGAGCTTGCGCGCTGAAGCAGAGGAACAAAAGGCTTACGCCGATCAAGAAATATATTTCAAGACGATCAAACCTTTGCAGAAAACAGAGGTGAAAGTGCAGAATTGTATGTGGATATATTGAAGAAAAAATCCAATACTAAAGCGCGGTCTTATGGAGCCTCGACACCACGGCGAAAAATATGATATCAGCTATAAAATTAAATTTCGTAGAGTGAGAACAATGATTGCCTCTAGGTTACTACAGATTGCTTCAGATTTCGTCAACGATTATGATAAAATGAAAGTTGATGGCCTTCTGCGAGAAGCTGCGAACCTTTGTAGCAATCGTAGTGCGAACAATATTCACTTTGCCAATCAAAGCAATCAAATCAGAGCACAAGCAGACAAAATCATTGCCAGCACGCGTTTCCGCTCCTATCCTAAATGCTATCTGGACTTTCTAGACACAACGCCCATATCAGCTTCTTTACCTTCTAGGGTTGCACGGTTTGTTAAATCGGGCATTACCGGAAACCCTACGACGACTATATCATCCAATGAATTTAACGAAATTGCTAATGTCGCTCGCGCTGCAGTCGCTGAAATGCGGAATCTCGTCAACACGCTCGAACGAATGAATGTTGAACGACTGGCAATTCCTGAAAATAGCCTTTCAGTAGAATTCTTCCTTCCAAGGACTGGATTTGATAACAGCGTATTCGAATATCTTGGACTGAACGAAAGAGTTGACTCTATCATGATAGCTCTTTCAGAGTTTGTTGATAACGATAATCATAAGCCGGAACTAATTTTCACGTCCACAACTGACCCGATTATAGGATTTGGCGTATCGGTCGGCGCAGCGTATGGAGTCATGCGTCTCATCAGCGGCTTACTTGATATTGCAAAGAAGTCTATAGACTTGTTCAGTTCCATACGAATGCTCAGAGAGAATAGCGTGGCTAATACTGCAAAAGACATGCAAGACGTAGCCGAAGCATTAACGAAAAAAGACATTGAGAAATTGGTCGATGACATCTTTCGCTCATTGAAAAGTGAGCTTTCCGATGGGCGGAAAAACGAACTACGAAACACAGTTACTATACACGCAGAGGCTCTTTTAATTGTGATCGCAGATGGCGCGACTATCAGCCTATCTCCGGAATCACTGACGAGGCTCGACAGTCTAAAACCCGACCTCACCATCGCAGACGCTCCTACACTGGCGCAACTCCAACTCGAAAGCGGATCAAAAACCCGTGAGTTGGAACTCGCAGTTCAAACAAAAGGTGGGCACGGCCTACTTAGGATTGGGCAGAAAGAGCCCGAGAAAAATTAGGAAATGGCGAACTCCTTAATGGAAATTCCAAGTAGAAGATTTGATGTCAAGCACCATGACCGTAGAGCAAGCCTATTAATGATGCCGTCCAAACTCGACCGACTTTCATAGAAGTAGCAGAGCGTCAGAGATCCGGAACGCGCGTAACAGTTGTGGAATTGATCATGTGGGTATCCGCTTTACAGTTGCCCCAACTAAAACCGGGCCTTCTGTTTGCCCCACATTGCCGTCATTTTCCGTCGTGATGAAGGGGAAGGATGATCTGGTGTTGCTGCCGGAATAAAAAGGCGGCACAGCTTTTTGGGAGGGATCGAAAAAGTAGCGGGAACTCATCTGCCAGATGCTCGACCACTGTGTACAGGAATAATGGACTTATTCACCGCATGTCATGCGGATATAGCCTTGCTGTTTGCGGTGATTAAGCGCCATATTCCCAGCAAGGAGTGCAGGGAATATGGCGCGATACATTCATCAGCATGAAGACTGGCCGGACTTTCAGTGGGACAAGGACACCATTTCCCATGAACTGGCTGCGGTGCGCCACCGGCAGGGTCGGCTCCTGGGGCGTATGGAAAGCCTTGGCTTCGACTTTCGGTCGGAAGCCGTGCTCCAGACCCTGACGGAAGATGTCATCAAGTCGAGCGAGATCGAGGGCGAAAACCTTGATCGTGAGCAGGTAAGGTCTTCCATTGCCCGGCGACTGGGTATGGATATTGGCGCGCTGGCATCGGTGGATCGGGATGTTGAAGGCGTCGTGGAGATGATGCTGGATGCGACCCGGCATTATGCCGATCCGCTGACCGAAGAGAGACTGTTCGCCTGGCATGCGGCTTTGTTTCCCACTGGCCGAAACGGCATGTCACGCATTCTGGTCGGAGAGTGGCGTGATGACAGAACCGGCCCGATGCAGGTTGTGTCAGGCCCTGTCGGACGGGAGAGGGTCCATTATGAGGCGCCGGCAGCCAGCAGGGTGCCCGTAGAGATGCAGGTCTTCCTTAACTGGTGCAATGCCGGGCAAGCGCTGGATCCTGTGCTGAAGGCAGCCATCGCACATTTGTGGTTTGTTACCATTCATCCGTTTGAGGATGGAAATGGGCGCATGGCGCGGGCCATCGGTGACCTCATGCTGGCGCGTTCGGAACAGACAGAGCAGCGTTTTTACAGCCTGTCGGCCCAGATCCGTCAGGAGCGGAAGGATTACTACGCAATTCTTGAGGCCACCCAAAAAGGGGATATGGACATCACGGCCTGGCTGCTCTGGTTTCTGGGGGCTCTGGATCGGGCCTTTGATCGCGCTGAGCTGGTCCTGGGAATAGTCATCCAGAAAGCCCGTTTCTGGGACAATCTGGCCGGACAATCGATCAATGACCGGCAACGTCTCATGCTCAACCGTCTGCTCGATGGGTTTGAGGGTAAGCTGACCTCATCCAAATGGGCGAAGCTCGCAAAGACGTCACCGGATACCGCCCTGCGAGATATCAATGATCTCGTATCGCGCGATATTCTGGCCAGGGAGGCGGCAGGAGGAAGAAGCACCAGCTATGTGCTGGTTGTTCCCGAGACGTAAAACGCGGGCCGATGCTGACGGACAGGCCGTTGATTGGGTATGATCGGCATTCAGGCCTGTATCCTTGCATCGGTGAGCGCGGATGAAATGCGCTGGGCAACCTGATCCGTCGAACGTTTGACATTTTCCCGCTTCAGATGGGCGTAGCGGGAGGTGGTCTTGATGTCGCTATGGCCCAGCATCCGGCCGATCATTGTCAGGTCAGCTCCCATCTCCAGGGCATCCGATGCGAAGGAGTGACGGAGATCGTGGAGCCTGACGCCATCCAGCCCTGCCGCCTTGCGGATACGACGCCACGGCTTTTGCAGGTCAGTGAGATATTCGCCAGCATTGCGGCCGGTGATGACATAGGGATTGTCCGGCAGGCGAGGGGTGGCCTTCAGGACATCAACCGCCGCCGTGCCCAACTGGACTGTTTTTGCTCCGGTTTTGCTGTCGGGGAGGCGCAGTTCGGCTTCACCCAGCCAGACATGCGCCCACTGGAGCGTCTGGATTTCCCGCAACCGGCAACCCGTGAGCGCAAGCAGGCGAATGGCCCGTGCCGCTTCGGGCATATCTTCGGCGGCCACGTCGAGGCTGCTTCCCAAGCGGGCATACTCGTCCCGGGTGAGGAAACGCTCCCGTTTTTCTTCCCGGTAGCGTTTGACGCCCCGGCATGGATTCACACCGTCCTGGCGGATACTCCATAGATCGGCAAGGCTGAACATCTTTGACAGAACGCCTAGCGTCCGGTTGGCCTGATAGGGGATATGCCGGAAACTGCCATGGAATTCGACGACTTCAGCCCGCGAAAGGTCAGCCATCCGCCAGCTTCCGAATTTCGGGACAATGAACAATTCCACTGAGCGCCTGTATTCCCCCCGTGTTCTGGGTTTCAGGTGGACATCGACATATTCGTCGAGAAAGCGCCTGGAGAAACTCGCGACAGTCATGGCCTTGCGATCGTCAGACCGTTTGTCCGCCGGATTTTCCCCGGTATGAACCCGTGCGAGAATCCTGATGGCTTCATCACGGGCGAGATCCGCAGTGACGTGCCCCCCTTTTTGTATCCACTCAAAAGGAGAGTTCCCGTTTTTCATGGCTTGGAGTTGATGGAATAGCAAGGGTCTCGGGGGCATGCCCCCGAGACCCTTGTCTAGCGACCTGATCCGGTG
>NZ_VWPI01000083.1 GCF_015155755.1 Komagataeibacter sp. FXV3 | reverse complement strand
TAATACTAACAATCACAGGAGAAAAATACAATGTTATATTTTAAATCAGCTACCAAAAATTATTTTTATACAGGAATACCACCCCCCCCATTGCGACACGCCTACCCCGGTCGCTATTGGTTACATCGCATAAAAAAATGCGCCATCGCTTAAATAATAAATGTTTCAAAAAAGTTTCAAACTATTTTCAAAAGTCTTTCAAATTGTTTTCAAATTATGTTAAAAAAAGTTTCAAATCTATAAATATCTATGTTGACAAATCAAGTAATAATTTTTAATTAGTTTCTTTATTCTTGATGTTTGCAAATAGATTACATATCATATAGCCAGTCGTGGTGAATGTTTACACATCCACCAACTGGCAAAGGGGGTAAACCCCCTGTTGAACCCCTAATTTTAGGCTTACAGAATGATTTTTATTATAGACATAGGAGAACATAGAAATGCAAAAATTGGAAACTATACACGTCAGAATTACAGACATTGAAAAGCAAGAATTACAAAATTTTGCACAAAAATCACCCCATAAGAATCTATCTACTTTTTTTAGATTTGTGTGTTCTGAATATCGAGCATTAGGAAAAAGTGGCACAGATTTATTAAATGAGATTATCATTCTGAGACGTGAAATTTCAGCGATTGGAAATAATCTTAATCAAATCGCTAAGAAGATAAACCAAAATAATAATGTGGCTTTCGATGATGAATTGAAAGAAATTAATGCAATGAATAAAAAACTAAATTCTTTATTGTCAAAGATTAGACCTGTTCGTTATGCTAAAAAAGAAAGTATTCCACAGGTAAAATAATGATTATAAAGGGTCACGGCATAGGTTCATCTTCAGATATTAAAAAGTTTACTGATTATCTTTTTACACACGAGAAGAATGAACAAATTAATATTTTAAACGGTTCACCTGATGCAATCAGGAGTATGTTCCGCGATGCACACGGAGCAGGGTTAAAATATGGATGCCAACATTTCATTATGTCATCTAAAGAGCAGATGACACAGGAACAGGCTTTAAGCATAATTAAAGGTCAAATTTGTAAAGAATATAACCAAGATTATGATAATCTTGTAATCGTAAATCACACGAAACAAAGAAATACACACGATAGCGATAAGAACCATTACCACATTATTTTACCGCATTGTGACCCTGTGACCGGGAAAGCCATTAATTTAAAAAATAGCAAAAGACGCAATGAGAAAATTTCACGATTAGCAGAGATTGAACTTGGTCACGCACTGGTGAAAGGACGACATAATACCGCAGTTTTCCGCCAATTAATCAAGGAGGGACGCCAGGAGCAAGCACAAGCCATTAAGCCTTTAATGGAAGGTGACTTGCCACAATCAGCTTATAGCAAAAAAACACAGCAGAAAGCCGAGAAACAGGGGCTAAACATAGGAGAGGCAAAGGCACATATAAAGACCACATACCAACACAGTGACAGTCTGAGCGTGTTCTTGAAGAATTTAGAGGGACAAGGCTACACATTCAAAGCCGGGGATAAAGCAGATACATATATCATTGAAAAAGATAAAATTCTTATAGGTTCCGCTAATCGTCTAATCGGAATCAAAAAGCCTGAATTTCAAAAATTATACAATCAACACTTACAACAGGAGATTAAAGAAAATGACAGAACAACAGCAGAAAACAAACATTCAAACAGAAACATACAAACAAGCCCTGAAATCAGCCAAAAACACGAACCAGATAATCGAGTTATTGCAAGAGACACCAGCAGAGGGGGAAACGTCACCCTTGGAGCAGATACAGGAACTACTGAACACGATAGCACAGCAACAGACGCAAATCATAACGACACAATCGCATCTACTGAAATCAATAAATCAAATGCAAGTCGATATAAAAAACTTGAAGAAATAAAAATTAATCGTCAGTTGAAAAATATTAAAATATATAATTATCCGAACATAAAAATTATTGATGATGATTATATAAACAATATAAAATTAATGCTTAAAAACCAAAGGAAAGAAGATTATAAAAAAATTAGAAGTGCATACATAAACATGCGATACCAAAAATATTATTTCAATTCATCAGACAAAACTTATAATTCTTCTATCTTGAATATTATGTATGATTGTTTTTCGAGATTATTTAAATTTCAAAAAAAATCACATAAAAGCACAGATATGATTAAGCCTGATGTCAAGCCACCATTAGAAAAGCACCAATGGCAAAAATTGACATCAGGACAGCAATCATCATTGAGATATGCTTGTTTATATCACTATCAAAAAACTTTTGAGAATCTTCTTGAATATAATAAAATCAACAATATCAATAATAATCTATCATTCCAATCTTTCCTTAATATTCTAAAAAATACAGGTGATTTCATGGCTGTTGAAATTTCAAATCTTTATCCTTATGAGTATATTAAAAGGCTTGATGATGAATATTTAAAAAATGAACTTACCAAAATTATGAAAAATCTAAATTCTTCATCACGATACACACGAGAAGATATAAAAGAAAATATCGTTTTAGTGTGTGAAAATCTAATAATTGACAAAGATATAAAAGAAAAAAACCAAGAGATGCAAAAAATAAAAGCAGATATAGAAAGAATGAAATCAATAAATGAACCAGATGAAGAAAGAGAAGAAAGAACCATAAGAATGAGATAACTTGATATATTAATTTTCTATCGAAAATTAGATTAGTCTGTTGATAATTATATAAGGTTTTTCTTTTTTATTATTTATTTTGACAACATGCGAACCACGGAAGATTTAAAAATAATCTTCCTATCATCGAACAGGTTCGGACAAGGGCAACGCAGGCTTTTGCCCTTGTATATTGTTGCCAAATATAAAATACTTGATTTACTTGAAAACGTGACAGTCCATTTGATATAATCCCATATATATATCAATAAAGGAGATGAATAATGAATAAAAATTTTACACTGTTCACAGATGAACAAAGAAAAAAATTATTAGATGATTTAAAAGACGCAGATAATTTTAGCAATATCGAGATAGAAATTAATGAAGAACCTGAAAAAAATACATATTACATATATATACACGATTGCATCGAATTTTATGCGATTGACTGGAACGAGACACGCGATTCAAATTCAATCGACATATATTATAATTTTAAAATCAAAACAGATAAATCAAAAGAAGATATAGAAAAAATAATTGATGCTGATGAAGTCGGTATCGAAGAAAGATTAGAAAATTATCTATTAAAATCTTTTAAAGATGAAATTTCATTATATAGCGAAAGATATGAATTCAATGAATAATTCAGAAAGAAAAAGAGAGAGTAGGAAACGAGCAAAAAGCACGCTTTCCACACGTGAGGCTTTGTCTGAGTGGCTTATACGTCAAATGGCTATCCTATACGGTAGCGACAATATAGACATCAATGCGATGTTCTATGAGTCACTAGACGATACGCAAAAAAAGAATGTGGAAAAAATTTTGGCAAAGGAATGGAAAGAAAAAATCCACATCGTAATTTTATAATCTTCTAAATTTCAAAAAAATATATGAATAAAAACAATAACATTTATTCATAAGACTAATCTAATTTTCGATAGAAAATTACACACTTGAGAGAACATAAAAGCAACTTAGATTCATCTTTGTTGTTTTTTTGTTGTCAAACAGACAGTCACAAAATCACGTAAATCTTACAAAGTTTTAAGATATTATCTATTGATAAAAATAATTTACTTTAATGTCAACATACTATAAGGTTCCTTCATCGCAAAAAAATACAGGCAAAAAACATCATGGACGGTTTTTCGAACCCTCCAGGTTGCCGCCTTCGTGTTCGACGGGGGAACGCCCAGGCTGACCCAGATTCCGCCATGCTGGGACGCCAGGGTCTGCAGGGTGATCAACGCTACCTGCTTGTCGCCGTTCGGGCTCGCGGAATTGGTGAAGCCACCGAAAACCTTGTCCTGCCAGCCGCGCGTGAACCATATCTTCGAGGTCGCATCGGCGAATTTCTTGTACTGCCAGCTCACATTGCCCATGTAGGTGGGCGATCCCATGATGATGGCGTCTGCCTCGTTCAGTGCCGTCCACTCCGCGTCACTGATGTCTCCGTTCGCGTCGATTGCGACGAGCCTTGCCTCGGCTCCGCGCGCCACATGCTCGGCAACCACCTTCGTATGACCATAGACCGAGTGATAGACCACGATAACCTTGCTCATGCCTAAATCCCTGTAAATGCGATGTAGCACAGTGACATTTCAGACCAGGTTTCGTATTGAAACCTAGTTTCGTTTTCCAAGTTACTCATGGACTAAAAACACGACAAGAAGGCACCTGCAGGACACATGGTTACTCAAAGGAAACCAATGCCGTCACGCCCCCACCCGGCGTTCGACGTATATGCTCAAAACTGTCCCACCCGCATGGTGCTGAACCGGATCGGCGACAAATGGGCGCTTCTGATTCTTGATTGTCTCAGGGACGGCAGCGCACGTTTCAGTGTGATCCGGAGAAAGATCGGCGGCATTTCCCAGAAAGTTCTGTCCCAGGTTCTGAAGAACCTCGAACGCGACGGACTGGTCCTGCGTACTGTCCATGCCACGGTGCCGGTGGCGGTCGAATACAGCCTGACATCTCTGGGCGAAACATTGACGCAGGCTGTTGCCAGCCTGACCCACTGGGCCGAACAGCACATGGAGGAGGTTCAGGAAGCACAGCTCCGTTATGACGGGAAAAGGATCGACGGGTGATCTTCACAAGATCGTGTCGCTGTCTCTCCCCGTGCCTGTTTGCATACTGCATGGGAGTATGTGAAGGATACTAAGGGACAGTATAATTGGAGTGACCTTTTCGTGCCGCATACACCCGAAGAGAAAAAGCGCGTCCTGACACGGGTGCGCCGCATCAGGGGACAACTCGACGCATTAGAGCAGGCTCTGGAGAAAGGGGCTGAATGTGGCCCGGTGCTACAACAGGTCGCTGCGATCCGGGGCGCTACCAACGGCCTGATGGCGGGTATCCTGGAAAGCCATTTGCGTGAGGAGTTCGTCGAGTGCGCCGGGGACCGCGACGCGGCTTCCGGTTCCATCGAGAAGGTCGTCTCGCTCGTCCGGTCCTATCTCCGCTGATCCTGCCAAATATGAAGGAAACATCATGAAATCACGGGCCGCCGTTGCATTCGAGGCTGGCAAGCCACTTGAAATCGTCGAGATCGATGTTGAACCGCCCCGCGCAGGCGAGGTGCTCGTCCAGATCACCCATACAGGTGTGTGCCACACGGACGCCTTTACCCTGTCGGGGGATGATCCCGAAGGATTGTTCCCGGCGGTGCTTGGACACGAAGGGACCGGGATCGTGATCGAAGTCGGGGAAGGTGTAACCAGCGTGGCGCCGGGCGACCACGTCATTCCGCTCTATACAGCGGAGTGCGGTGAATGTCTGTTCTGCAAATCGGGCAAGACCAATCTCTGCATCTCAGTTCGCGCGACCCAAGGCAAGGGCGTCATGCCGGACGGGACAACACGTTTTTCTTACAAGGGCCAGCCGATCCATCACTACATGGGCTGTTCGACGTTCAGCGAATTCACGGTCGTCGCTGAAGTCTCGCTTGCTAAAATCAATCCGGCGTCCAATCCGGGACATGTCTGCCTGCTCGGCTGTGGCGTGACGACCGGTATCGGTGCGGTACATAACACGGCCAAGGTACAGGCCGGTGATTCAGTCGCGGTCTTCGGGCTTGGCGGTATCGGTCTTGCCGTAATCCAGGGCGCGCGGCAGGCGAAAGCCGGACGGATATTCGCCATTGATACCAATCCCGAAAAGTTCGAACTGGCGAAGGCATTCGGCGCCACGGATTGCCTCAATCCCAAGGACTGTGACAAGCCGATCCAGCAGGTTTTGGTGGAAATGACCGACTGGGGCATCGACCATACGTTCGAGTGCATCGGCAATGTCAACGTCATGCGTGCGGCACTCGAATCCGCGCATCGCGGGTGGGGACAGTCGATCGTGATCGGCGTCGCCGGGGCAGGTCAGGAGATTTCCACCCGCCCGTTCCAGCTTGTCACCGGTCGTTCATGGCGGGGCACAGCGTTCGGCGGTGTGAAGGGACGCACCCAGCTTCCCGGGATGGTGGAGGATGCGATGCGCGGCGATATCCAGTTGGCACCGTTCGTAACCCATACGATGCCACTCGAAGACATCAACACCGCCTTTGACCTGATGCATGAGGGAAAATCCATCCGCTCCGTCATTCACTACTGAGGTCGATCCCTTTCATGCCGCCAGGTTTGACCAATGGCGGCATGGATGAAGGCGCATCTGCCCGATCCGGTTTGCGTATCTGATGGTAGCATTGTGTTTCGGGGCGAATGCGCGTTGACTGGATGAGAGCCGGGGCTGATTTATTAGTCATACTAATGACGTCATGCGGATTAACCTGACTAATTGAAAATGAAACTTCGGATTAAGCTGTCAGACTAGGGCAATCAGCAGATCGCGTCCTCTGATGCAGCCGCTCGTTGTTTTCAAACGTCAACCCTGAAGGATACCGACAGCCATGTCTCCTGAACCTGCTCCTCGCGACGTGCTCTCCCTAACCCGGCGCAAGGCATTGTCGCTCGGTGCGGCGCTTGGCGCTGCATCGCTCGTTCCCGCAGGCATGGCGCGGGCCGCGACACTGCCCACATCACTTCCTGTCACGGCCCGTCGCAAGTTGAGGGATCTGGAAGTATCGAGCATCGGTCTCGGCTGCCAGTGGGTTCCGGGGCACCCGCCGGGCGGTCTCAAGGATTTTTATGGCAGCTTTATAGATCGGGCCACGGGGATTGCCCTCATTCGGCGCGCGGTGGACCGGGGCGTGACGCTAATCGATACGGCGGAAGCCTACGGTCCCTTCCTCTCCGAAGGGGTGGTCGGCGAGGCATTGCAGGGTATCCGGGACAAGGTCGTCCTTGAGTCCAAGTTCGGTTTCAATATTGATCCAGAGACCGGAAAGCAACTGCCCGGCCTCAACAGCCGCCCTGAGCATATTCGGATTGCGATCGAAGGCATGCTCAAGCGCCTGCGAACCGACCACCTTGATCTCGTCTATCAGCACCGTGTCGATCCGGCCATGCCGATCGAGGATGTTGTCGGCACGCTGAGCGACCTGATTACTGAAGGCAAAATCAGGCATTACGGGCTGTCTGAACCAGGTGTACAGACGATCCGGCGTGCGCATGCCGTCCATCCGGTCACCGCGATCCAGAATGAATATTCCATGCTGTGGCGCGGCCCCGAGCAGGAGATCATTCCCCTATGTGAGGAACTGGGCATCGGCTTCGTGGCCTGGAGCCCGCTTGGCATGGGATTCCTGGGAGGGGGCATCACCCCGTCGCGACACTTCACCAATGATTTACGGGCCATCATTCCACGCTTCGCGCCGGACGCGCTCAAGGCGAACATGGCGCTTGTTGACGTGGTCAAACGCTGGGCGCGCGCGAAGAACGCCACGCCCGCGCAGATCGCCCTGGCCTGGCTGCTGGCCCAGAAGCCGTGGATCGTGCCGATCCCCGGCACCACGAAAATCGCGCATATGGAGCAAAATCTCGGCGCGGCGGCGATCCATTTCACGCCAGACGAGCGGACGAAGATCAATGCAGACGTAGATGCCGTCCATATTCAGGGAGCCCGCCTGCCGCCTGCCATCTTGAGCATGTCCGGGGTTGAAGCGCCCCCAAAAGGCTAAGTGATTATTTGAAAACAAATCATTGATAAAAAACAATAAAAGTTTTTGGGTTCCGCCTTTTTTCAAAAAGGCGGTGTTCTTTGACGCTTTTTGAAAAAATCTTCACCAAAAACTTCCTTATGATTGCTGGATATTTTCTAATCTAACTTTTCAAACAGCCTGTAATCCGATCGTGTCTACATTGCGTATAACGGACAGGGCAGAAGCGAAATCGAAACAACAAAAGGCCGCCTGTCAGCCTGATGACAGGCGGCTTTACAAAATGATCCGTTAATGCGCATGTCGCGCGACACATCGTAAGGCCTGTAACGATTTACTGTTGCAGTTCGAATGCCCCTGCAATCGTTAGCGTCACCTCGTCACCCACAAGCGGCACGTATTGTTTGACGCCAAACTGGCTGCGGACAATCGTGCCCGTCGCTTCAAAACCCACCGTAAACATCTTGTCGAGCGGGTTGGTCCCGCTGCCGACCAGACGGGCCTTCAGTGTGACCGGTCGGGTCACACCGTGCAGGCTCAGATTGCCGGTAATGTCGGCGGTGCTCGCACTGGTCTGGACAATGCGGGTGGACTTGAACGTCGCATTGGGGAACCGGCTCGCATCGAACCACTGCGCGCTTTTCAGCTCGCCATCCAGCTTCGGCACCGTGGTGTCGACCGACTGCACCGGAATCGTGACATCAAGGTTGGTGGCCGAGAGATGGGCGGGATCGATTTTAAGCGAGCCGGATACACCGTTAAAAAAACCGGAAAAATTGCTGAAACCCATATGCGAGAGGGTGAAGCCGACCTGCGTATGATACGGCTCGACCCTATAGGTGCCGGCCCTCACCGCCGACGGGTCGGGCGTGGAAACCTGCTGGGCGGTGGCATGGGAAACCGCGCAGAAAACAGTCATGGCTGCCAGCGCCGATGCCGCGAAATGATGTCTGGTCATGAAAAATATTCCTGTTGCACAAAAGGATATCAGGCCGGAACGAGGGCGATTTCGCTCTGGGCCTGGACAATGGCGGCCTCCTTGGCCTCAGCGCCCAGGGACAGGCCTTCCGCCCTGATCCAGACGACATCACGCACACCGATGAAGCCAAGGACCGCACTGAGATATTTTTCCTGGTGATCCAGAACTGCGGCCGGACTGTCGCCAGTATAGATCCCGCCGCGGGACGAGATAAGGAATGCCTTTTTACCCGCTGGCAGCAACCCTTCCGGGCCAGCCGCACCGTACTGGAACGTTTTGCCAGCCACGACAACGCGATCAATCCATGACTTGAGCTGAGCGGGAATGGAGAAATTGTACATCGGTACGCCGATCACGATGATGTCGGCGGCCGCCAGATCCTCGATATGGGAATTCCCGATCGCCAGATCCGCTTCAAGCGTGGCTTCCGTCACGGGAGTACCCTGACGGGCCGCCAGATGCGCGCCAGTCAGGTACGGCAGCGGATCGGCGGCGAGATCGCGGTAGAGCACGTTGGCGTCGGGATGCTCGGCCTTCTGCCGCGCGACGGTTTCAGCCGAAAGCTGGCGGCTGAAGGAATATTCGCCAAGGATACTGGAATCGATATGCAGGATCTTCACGCTGGTCTTCTCCGCAGGGGCGCAGGACACGGACCATCTGTTGCGCCCTGAAAACAGGTTTCCGATGGCCCTGAACATGATCCAGCATGTCCCATGAACACAGGTATCTATAAAGCCGCTATATTCCGATATATAATACCGGAATAACCGATGGATTGGCGGATCATGCTGGATGGCGTCTCACTGGACCAACTGCGCACCTTCATTGCGGCCAGCGATGAAGGCAGCTTCTCGGCCGCCGCCCGGCTGCTGCGCCGGTCACAATCGGCCGTCAGCGAAATGGTTGCGGGCCTTGAGGCCCAGATGGGTGTGATGCTGTTCGACCGGACGGGCCGCTACCCACAGTTGACCGTCGCTGGCAGGGTTCTGCTGGCCGATGCGCGCGGCGTGGTCGCGGGCGTGGATTTCATGAAGGCGCGGGCCAAAGGCATGTCGTCCGGGCTGGAGCCGGAACTGTCGGTCGTAGTCGATGTGTTCTTCCCGATGGACCGCATGACAGCCATGGCGGCGAAGTTTCGCGAGACGTTTCCACACACCCCCCTGCGGCTTTATGTCGAGGCCCTTGGCGGCGTGTTTCAGCCCCTGCTCGATGGGCGGGCCGGTATCGGTATTGCAGGCCCCCTGCCCGACCTTCCCCCATCCATGTCCAGCGAGGCGCTGGGAGATATCCGCTTCCTGATCGTGGCCGCACATGATCATCCGCTGGCGCGGATTGACGGCGTCATTCCCCGGGAAGAACTGGCCCGCCACGTCCAGCTTGTGCTGACCGACCGCACCAACCTGTCCGCAGGCAAGGAACGTGGCGTCATGTCGCCCCTGACATGGCGGCTTGCCGATCTGTATGCCAAGCATCATTTTCTGCTGGGCGGTCTGGGTTGGGGTGGCATGCCACTTCATACTGTTCGAGCGGACATTGACGGCGGCCGACTGGTTGAACTCCGTATCGAGGGTATTGCCCACGGGGGCGCCGATATGCCCATGACTGTAGTCTATCCAACAACCGAACCGCCAGGCCCAGCTGGTCGGTGGTTGATTGATCGGCTCAAGCTTTGTCCTGCTGGATGTATTCGGCGTTGAACCCGTCTGCTGGCAAGTTTCTCCTCTCGCTCGGATCTCACTGCTCTTACAAGCTCATGTTTTGAAAACCATCATCGCCATTGAAGCGATGATTGCAGTATCGTGAGGTGCGCCGTGTTGCCCGTACCTCTGGTCGCCACCTGCCGCTCAGCTTTTCATACTTTTAGCCTTCACTTCGCATCGGCTAGGGGTTTTCTGCCCCCGTCACAAGCAACGAATAAATAAGCTGCGCTTATGAGCGTGTTCAGAAATTAACGCCTAATCGCCCAATAGATAACCGGCAGGTGTAGTCTAGCTTGACAAGGTAAGGAAATTCCCTTACATACACCCGAGTGTAAATTGGGGATCTAAACATGGCTGCGCTGCTGAAAGAAGAAAGCAGGATCACCGCCAAGGGCCAGACGACCGTTCCCAAAAGCGTTCGGCAGGCTTTGGGCGTGGACTACGGCGGACGTATCGCCTTCTTTATCGACGATCAGCATCGGGTCTACGTCGAGAGGGCTAAGGACGAGGCAAGCGACCCAGTTATAGACCGCTTCCTTGTATTTCTGGCCGAGGACATGGAGAAACACCCTGGTACATCCGTTGCCGCTCTGCCCACCAACCTTCGCGATCGCATGGCCGCGCTTGTCGGGGACATGGACATTGACCTCGATGCCAGCATTGACGGTGACGTTGCGCTCTAATCGTGATTACGATCAATGGCTGGACCATTCTGGCGCATCCCCTCTTTCTCGATCAGTTGGAAAAGCTGACCGACGCGGTCGAGGTATTGAAGGCAAAAAAGCCTGAAAAATACCAGAGGGAGGCGAACACGAAGCTGCTGGCTGCTTTGAGCAAGTTGGTATTCCAGACAATTCCTGCCGATCCGACCGCAACCGTCTATCGGCAAGGCTCGACACTTGGCGTCGCGCACAGGCACTGGTTCCGGGCAAAATTTGGTAATGGTCGTTTCCGTTTATTCTTTCGCTATGACTCGACCGCGAAAATCATCATCTTCGCATGGGTGAACGATGAAACGACTTTGCGGACCTATGGGGCAAAGACCGATGCTTACAGGGTTTTCAAAGGGATGCTGGAGGCCGGCGATCCGCCTGACGACTGGATCGCGCTTCGTGAGGCCGCGTCCGATCAGGCCGCAATCGACAGGCTGGAAAAAACCTCGCCTTCGGGCCCATGACGAATATTATTGAAAGTCATAAGAGTGGGCACTGCCCTTTGGTCTAGACATCCGGCGCAGACGCCTGAGTGTCCGTGACCGGATCCTTCGTCGCATAGCCAGGCCGCGATAGCCCAGCGCTATGACGACGAGGCGATATATCGATGTCGGGTCGACCGGTTCCGGCAACGGGGGCCCCGGACAATGGGCCGAGTACCAACTGACCGGCAGGCCCAAAGGAATTTGACGGAGAGTCCTGGTTGGGACGACCTGCACATGCTGTTTCTACACGTTTTTTGCGTTTGACGCCTCATTTTTCATCGTTTTTGTGTTACGCTCATCGTTCTTGGGCAAAGTCGCCCGTTTTTCACAGGTGGTGAGATGGCTGGCGGAAACATGATTTGCGGGGGACTCTGGCTCGCAGAGAATTTCGAAGTAGAACCTTTTGGGGGCCTAGCTGTCAGAAGTTACATCGGAACCAACCGCCGTACTACAGACATTGGTCCATATATTACGGAAATCTATCCCCCCCAAATGTATCCCGGGGAGAAGATAGCTGACCACCTGCAGTTTCACATCCGTCATGAGCCCATAAACCTTGAGTTGCTCTCACGCGTCTTTAACGTCGGAGGATCTTGGTTTGTCCAGGAGTGGGTGAACAACAAACCCACCAGTCAGTACGCCCGGCGTGCTGCGTTCCTGTATGAGTTCCTTACCGGCGAAGACCTCGTCCAACCACCAGACTTGCGAGGGTCTTACATTCCGGTTCTTGACAGTGACAGGAATCTGGCCGCGAGCGTAGTGGAGAATGAAATCCGCATCTCCAAGTGGAAGGTTATCAACAATATGCCTGGGACAAGATTTTTCTGCCCAGCCATTCCGCTTTCCAAGCGCCTTGTGGAAGCCTTTAATTACAATATCTCGAGACACTATGATGAAATCATTGAGGAGTTCGGTGCGGAATTGCTGTCCCGCTCTGCATCCTGGCTGACAACACGAGAAAGTCGGGCGAGCTTTGACATTGAAAAGGAATCTGGAGCGACAAATCGTATCCAGCGTTTTGCTCAAGTTATTGCGACTTGGACCGGTTACAACGTCCCGCCTTCCCTTGGAGGCGGCGCTTCAGACGCTCACCAGGCAGCGAGTGGCATTCTATCTGAGCAGCGACTGGCCAGTATTCAGAAAGCCATTTTGGGCGACACAGCTCTGATTCCATACAGCGGGTATCGAAAGTCTCCTGTCTTTGTCGGACAGACAACCCATCACTCGCAGGTTGTGCACTACCTGGCCCCCCCGGCAGAAGACGTGGCCGCCATGCTTGAGGGCATTGAGATATTTTTGGATCGCACGCAACACCAGTCACCAGTTATGCGTGCTGCTATCGCATCTTTCGGCTTCGTCTATGTCCATCCACTTATTGACGGCAATGGCCGCGTGCACCGGTTTCTCATCAACGACATTTTGCGTCGAGACGGTGCGACCTCCCAAGACGTCATCTTACCCGTATCCGTCGCCATCAATGACGACCCAACCAGTCGTCGAGCCTATGATGACGTCCTCGACAAGATTTCCGCTCCCCTAATGAGCCAGATTAGATCCCACATATCATTCGCCTCCAAGCCCACGATATATCCCGACGGCGTAGAGTCAGACCTGATCTTTTCTGACGAGGACCTGGCTCGGCCTACTTGGCGATATGCCAACTATGTTCCGCATGTCATTTACTTGGCGGATATCATCAACACGACTATAGTCCATCACATGCGGGATGAGGCGCTGTATCTCCGGAACCACGACAACGCCAGGCTGGACCTGAAGGAAATTTGTGAGATGCCGGACAGGTTGGCAGACGAGATAATCCGCTCCGTAACCGCGAACGATGAGGCCAGTGTGGGCAGGAAGTTACGCCGTAACTACCCGCGAATAACGGACGAGATGTGGGCATCATTCGTGAAGGCCGTCAGGGACGCATTTGCCCCGAGAGGCTAAGCGTCCCAGGGACTATACCACCTCGAATGTTTTGACGAGTTCCCCGAAAACACGGCAAATTGGGGTTGGAATTCTCCACCTATGATCCCGGATCCAGGATAATGAGAATTTCTTGAAGGCATCGGCGTTCACCAAGGCGCAGATCGCGTTTGTATTGAGGTCCACGGACACGGGCACACCTGCTACCGGGTTTAACGGAAGGCACGCATCTCGGGGGCAACGTTCTGCAACTGGCGGAAGAAATACGCGGGCCTGATGCCGGCCGAAATGAAACGGTTGCGCCAGCGCGAGGACGGGAACGTGGAGTTGAAACGGATCGTCGAGGACCTGTCGCTCAACAAGGCGGCTCTGCAGGACGTGCTATCAAAAAAAGCTCCGAGGCCTGCTGGGGTTGGCGACTGACGCGGTCATAAGAGCATCAGCGGCCGTATCGGACATATACCGAGTGCTATTTTCCTTCGCGCTCATGTATATTTTGCCATAGGCAACCGAAACGTAGGACATCAAGCATTACAGTGAGCAACAGCTACGTCCAGGCGGCAGCAGGTCTCCAGTGATTGCCCATTCCTCGTCTGTCACGTCGCCACGCATCCACAGGTCTCCGTAAATACCGGCGTTAAATCAATTATTTTACAGAGCCCGGTAGGCACTGTGAATAATCTATCGATGTTGAGCGAACTTCCGTCCTTTATGCCAACTGACGCTTGATGAACTCTGCGGCGCTGGCAACCGCTTCTCTGGCTTGAGGCAAAAGCGGACTCCATGCCTGCCAGACATGAAATACACGCGGCCATTTCTGAAGCCTGACATCCACGTTGGCTTGTGCCAGACGGTCAGCAAGCCGGGCAGAGTCCGAGAAATAAGCCTCGTTTTCTCCCACCTGAATAAGCACAGGTGGAGGGTTCGAAAAAACCTCTGATTGATGTGCCTGGCTCGTGTTTTTAGGCTTTCGGCGATTTGATTGACGGTTCCTGAGGTAGCTTTCTTTCTGCGTTTTGAGCAAATTGGGGACTACCCCCCGC
>NZ_VWPI01000082.1 GCF_015155755.1 Komagataeibacter sp. FXV3 | reverse complement strand
ACAATGGCTCTGGACATATAACCATGACAGACCCAACATGGGGAACAGCGGGCTAACCCCCGCCCAGAAACTAAAAACAGCTGCCTGAATTCTCATTCAGCACCCCACTAAAAATGGGGGGATTACCCTATTAATTCGCTTTTCTTGATTACATCTCTGATAGGTCTTGGAATATGAATATAGTGGACGTAAGTCTCATCTTTGTTGCTGTCTAGGAATAGTGATTGCTTCACATCGATCAGAGAATTGGTACGCAAGATATCCGCATGACGTCCATGCAGACCATGAGGGCCATAGAACCTTTTTATATCGTCCAACTGCACGCCATATGGAAATGCCATTAACGCAATGAGTAATTTGTATGCGCGCTTTTCGTCTGGAATAGAAGAGTTTTTAAGAGATAGAATCGTAGATTGAATGTCGTCAAAGCAAATGCTGTCGGGTATGATAGGATCACTATCCTCTTCGCCAGACAATAGATTTTGTATCGTTGTGTATTCCAATTCATTGAGGGCTGCGTCTATATACGCAGGAATTCCGTCAGTAAATCTACGAAAAGATGCGATTGTATCTAAATTTAAGAAGCGCTCTGGATGTTTAGCGGTATTGTGTAAGTAAATTTTAAAATCTATTTCATCTAGAGGTTTGAGTTTAATAACCTCGGTGTCACTTTGTTCCAAGCGAGGACTCAAAACTTCAGATAATACAATGATCTGCGCGGCAGAATAGAACTCTGTGACTATGCTTGAAATTTCCTCGGCTACGGCGACAGCTGCCCGAGAATTAACTCCTCTAAATAGCCAGAAAAAGTTCTGTGTATCTGAAATGTATTTGATATAGTCTGCAAATTCGTGCCCATGTGATGATCGAAATTTTTGTAGAAAATCACTTTTGTCGCTGCAGCCATCGAAATCAATAATATGAGTATGGTGCAGAACCAGATTCATTCGATCCATAAGCACCGAACAAAACCCGTCTTCTCCCATTCCGGGAGAGCAGGTGACCCAGACGATCCGTTGTCCTTTTAACGCGGTCTCAGCAGCCTTTTGTTCGATACATCTGATATTCCGATGTTTGGGATGAGGTCTTCCAGGTTGCGAAAATGATATTGTCTTAGCTACCTGGCTAAAGCGGCGGTGAGCTCGATGCTTTGGATCAACAACATCTAAAAATGTCTGAGCCGTCTGTTCCCATGTGCCGCCCAAATTGGATGTGAGCAGCAGGCGTTTAAGATTTCTGGCTTTCTCCTTCCACGACGGCAGCGCGGAACCTATCTCCAAAAATGCATCCGAGATTTTTCCTATGTCGTCTTCGTGTGTGTCATCATTTTCAAGGCCGCCTTTTATATCCAAGACCTTGACGTATCCGTTCCCTTGGCTTTTCAAACCTTGATCGATGAGTTGGAATAATCCACTGTTTTTTGTTAATATAAGAGGTACTTCGGCTGCGATTGCTTCCCAGCCAGTTAAGCCGAATCCTTCATGTAGCGACGCCATTACTGCGATGTTTGCGCTCTTTAATCGATCAAATAACTTGTTCCGATCTGTTTCAAATGGTACAGCACTAACATTCGTAGAACGCAATGCTTCTTTGTCAGCCTCACCTTTCAATGAGGCAGCGCTTTGCATATCGTCCTCAGATATTCCAACGACAGTTAGTCTGGGGTTATGTTCCCATATCTTGGGGACGCCAGGATTTTCATTGGCTCGCCGTATTGCTCGTCCGAATCCCGCTACCGCCAAACGTCCTTGCTTGATTTTGGCAGCGCCAGAATCCATTCTGCCAAATGTTATAGCGTTGAGGCAGTCGTTACTTGATTCATTATTTATTGCGAATTGCACGAAGCCCGGGACGAGCTCTATACATTCTCGACCGCTAAGGTCTTCACAGGATTTTTTGAGCAGAGGACCCACAGCAAAAAGGTACGCGTCTGAATTGCGCTTGAAAAGATCATTTTGAGCTTGAGCTTTTGTATTCCCCACCATGTCGCTGCGGACTTTGTGTGATTCATAATATTCGTAACGCATATGGTGGATTAATGCGACAGATCCTCCAAATGTTTTTTGAGACTCAAGGGCAATTTCGCCTCCAAATATATCATGTCCACACCAAATTATGTTTTCATCTAGAAGGGAATGATCTTTAAGAATTTTTATAATATTTGGTACATAATCCGTATGGAGAGTATCGGTGCCCTTGTCTATTTCTAGGGATAATAGATAAACATTATTAGAATGTGCGTCTTGTTCGTCTCGGATATCACATGACGGAACGACGCAAATAACTTTTCCATGATTTCTTAATATTTTTGATATTGCGATGGAAAAATCATAATTAAATGCATTTATGCCACCATGTTTTGGTCCCCAAGCAGTGGCAAAAAAACTATATTCATGAAAGGATCCGATTAAAGTTGTTTTGTGTTTGTGCAGAGGTGGGATTATAAATTTTATTTATAAAAGTTATGCATCCGGCATTGTGTTGGTAGGGAGAATTTCATACGATTATATATCTTTCATTTAGAAACGATACCAATTTCGTCAAGATCAGCATGATGTTGGATATTTGACATTGTGAAGAGTGATTTTTTTTTCAAATGATGCAGACGACCATTCAAGCTCCAGCGAAAATGATTTTGAAAGTCGTATGTCTTTCACACCCGACTGACCAGTTCGTCCAGCGCACGAATGATTGCATCCTGTTCCCGTTCGGGCAGAATGCCCAGAACTGTGCCAAGCCTCACGACGGGAACGGTCGCCAGATCAAGCGGATTGGCGAACACGTCCTCACCCACGACGCGAAGGTGCGGCGTCAGGGGATGGTCTGGCGGCTTACCGGCAGATCGCCGCACGAGCGGCATGACCACGCGACCCACACTTCGCTCCAGCCGAGTGCTCTGGATCTGCACGACGAAGGGGATGTCCCGATTGCGGCCGGGGTTCCGGTAGATGGCGAATTGCGGCATCGGCTCAGAGCGTCGAAAATTCGTCGCTCAGGAAGCCATGCAGCGCATGCAGTTCGTTCACCGCGTCGATCACGCCATCCAGTTGCCGTTGCTCGTCTTCGCGTTTTTCACGTGCGGCATGGAGATAATCACCCAGCAGGGTCTCGACCGTCGCAGAGAGGTTTGGCGTGACCTGACGAACCTGGGCCAGTAGATCGGCATTGAGCGACAGATTGACCGGCCGTCGCGGGGCTGTCCGGTCGTAGTGCGTGGTGCGGGTGACAGTGCCAGCCATGTTTCGACTCCTTATACGCATGCCATGCGCATGACCAGATCATGTGGAGGGGCACCGCATGGTGCAAGTATTTTTTCGCTGCTGACCGACCGGGTGCGATTGGGGCGACAATGCGCTTGCGTCCTTTGAAATGACGGCTGTCCGCTGTTTCTCCGATGGATCGGAGAGAGCAGATGGAACAGCCCGGAACACGTATTCAATGGGGACAGGTCGCGCTGGTCCTGTCGATGATCGTCCTGTCCTGGTGGGCCGCGACCGAATGGACGGCGTGGGAACTCGCTTTCCAGCCTGAACTCGGTCGACCTTGGTTCGTGCTCTTCCACCGCTGGCCGGTCTATGTGCCGCCGCTGTTTTTCTGGTGGTGGTATATCTTCGATGCCTATGCCCCGGCTGTGTTCGCGCGCGGAGCCTGGATCGCAGGCTCAGGCGGCGTGCTGGCGTTCGCCGCTGCCGTGGCCCTGTCCGTCCATCGTGCCCGCGAGGCAAAGAAGATCGAGACCTATGGATCGGCACGCTGGGCAGGATCAGATGAAATCGCCCAGGCCGGGCTGCTTGATCCGGATGGGGTGGTGCTGGGCCGATATGGCAAAGCCTACCTGAGGCATGACGGGCCAGAGCATGTCCTGACCTTCGCGCCAACGCGCAGTGGCAAGGGCGTGGGCATGGTCATTCCCACACTCCTGACCTGGCCCGGCTCAGCCATCGTCCACGATATCAAAGGCGAGAACTGGGAGCTGACGGCAGGATTCCGTGCCTGTTTCGGGCGCGTCGTGCTGTTCGATCCCACCAATGCGGCCTCGGCAGCCTATAATCCGCTGCTGGAGATCCGGCGCGGGGAATGGGAGGTCCGGGACGCCCAGAACGTCGCCGACATCCTCGTGGACCCGGAAGGCAGTCTGGAGAAACGAAACCACTGGGAGAAGACCTCGCACTCCCTGCTGGTCGGCGCCATTTTGCACGTCCTCTATGCCGAGCCCGACAAGACTCTGGCCGGTGTCGCCAATTTCCTGTCGGACCCGAAGTGCCCGATTGCCACAACGCTGTCGGCTATGATGCGGACGAAGCATCTTGGCGATTCTGGCGCGCATCCCGTCGTGGCTTCGGCCGCGCGTGAACTGCTGAACAAGTCTCCCAACGAGCGGTCAGGTGTGCTGTCCACCGCCATGTCCTTCCTCGGCCTCTATCGCGATCCCGTGGTTGCGGAGGTGACGCGGCGCTGCGAATGGCGGATATCCGACATCGTTGATGGTGATCGCCCGGTGACGCTTTACCTGACCGTGCCGCCCTCAGATATCAGCCGTACCAAACCGCTGATCCGTCTGGTCCTGAACCAGATCGGCCGTCGGCTGACGGAAGATCTCGACGCTGCAGCACAGCGACGACGACTCCTGCTGATGCTCGACGAATTCCCCGCCCTCGGGCGACTGGATTTCTTTGAATCGGCGCTGGCCTTCATGGCGGGCTACCGGATCAAAAGCTTCCTGATCGCCCAGTCACTCAACCAGATCGAACGGGCCTACGGGCCGAACAATTCGATCCTCGACAACTGCCATGTCCGGGTGAGCTTCGCCACCAACGATGAGCGAACCGCGAAACGTGTCTCGGACGCGCTCGGCACCGCCACCGAGATGAAGGCAATGAAGAACTACGCGGGCCATCGTCTTTCGCCCTGGCTGGGCCATCTGATGGTCTCGCGCTCGGAAACGGCGCGCCCGCTGCTGACGGCCGGCGAGATCATGCAACTCCCGCCGGCGGACGAGATCGTCATGGTCTCCGGGCTGTATCCGATCCGCGCGAAGAAGGCCCGCTATTTCGAGGATGCCCGCTTTCAGGAGCGTATTCTGCCGCCGCCGAAGCCTACACGTCCGACGGAGGGATGCCCGGACGACTGGAGCAGTCGTCCACTCCCACCCAGACCGCCAGCGCCAGATGCGGCGACTGAAACGCCAATGATGGGAGATGAGGAAGAAGATCCGAACCAGTCCACCCGACGCCGTCAGCCGGAACTGGGCGAAGGCACTGTCGAAAAGAAAGAGCCGATGGAGAACGAGTTCACGCCTGATCCAGTCGATGAATTCGACGACATCGCGCCCCGCAACAACCGGATGAACGATCTCATGCGCGGCGTCGCCCGGCAGGCATCGCTCGACCGTGGCGATGAACTTGGACTGTGAGGCAGATATGGTGATGCCGAAAAAGAAAGCCCAGATCTCCGTCTATCTCGATCCCGAGGTGATGAAGACCCTGTCCGCCTATGCGGCGCGACGCGCACAGCCGATGTCGCTGATCGTCGAGGCCGCTGTCGCCTCCTTCCTTTCGCCCGATGGCGAGGAACGCCGCGAGGCTGCCACATCGAAGCGCCTCGACCGGCAGGACCGGCGCCTCGCGCGGCTGGAGCGTGATATTGGCATCACGGTGGAGACCCTTGCGCTGTTCATCCGCTTCTGGCTGACCACGACCCCACCGCTGCCCGAACCGGCGGCGAAGGCGGCGCGGGCACAGGCCGGGGTGCGCTATGATAATTTTGTCGCCGCCCTCGGCCGCAGGCTGGCCCAGGGACCGAGACTCCAGCAGGAAATCCCGGAGGATGTTTTGGACCCCGGCGCACCGGATGAACCGGAGGCGTAAAATCCGCACCTCGCAAGTATTTTTGCCCTGCGTTTTGCTGCCGTCCTACGACGCCTGAATTCCTGTTGAAACGCGCTGTTTCCAGCCTTTCTTAATGATCCCCACCGCTGTTCGTCCGTCGCGGTCGGCCCATACGGGGGAAGGTCATGTCGGTTTCCGTCATTCATGAAGGGGCCAGGGTACGCGGCATGTCCATGCTGCGCACGGCGATGGGGCCGGCGATTGCCCGGCACCTCGCTGATCCCGCGATCGTCGAAGTGATGCTCAATCCCGATGGACGGCTCTGGATCGACCGTCTGTCCGAGGGGCTGGGCGATACCGGCGACAGGGTTACGCCAGCCGATGCCGAGCGCATCGTGCGTCTCGTGGCCCACCATGTCGGGGCTGAGGTGCATGAGGCAGCACCCCGTGTCTCGGCTGAGTTGCCAACCGGCGAACGGTTCGAGGGATTGCTGCCGCCCGTTGTGACCGCCCCAAGTTTCGCCATCCGCAAGCCCGCTGTCGCCGTGTTCACCCTCGACGACTATGTCGAGGCCGGGATCATGACCGATGCCCAGGCAGATTTCCTTCGCCGTGGTGTCGCGGAACGGAAAAATATCCTGGTCGCGGGCGGCACGAGCACGGGCAAGACCACGCTGGTCAACGCCCTGCTGGCGGAAGTCGCGAAAACTGGCGATCGCATCGTGCTGATTGAGGATACGCGCGAACTGCAATGCACAGCACCCAATCTCATAGCGCTGCGGACCCGCGAAGGTGTCATCACGCTGTCGGACCTCGTCCGCTCCGGCCTTCGTCTGCGCCCAGACCGTATTCCCATCGGTGAGGTGCGTGGGGCCGAAGCCCTTGATCTGGTCAAGGCGTGGGGCACCGGCCATCCGGGTGGTATCGGCACGCTGCATGCCGGATCGGTGCTGGCTGCCCTGTATCGTCTGGAACAGCTGATCCAGGAAGCCGTGGTCACGGTGCCGCGCGCCATGATCGCCGAAACCATCGACGTCATCGCCGTGCTGTCCGGGCGCGGCAATTCCCGCCGCCTGTCCGAACTGGCGGAAATCGACGGCCTCGATCCCACGGCCGGCGCCTATCGCATCCGTCCGGTCAGCCTCTCTTCTCCCGAAACATCCTTCTCTGAAAATGGAGAATCATCATGATGCTGCCTTCACGTCTGCGCGCCATCGTGTGCGCTGTCGCACGTCCCGACCGGCATGTGCCGGATCTGCGTGTATTCGGAACCTCTATGCTGCTGTCGTTTGCTTTCGCGTCATCGGCATGGGCGTCAGGATCCAGCATGCCGTGGGAAACACCCCTGAACGAGATACTGGAATCCGTGCAGGGGCCGGTGGCCAAGATCATCTCGGTGATCATCATCACCGTGACCGGTCTGACGCTGGCCTTTGGCGAAACATCGGGCGGGTTCCGCCGTCTGATCCAGATCGTCTTTGGACTCAGCATCGCTTTTGCGGCGTCCAGCTTCTTCCTGTCGTTCTTCTCCTTCTCCGGCGGAGCGCTGATCTGATGGCGCTCGGGTATGACGATGATGCGGTGCCGGGATTTCATGTCCCGGTGCATCGCTCGCTGACCGACCCGATCCTGCTGGGTGGTGCTCCCCGTGCCGTCGCCATCGCCAATGGCACGCTCGCGGCAGCGATCGCGCTGGGCCTGCGGCTGTGGCTGATCGGGGTCGTCTTCTGGATCGTCGGCCACGGGCTCGCGGTCTGGGGGGCCAAGCGCGATCCTTTCTTTATCGAGGTGGGACGGCGGCATCTCCGCTACCCCGCCTGGCTTCGCGCATAGGGAGGGCAGGGCCATGATGTCCCTTGGTGAATATCGCAGTCGTGCCGCCGTCCTGTCCGACTTCCTGCCCTGGGCCGCGCTCGTGGAGAAAGGCGTTGTCCTGAACAAGGACGGTTCCTTTCAGCGCACGGCGCGCATCCGTGGCCCCGATCTGGACAGCGCCACGCCTGCCGAACTGGTGGGTGTGACCGGGAGGTTGAACAATGCCCTGCGCCGTCTGGGGTCCGGTTGGGCGGTGTTCGTGGAGGCGCAGCGCGTGCCGGCGACAGTATATCCCGAAAGCCATTTTCTGGATGCCGCCTCGCACATGGTCGATCTTGAGCGGCGTGAGCAGTTCGAGGATGAGGGCGCTCATTTCGAGAGCCGGTATTTTCTCACGCTGGTCTGGCTGCCACCGGTGGAATCTTCCGGGCGTGCCGAGCGTTTTCTCTATGAGGGCCGGGAGCGCGAGGGGCCGGACCCGCATGGCATGCTCCATACGTTTGTGGACCGCAGCGATCGGCTTCTGGCCCTGCTGGACGGATTCATGCCCGAGGCCGCCTGGCTGGATGACGGGGAGACGCTGACCTATCTGCATTCGACCATTTCCACGCGGAACCAGCGGGTCCGGGTGCCGGAAATTCCCATGCATCTGGATGCCCTGCTGGTGGACCAGCCGCTTTCGGGCGGTCTGGAACCGAAACTCGGCGATGCGTATCTGAAAACGCTGACGATCACCGGTTTCCCGTCGCGGACCTTCCCCGGAATCCTGGATGACCTGAACCGGCTGGCCATGCCCTATCGCTGGTCCACCCGCGCGATCCTGCTCGACAAGACCGATGCCACCAAGGTTCTGACGAAGATCCGGCGGCAATGGTTTGCAAAGCGCAAGAGCATTGCAGCCATTGTCCGGGAAGTGATGACCAACGAGGCGTCGGTGCTGGTGGATAATGATGCCGCCAATAAGGCGGCCGACGCCGATCTGGCTTTGCAGTCCCTTGGTGCTGACGATGTCGGGCAGGCCTATATCACCGCGACCGTTACGGTCTGGGATGGTAGCGCCAGCATCGCGGCCGAAAAGCTCCGCCTCGTGGAAAAGATCATTCAGGGCCGTGACTTCACCTGCATGGCGGAAAGCCTGAACGCGGTGGAGGCGTGGCTGGGATCTCTGCCGGGGCATGTCTACGCCAATGTGCGTCAGCCCCCGGTCTCGACACTGAATCTGGCGCACATGATTCCGCTCTCTGCCGTGTGGGCCGGGCCGGAACAGGATGGGCATTTCAGGGCAGCGCCGCTGTTCTACGGCAGGACGGCGGGTGCCACACCGTTCCGGTTTTCCCTGCATGTCGGCGATGTGGGCCACACACTGATCGCGGGACCGACAGGAGCGGGCAAGTCCGTCCTGCTGGCGCTGATGGCACTGCAGTTCCGCCGTTATACGGGCGCTCAGGTGTTCGCCTTCGATTTCGGCGGGTCCATGCGGGCGGCGACGATGGCGATGGATGGGGACTGGCACGATCTCGGCGGCGGTTTGACCGAGGATGATCTGTCGGGAGAACAGGGTGGCAGTGTATCGCTCCAGCCTCTGGCGCGGATTGATGATCCTGATGAGCGCAAATGGGCCACCGAATGGCTCGGCCAGATCCTTGTCGGCGAGGGTGTGGCGCTGACGCCGGACGTCAAAGCCCATCTCTGGTCGGCCCTGAATTCGCTGGCATCGTCGCCCGTTCATGAGCGGACCCTGTCCGGCATGGTCGCATTGCTCCAGTCGAATGCGCTGAAGCAGGCAATGGCGCCCTACTGTCTCGGTGGTCCTTATGGCCGCCTGCTGGATGCGGACGCTGAGCGGCTGGGAGATGCCGATATGGTGGTGTTCGAGACCGAAGGTCTGATCGGCTCGGGCGCTGCATCATCCCTGCTGTCCTACCTGTTCCATCGCATCGAAGGGCGACTGGACGGCCGGCCGACGCTGCTGGTCATCGATGAGGGCTGGCTGGTGCTGGATGACGGCGATTTCGCGGGGCAACTCCGGGAGTGGCTGAAAACCCTGCGCAAGAAGAATGCCAGCGTCATCTTCGCCACGCAGTCCTTGTCGGACATCGCCAATTCCCGCATTGCCCCGGCGGTGGTGGAAAGCTGTCCGACGCGCATCTTCCTGCCCAATGAACGGGCGATCGAGCCGCAGATCGCGGCCATCTACCGCGACTTCGGCCTCAACGACCGGCAGATCGCGATCATCGCCCGTGCGGCATCGAAGCGGGAATATTACTGCCAGACGCAGCGGGGAAACCGCCTGTTCGAACTGGGGCTCGGTCCTGTTGCCCTGGCGCTGTGCGCGGCCTCCGGCAAAGACGATCACCGGCTGATCGACAGTGTGCTGGCGGAACACGGGCCAGACGGCTTTCTGCCTGCCTGGTTCGACGTGCGCGGCGTGTCATGGGCTGCGGACCTTCTGCGAGAAGGATCTGTGTCATGAGGCTGGTGGTCTTTCTCTGCGGTACGGCGGCCCTGCTGTCGCTTGGCGTTCCACAGGCCCGGGCACAGTGGGCGGTGTATGACGGAGCCAACCATGTCCAGAATGTTCTCATCGCGGCACGGACCCTCCAGCAGATCGATAATCAGATCACCTCGCTGGCCAACCAGGCACAGATGCTGGTCAACCAGGGACGTAATCTGGCGAGCCTGCCGCTATCGACTCTCTCGACGCTGCAATCGACGATTTCCCAGACCACGGCACTGCTCGCGCAGGCGCAGAACATTGCCTACAGCGTCCAGTCCGTCGAGCAGCAGTACCAGCAGTCCTATACGTCGGTCTCATCGGGCATGTCCGACAGCGCCCTGTTCAGCCAGGCGCAGACACGATGGCAGAATTCCGTGGGCGGCTTTGAGGATGCTCTGAAACTTCAGGCGCGTGTGGTGGGGAATATTCCTTCCGACAGCAGTGCCATGACCCAGCTTGTTTCGGCCAGCCAGGATTCCACGGGTGCCCTGCAGGCGGCGCAGGCTGGCAATCAGCTTCTCGCGCTTCAGTCGCGCCAGTTGTCCGACATCCAGGCCGAACTCGCCGCCAACGGGCGCGCCACGGCGCTGGAGCGGGCGCGGAATGCTGCCACCGAAGCCGAGAGCGAAGCTCAGTATCAGCATTTTTCCCAATATAACGCCTATAGCCCGACTTCGGTGTCCATGTTCGGCAGTAGCGGGAACTGACCACCATGGCCATGAACGATGTCGGCGTTATCGATACCTTTCTGAACACCTTCACCACCACCATCGATACGGGGTTCGGTCTGGTGAAGGGGAATGTGATCTCGCTGGCAGGTACGCTGTCTGTGCTGGACATTGCTCTTGCCGGCCTGTTCTGGGCCTGGGCGGCGGATGAGGACATCATCCAGCGTCTGGTGAAGAAGACGCTCTATATCGGCTTCTTCGCCTGGGTCATCAACGATTTCGATGCGCTCTCGAAGATCGTCTTCGACAGCTTTGCGGCCCTCGGACTGAAGGTCGGAGGCGGGAGTCTCGCACTGGGCGATTTCCTGCGGCCTGGACGTCTTGCGTCCACAGGATTCACGGCGGCACAGCCCTTACTGGACTCGGTTCATAATCTCCTTGGTCCCGTCGCCTTCTTTACGAATTTCATCCAGATCTTCGTGCTCTGCCTGTCGTGGCTGATTGTGCTGGCGGCGTTCTTCATTCTGGCCGTGCAGCTCTTCGTGGCGCTGATCGAATTCAAGCTGACCACGCTGGCGGGTTTCATCCTGATCCCCTTCGCCCTGTTCAACCGCACGGCTTTCCTTGCCGAGAAGGTGCTAGGCAATGTCGTCTCCTCGGGTGTGAAGATCATGGTGCTGGCGGTGATCAGCGCAATCGCTTCTGTCCTGTTCGCCCAGTTTGCGACGTCCTATGGCAGCGATGTGCCGACCATCGGGCAGGCCGTCTCGGTGGTGCTGGCGTCGCTTTCGATCGTCGGGCTCGCCATTTATGGCGGCAGCATCGCCAATGGCCTGATTTCCGGTGCCCCGCAGCTTGGTGCGGGCGCGGCCGTCGGTACCGGCATGGCAGTTGGCGCCATGGGTGCTGCCGCTGTTGCCGCGCCCGCTACCGCAATTTCCGGAGGTGCCGCTGCGCTGGGCGCTACAGCCGCCGCCGCGCGGGGAGGGGCCGCGATCGCGGGTGCGGCCAACACGGCTTATTCCATGGGAGCCATGAACGCTGCCGGTGGCAGCGCCGGTGCCCGTATGGCGGCTGGTCTGGGCGGTGTCGTCCGGGCGCCGGGCAGTGCTGCCGCAAATGCCGTGAAGAGTAAAATGTCTTCCGCAGCAACCGCCATGAAGCAGAGCTACGGCGAAGGCGCACGAGGCGCTTTCACTGCGACGGGCGGACGTTTCACGGATGGGTCATCGTCCGATGCGAACGGCGGGCAGTCCGGTGATCCGTCAGGTAACGGCAGCGGCCCAACGGGTGGTGGTGAAGGTGGCGGTCCCGACAGTCATTCGCCCCGCTGGGCGCAGAAGATGAAGCGCCGCAATGCCGCCGCCCACGCCGCTGAGGCCGCCCATATCATCCGCTCAGCCGATGGCGGCGGTGGCTCGGCGTCCATTGATCTCTCGGAGAAAGAATGATGTTCCGTCGCTCGACTACACGCTACGGGACCACGCCCGAACCCGTGACACCGTATCAAAGGGCAGCGCAGGCGTGGGATGAACGGATCGGCTCTGCCCGCATCCAGGCCCGCAACTGGCGGTTGATGGCCTTTGGGAGTCTGTGCCTGTCCGCAGGCCTTGGCGTAGGCCTGGTCTGGCAGTCCGCGCGCGGCACCATCACGCCGTGGGTGGTGCAGGTGGATCATCTGGGGCAGGCGCAGGTCGTGGCGCCCGCGACAGCGGGCTATATGCCTGCCGATCCGCAGATCGCCTGGTATCTGGCGCAGTTTATTGGTGATGTCCGTGGCCTGTCCTCCGATGCCGTGGTGGTCCGGCACAACTGGCTGCGCGCCTATGATTTCACCACCACGTCGGGTGCGCAGGCGCTTAACGATTATGCGCGCCTGAATGATCCGTTCTCGCGGATCGGGCACGAGCAGGTCGAGGTGGATATCGCCTCGGTGATCCGCGCCTCGCCCGGCAGCTTCCGGGTCGCCTGGACAGAGCGTCATTACCGCGACGGGGCGTTCACCGGCACCGAGCGCTGGACCGCGATTGTCTCGGTCGTTCTGCGCATGCCGCGTGACGCCGATCATCTCAGGAAAAACCCTCTGGGCATCTACGTCTCCGCCATCAACTGGTCGAAGGAGTTCGGTCAATGATCCGTCGCGCTCTTCGTGTCCTGCCGCTGCTGATCCTGCCCCTGGCCGGATGCGCGCAGCATTACCATCCGCCGGTCATCCGCTACGATGACGCTGTTCAGGCCACGCGCCTGCCGGATCCGCCGAAACCGGTACAGGTCGTTGAAGTCCCGCAGCCACTTCCCCTGCCGGGCCAACTCAAGCCGCTACCCTCACGACGCACGGCCCATCCGGCCCCCGAAGTCGCCGATCCGACCGCGCGTGTGACACAGGCCAATCTGGCGGCACGCATTCAGCCCACACGGGCCGGGTTCATCAACGCGGTGCAGGTCTATCCTTATTCTCCCGGTGCCCTCTATCAGGTCTACACCTCGCCCGGCGAGATCACCGACATCATGCTCCAGCAGGGTGAAAAGCTGGTGGGCACCGGGCCCGTGGCGGCCGGGGATACGGTGCGCTGGATCATCGGCGATACCGAAAGCGGGGCGGGGGCGACAAAGCGCATCCATATTCTGGTTAAACCGACGCGGCCGGACCTCACCACGAACCTGATCGTCAACACCGACCGGCGGACCTATCTGGCCGAACTACGCTCCACCGCTGCTACCTATATGGCATCGGTATCGTGGGATTATCCCGAGGATGATCTGATCGCCCTGCATCGGCAGGACAATGCGGCCGATGATGCTACCCCTGTGGATGCAGGGCTGGATCTGAATGCTCTGAACTTCCGCTATGCCATCCAGCCGGTGAAAGGTGGCACGCCGCCCTGGCTGCCCGGCCGGGCCTTCGATGACGGCCACAAGGTCTATATCGCCTTTCCGGCTGGCATAGGGCAGGGGGAACTGCCTCCGCTCTTCGTGCTGGGGGCCGATGGCGGCCCGGAGCTGGTCAATTACCGGGTGCGGCAGAATTGGATGATCGTGGACCGGCTGTTCGCTGCTGCCGAACTGCGCCTGGGCGACAAGCATTCCGAGCAGCGGGTGCGGATCGTACGCACGGATGGCAGGAAGTCATGACTGACACGCAGGATCATCAGGATGGGGGTAGGGACGTGTCCGGCAACGGAAGCGGATCGGGACCATCATCCCCGCCTTCTCCTCCCGATCTGCGCCTGCGGGCCCAGCGCCCGCCGGTAGTCCGGCTCTCGCGTCCCGTCATCTGGACGCTTGGTGGTGCGGGGATGCTCGCGATCGGCCTTGCGCTGGGCTACGCGCTGCAAAACAGCACACAGAAGGGGGCGGTCCAGGCGGCGCAGGATGCGGACACACGTCCGTCGGCTGATGGGCTGGCCGCACTGCCCAGCGATTACAGTGCCGTCCCGAAACTGGGCCCGCCCTTGCCGGGCGATCTCGGCAAGCCGATCCTCGACGCCCAGAAGGAGGGCCGTGCGGGGCCGGTTTCGGGCATTGGAGATCGTCGGGGCGATCAGGAGATTGAGGCGGCCCGCACCAGTAAGCTCTTTGCTCAGGTCGAAGGGCATGATGGCCAGACCGCGCAGACAATGTCGGCACAAGCCGCGCCCGGAACACGGGCATCACCGACCGCCACGGACCAGCAGGCCGGCAATCGCGCTTTTCTGGCGGGTCAGCCCGACCGCGCGACGATGAGCCCCGATCGGATCGCGCCTCCTGCTTCGCCTTATATCCTGCAGGCCGGGACCGTCGTCGCCGGAGCGCTGAATACGAAGATCAGCTCCGATCTGCCCGGCCAGATCGTGGGTCATGTGACCCAGAACGTCTATGACAGCCCGACTGGCCGTTATCTGCTGATCCCGCAAGGCAGCACGCTGTTCGGAGCCTATAACAGCGGGATTTCCTTCGGGCAGCAGCGCACGCAGATCATCTGGACGCGACTGATCTATCCGAACGGCGAAAGCCTCGTTCTGGAAAAGCTGCCCGGTGGCGACGCCATCGGCCAGTCCGGTCTGTCTGACGAGGTGAACAACCATTGGGGTCAGCTCTTCAGGGCTGCCGTTGTTACTACCCTTCTCAGTGTTGGATCTGAAGCGGGCACGTCGTGGAATGAAAACAATCTCATGCAGGCCATCCGCAGCGGGGCGAGCAACGGCTTTTCCATGGTCGGCAACCGTCTGATCGACCGGAGCCTGAACGTCCAGCCGACGCTGACCGACCGACCGGGGCTCCCGTTCACCCTCATTTTGAATCGCGACCTTATTCTGAAACCCTGGCACGCAAAGGAACCGGCTCCATGACCAAATTGCGTATCACCGAAATACCCGATGAGAAGCCAGTTCGCGTCACTGTAGATCTGCCGGCGGACCTCCATCGCGATCTTGTCGCCTACGCGGCGCTGGTCAGCCAGAACGGCCAGCCCGTCGATCCTGCGCGCCTCATGCCCCATATGATCCGTGCCTTCATCACGTCCGATCGCGGGTTTCGAAAGCTCCGGCAAGGGGTACAGCGACGTAATCCTAAAACGCAGCCGCCTGCTGCTCCAGAAAACGGATGACCTTCTGCGCGGCTGGCGGACAGGTCTCACGCTGCCAGGCCGCGCCATAGGCGAAGTGGGAAAATCCGTCGCCGTCGATCACCTCCACCACAGCAATGCGCTCCCGGATGGAAGGGGGCAGAAAGCCGAGCCATGTGTCTGGCAGGAGGGCGATACCGCTGCCATTGGCTGCCAGGGCTACGACCCGCAGGCTTCGAACTGCCTCCTGCCGTGTCTTGGGTATGAAGCCCGCCTGCCGCATTTTGCGCGTCAGGAGTGCGAGCAGTTCTTCTCCAGTCTCGTCTTTGCCGATCAGAAAAATTGCCTCATGCAACTCGGCCCAAGAAGCGGTTCCGGACTGTGCGACAGGATGCCCCACCGACATGACGGCAACGATGCGATCGCTCCAGAGTGGGACGGATGCAACCCCGGCACCCGGTAATGGCAGCGTCATGACGGCCAGATCAATCGTACCATCTTTGAGGGCCAGAAGCAGATCCCGCCTTGTCGCATCCCGCCAGACGAAGGAAATTCCCGCCTCCATGACGGGGTATGGCTCCAGCATGTCCGAAACCCGGCCCGGCGGGAGACTGCCTTGCAAACCCACCGAGATGATCCCGTTATCGCCATGGCTCCAACGTCGTGTCCGTTCATAAAGCGCTGTTGCTCCATCAAGGAGCAGTTCTGCCTCTTGCAGAAACGCCGTTCCTGCCTGTGTGAGCCGGGTGCCTCCAGAGGTCCGGCGGAAGAGGGGAACGCCGAGCCGCTCCTCCAGCAGGCGTAGAGAGCGGCTGATGGCAGATTGCTTGCCTCCCATCATGCGGGCCGCGCCATGGATGCTGCCTGCGCGAGCGATGATCCGCACCGTCAGCAGTTCGCGTAGGTCCAGTGGTGGGCGCCTTATCGTCATCTTCTAGCTATCCCAACGACTTGAATGCTGCCGAAAGGATCACTAACAGGCCGGCGCATGGTGGTTCACACCTTATGCTCGGCGGATGCTGTCGGGCGACCGAAACGCACATCTGGTAAATTGGTCAAGTTCGTCGCGAGCACCATCCGCAGCTTCCCTTCTTCTGTTTCCTTGCTATGCGAAACCGGCGTTCCATGTCCGATAGAGACAGGACGATTCCCGGCAAGAAATATTCAGAAAAACCAGCAAGACCGGCTGCGAGGCTGCCCCATCGACAAAGTCAGTTGCGGAAGTCCTGTTGTTCCCGTATGGGAAAATGAGAACCATTCTTAAATGCACCTTCATGTCCGCCTGATACCGGATACGGAGATGGATCGACGCGGGGAAGGAGCCCCGAGGCAGTGCCGCGTGACAGGAAATTTCTGGCTTTATATGCCGCCCACCGTAACGCCCTGCTGAACTACGCGAGCACCATCACCGGCGATCGCGTAAACGCGGAAGACGTGGTGCAGGAAGCATGGGTGCGGTGCGCGGCGGCTGTCGCGCCACGGGAAAACCCGCTGAGCTATCTGTATCGTGTCGTGCGTAACCTTGCCATTGATGGACGCCGTAAGGCCGATCTGGAGCGTCGGCGCTATGACGCGGGTGACAGCGACCGGATTGACCAGATTGCCGAGGACAGGGCTTCCCCTGAGGCCGAACTGGCGGCTCGGGATAACATCCGCCGTCTTCAGGCAGCTCTTGCGGAGCTTCCGGAACGCACCCGTCGCGCGGTCGAACTTTATCGGCTTGGCAACCACACCTATAAGGAAGTCTCTGAACAGCTTGGCATTTCTGTCGGCCTCGCCCATGCTCTTGTTCTGGATGGGCTTGAGCACTGTCGGAAGCGCCTCGGCGGCATCGAATAAGTTCATATGCATTTATTTTTTGAAAATACACGGCCTTCAATTCGTCTCTATCGCAGGGAGCGAAGCGCATCATCCGTAGCGTTCCGCAGCATCGTCGGATACTGAGAGTATGGCTACGGAACAGCAGGATCGGGCGGACGGCGCCATTCCGTCACCGCGTACGGCCACCGAGTGGTTGCTGGCACTGAACGAGGCACCGGATGACGTGCTTCTGCAGCGTCGTTTTCAGGCATGGCTGACCGAAGATCCGGCTCATGAACGGGACTGGATCAGCGTTAACAGCATGTTCGACCAGCTTGGGTCCGCTTTGTCGTCCGACACATCGCCTCTGGGAACCTCCACAGTGGTATCGTTTCCGCCTGACCGACGCGTGAAACGGCGGCGGCTGGCCCTTGTGGCTGTCGGGCTTGCTGCCGCCTGTGTGGCGGCTGGCGTTTTCAGTCCCGAAATCCTGCTCCGCTTTCGCGCCGATCAGATGACCGGGGTTGCCCAGCAACGCGAAGTCACGCTTGCCGATGGCAGCACGATCCGGCTCGCACCATCGAGCGCCATTGCGACCCATTTCACGGCTGGACGCCGTGATGTCCGTCTCCTGCGTGGCGAAGCCTTCTTCCAGGTGGTCCATGATACAAAGCGCCCCTTTGTCGTCACGACAGGCGCGGTCCAGACAACGGATGTCGGGACGGTCTTTGATGTCCGTCGTAACGACGCGGACACCACTGTCGCTGTCCGTGAGGGCGCCGTGCAGGTCGAAGGCAACGGATCGCCGGGAGAGGTGCCCGAAGTTCTCCATGCCGGAGACGAGATACGCGTCTCCACGAATGGAGGCGGCGCTTCCGGCGTCGCACGTCGGCATGTGGAGCCTGAAGAGGTCGCGCTATGGACGAGCGCACGGGCGATGGTCCGGGACCGGACAGTCGGGGATGCCGTAGACGCCATTCGTCCCTGGTTCCACGGTGTCATTATCCTGCGTGGGGATATTGCCCGTCAGCCGCTGACCGGGGTCTACAATCTCTCTGACCCACTTGAGGCGCTGGCAGCCGTGGCGCACGCACAAGGTGCGGCTATGTATCGGATTTTGCCCTGGATTGTGGTTTTGTCCGCGCGCTGATCGTTCGCCCTCAAAAAAAATCGAAAACTTTTTTTGAAGATTTAGATACCCGGTTTCGTCTCTCCATCAAGAAGCTGCTGTTGCGTCTGAATTGCAACAAGTCGGATTCAGAATTTGGATATGACGCGGACTGGAGACGATACGAACATGAAAACAGGTACTGCGTCCGGGCAGGCGGCTAAAGGACGTCCATGCTGGCTCGCGGCCGCGCTGATGACAACGACGCTGGCAGGTTTGGGCGGGCACGCGGCGAGCGCTGCTACGGCGCAAACTGTAGCGGCACCTGCGCCGACCGCGGCGCAGAGCTTCAGCATTCCAGCACAAAAGCTTGGTGATGCCTTGGCCTCCTTCGGGGCTCAGAGTGGCTGGCAGGTTTCCGTGCGGGCCGACGTGATCCGTAATGCCACCAGTCCTGGCGTTAGCGGTAGCCTGACGCCTGCTGATGCGCTTTCCCGCTTGCTGGCAGGAACGGGTTTTACATATCGCTTGTCGGGGGGGCATACGGTAACGCTCGTTCCGGCACCGGCCAATATCACCCTCGGTCCCGTGCGTGTGGGAGGAACCGTTACGCATCAGGACCCAACTGGTCCTGGCGTTGGCTATGTCGCTGAGACTACAATGGCCGGAACGAAAACAGATACATCTATCACCGAGATCCCTAACTCAATCTATGTGGTTACAAACCAGTTAATGCAAGATCAACAACCTCAAAATGTTGCTGAAGCACTTCGTTATACGCCAGGCGTATATTCTGAAAGTCTAGGAACATATGATAACGGCAGTGCACCAAATGGAACAGCGTCAGCGATAATGCAGCGTGGATTTGCAACGGAGCCATTTGTTGACGGAATCATGCTTAATTCAGCAAGTTCAGGCGAAACTGCATTTATTGAACGAATTGAAGCTGTGAATGGACCGGCCTCTGTGATGTATGGGCAAACAACTCCGGGGGGGATGATCGGGATTACACTAAAAAAGCCTACGGCTACTCCGCTTCATCAGGTGTCCGTCGGTTTTGGTAACTGGGGACGGTATGAAGCTACGGCTGATTTTAGTGATAAAATCACTAAATCAGGCAGTCTGCGTTACCGCATCGCAGCCATCGGGGTTACGTCCGGAACGCAGGTAGACCATATTGATTACCATCGCGTGGGCGTTTTACCATCAATTACGTGGGATATAGATAAAAAAACGTCTCTTAGTCTACTTGGAATGTACATGTACACGCCTGGAGATGGAACTAATTACATGCAATCTCCTGCATGTGGCACCTTGATACAAAATAGCGGATGTCCTCGAATATCAAGGCATATATACGACGGATTTCGAAATTGGAATACCGACGGACAGAAGGAGGCTATGTTTGAGTATCAATTTAAGCACAACTTCAATAAGTATATTTCTTTTTCTCAGACTTTCCGATGGGAGTCGTCTGATAAGACGACAGATAGTTCCTATGTCAGTGGGAGCACAAGTTCTACAGAGGAAAAGATAATACCATGGTCTTATTATTCACGATCTAACACTATTGGTTTGGATTCTAGGATTTCTGGAAAGTTTTCCACAGGGTCAGTTCAACATTCATGGATTGTTGGATCGGATTTTAGAGAGCTAAAATACACGCAAAATGTATTGTATGACCGTACTACATCATATATTCAAAATATATATAATCCAACTACGGCATATAGCCCGTGTTTCGATGTAAACTCTTCCTCCTGTACGGTGAGGGGGAGTATGGGGCCGTATAACTATTTTCAAGAAGGGGTTTATTTTCAAGATCAAATTAAATGGAAGGGTCTCTCTGTATTGCTCGGTGGCAGAGAAGATTGGGTTAACTATAATGATAAACTTAAAAGCTATACGAACAATAATACACAACATATATGGAAATCTACCGATAATTTTACAGCGCCGCAGCCTCAGCATGCTTTTACGTGGCGAGCCGGGATAATATATAATTTTAAATTTGGGCTTTCACCTTATTTCAGTTACTCGACTTCTTTTGTGCCTCAGACTTCAACAAACTATGCTGGTCAGCCTTTTTCTCCTCTGACAGGCAATCAGATCGAGGCAGGGTTAAAATATAAGGTGCCCAATAAAGATATTTTATTGACGGCGGCCGCGTTCCATATAGATGAAAATCACTATCTCATTAATGATGTTGCACATACTGGTTTTGACACAGACGTTGGTAAAGTTAAATCTCAAGGTTTTGAAGTTGCAGCAAATGCCAACATCACAAAAAGTCTGAAATTTGTGGCGTCTTATACATATACGGATATTCGTTTTGCAAATACCAACTTGACTGCTGAGCGAACTGATCCGTCGACCGGTTCAACCTATGGAAGCGCAGTTTCAGAAGAGGGAAAAGTAGTTCCGCAAATGCCGAGAAATATGTTTTCTGTTTTTGCAGATTATACATTACCTTCGAGTTTTGTAAAGGGACTAGGTGTTAATTGGGGCATTAGGTATGTAGGATATTCTTACGCCACGAATGTCGAATCGTTTAAAGTGCCATCTTATATCCTGTTCGATATCGGTGCACATTATGACCTCGGGCAGGCCATCCCTGCTTTGAAAGGCTTGAAAGCACAACTCGCAATATCAAATCTTACCAATAAGTATTACGTTACAAGCTGCGATACCGGATTTTGCTATACTGGACAGGGGCGTCGGTTTTACGGAAACTTGACCTACAATTGGTGAAATTTTCTAACTCCAAAATACAGCTCCTTTTACTCATTAGATTCAATACTCTGTCTGTCGTTTACGTGCCAAATTTGAGGGGCTGTCTCACTGTAAGTTTCTGGAGGCATCCCATGCAACAATCATGGGGTGCTCCTTACAACACTTGAATGGCGAACCATGCCAACCTCGTGGGACGGTGCTGTGCAATATCCGTGACTCACGTTGGCGCGCATTAGACAGCCACTTACCACCTAAACTGAGAGAAAATTTTGTCTTGACCACAAGACGTTACCCGTCGTCCCCATGCCGAATTCGTGTGGTCCACGCCCTGCAAGATGCGTGAGCTTGACCATGCAAGATCCGTGTAGTGACCCGTGCCAAACTCGTGGAGTGGGGATGTGCAAAATGCGAGAGCTGTTCGTGCAAAATTCGTTGGGTAAAGGAGGTAGCTTTTATGAAGCTTTGTACAAAATTCATGATGCGTTTCTGGAAGTAGATACTTTGTGTGCTTTCAAGGTGTGGACGCACTTCGGACAAGAAACCAAGTCACCAGAAAAAATGAAAATATGTTCCCGCAGATCGTCTTAGAGAGTGAGACCGGCGTTCAGTCCGACATGGAACACCCTGCGGCATATGATCGCATGGATGCACCTGCCGTGACTGGATAGGTCAGGAGCGAAGAGCAAAGGATTTGGTTTTGCGTGCATTTGATATTTGCGACTCACTCTTACACGCATTTGTGAGTCCGGGGCTTTCATGACCACCCGCATTCTTCGCCGCTGGTTCGTGGTCCATAAATGGACGAGCCTGGTCTGCACGCTGTTCCTGCTGATCGTGTGCGTGACCGGCCTGCCGCTGCTGTTCTCCGAGCAGATATGGGACACGTTCGTCGGCGACGATGACCCACCCTATGAGGTTCTGCCGCCTGGCACGCCGAACGCCAGTCTGGATGTCATCGTGGACAAAGCCCGTGCGCTCTATCCCGGCCAGATCATCACCAGCGTCAATCCGGATGACGATGAACCGGCAGTGCTGGTTTCCATGGCGCCAAGCTGGCAGGCCCTGAAGGACGACGAGAACTATCCCGACCGCCATTCCGGACACTGGATCAAGTTCGACGCCCGCACGGCCAAGATACTGGAGCAGTCGCGTCCCGCCGATGCCCCGAAGGAGCCGCGCACCTGGACCGGCATCATCATGGGTATCTGCAATCGGCTCCATACCAGCCTGTTTGCCTATCTGCCCGGCCGGCTGTTTCTCGGCCTTATGGGCGGTGTCTTCGTGGCCTCGCTGGTGTCCGGCACAGTGCTGTATGGAAGGTTCATGAAGCGGCTACCGTTCGGCTCTGTCAGGCGGGATCGGGCGTCACGCCTGACATGGCTGGACCTGCATAACCTGTTGGGGGCCGCCACGCTGGTCTGGGCGACGGTGGTGGGCTTTACCGGGCTCGTCAACGAACTCCAGACCCCACTCTTCGGCCTGTGGCGCGTCACCGATGTACGGCAGATTTTGCGGCCCTATGCGGACCTGCCGGTGCCGTCGCAGGAGCATCTGTCTTCGGTGCAGGCCGCGTTCGATACGGCGGCCAAAGCGACGCCTGGCAATGAGGTGACCGGCCTGTCCTTCCCTGGCGCGTCTTTTGGTAGTCCCGTGCATTACGTGCTCTGGACGCGTGGTGCGACCCCGTTGCGGGCGCGCCTGTTTACCCCGGTTCTGGTTGATGCCCGCACGGGCGAACTGACCGGGGCCTATCCCATGCCGTGGTATCTGCGCTTTCTCGAGATATCCCGCCCTCTGCACTTCGGGGATTACGGCGGCATGCCCCTGAAAATCCTGTGGGCGCTGCTCGATGTGGTGGTGATTGGCGTGCTGGTCAGCGGCCTGGTGCTATGGGCGGGCAAACGGAAGATCGCGACCGATGCCCGATTGCGGGCGCTGGGGTATGATCTGGATGACGGCGACGGCACCGCGCCTGCGGATTTCGCGCTTACCCCTGTGGAGGGCGCGCGATGAACGCCGTCTCTCCCGAAATCCCCGTGCCATCCCAACCAGTTTCGGCATCACGTCACGCCGTCGCCGTCTGGCCGTGGCCGATCGCGCTGGGTCTGCTCACCGCCTTCGGCCTGCTGTCCGCCCTGCTGGGCCAGCATGGCGTCTGGCTGGCCCTGTCATGGGCCGCCCTGTCTATTCCCCTCATCGTGACGGTCGCCTGTCTGTTCAAAGCATGGTGCCGCACACCGTCTGTCAAAGGAGGTCAGTCATGACCCCGATCTCGTTTTCCCCGTGGGATATGTTCCTCAACGCCGGTCCTGTCGTCCGCTGCGTGATGATCCTGCTGGCTGTGGCCTCGCTGCTGACCTGGACCATCTTCATCGCCAAGTCGCTCGAACTGCTGCGCGTGCGCCTTAAACTCCAGAAGGCCGAGAAAGCGCTGGAAGAGGCCAATACGCTGGACCTTGGCGAGGAATGGACACGCGGCAATTCCTCCATCGCCCACACGCTGGTCATGGCCGCCGAGACCGAACGCAGGCGCTCCGCCGACATCCCCGATGACAGCGAGGGGCTGAAGGAGCGCATCGTCCTGCACCTCGAACGTCTTGAGGCCGCTGAAGGACGCAGGCTCCTGCGCGGCACCGGTGTGCTGGCCACCATTGGTGCAACGTCACCCTTTATCGGCCTGTTCGGCACGGTCTGGGGCATCATGACATCCTTTACCGGCATCGCCGCCAGCAAGGCGACCAGCCTTGCCGTGGTCGCCCCCGGCATTGCCGAGGCCCTGCTGGCTACAGCGCTGGGTCTGGTGGCCGCGATCCCGGCGGTGGTGATCTACAACCATCTTGCCCGCCAGACGGCGTCGTGCCGTGCACAGGTGGCGGACCTGACCGCACTGGTGATGCGCCTGGTGTCGCGCGATCTGGGCCGCACGCAGATGCTCATGGCGCAGGGCAACATCGTACGGCTTGGCCCGCAGGCGCGTGATGTCCGCACGGCGGCCGGGGAGTGAGCCGTCATGATCCGCATGCGCCATACCGATGAAAGCCCGCACGAGGCGAGCGAGATCAACGTCACCCCATTCATCGACGTGATGCTGGTCCTGCTGGTGATCTTCATGGTCACAGCGCCACTGACCACGGTGAACGTGCCGGTGGACCTGCCTTCCTCGACCGAGAAGCCCACGCCGCGCCCCGATGACCCGGTGTTCCTCACCGTCAAGGCCGACCATGGCCTGGCATTGGGAGAAGATGACATCACCATGGACGGTCTGGCGGGTGCCCTGGAGGGGGCCACCAAGGGCAACAGGGACGAACGGATCTTCCTGCGCGCCGACAAGACGGTCGATTACGGCACGCTGATGGGCGTGATGGATAAGCTCCGGTCCGCCGGATACCTCAAGGTCGCACTGGTCAACCTGCAGGGACAGGAGGAAGGCAGCGAAGCTGGCACAACAATGGTGCCGACCGCCTCCACAACCTCGGGTAGTGCTCCTGCCACGGCTCCGGTTGCGGCAGGCACGCCGTGAGCAGTTCGACGGATATGGCGCAGGGGGCGGATATTTCCGTGCCACCGTCCTTTGCCGACTGGCAGAGGGGGCAGGCCCGTCTGGCCCGACGTCACGATGCGCTCCGCTGGGGCCTGTCCTTCCTCACCGTACTGGCCGCCAGTGGCGGAGCGATCTGGTGGATCATGCGCCTGCCACCACCGGTCATGGCCGTGCCCGAACCACCGCCTGCCGCGATCGCCATCGACATGGCCCCGGAACCGGTCTCGACACCCACGCCGCCAACGGATGCGCCGATCGGCCCGAAGCAGACCCAGTCCATTCCCGATCCGGCCCCGGTCGAGCCGCCGAAGATCACGGCTCCGCCGTCGCCCGCGCCCAATCCGCCAGTCCCGGTGCCCAAGCCCGAGAAACCGCGCAAGATCGTCAAGAAGAGCAAGCCGGTGCCGATGCTCAAAAAGCCCATCCCGGACAAAACGCCGCCCGCCGAGGCCACGACCGCGCCGCCGTCCTCGGAAGCGCCACCGGCGCCCACGCAGGCGGCTCCCGCTCCAGGCGCCTCATCTTCCAAGGCATCGCATGACCCGGTGACCTGGCAGGGCGCATTGCTGGCGCAACTGGAAAAGTTCAAGCGCTACCCGTCCGATGCCATGGCCGACCATCAGGAAGGTGTTCCGACCGTAACCTTCTCCATGGACCGCAAGGGGCACGTGCTCTCGGTGACGCTGGCCAGCAGTTCCGGCCATGCGCTGCTGGATCAGGAAGCCATAGCGCTCCCCAAACGCGCCCAGCCTCTGCCCATTCCGCCGGACAGTGTCGCGGGGGATCCGATCACCCTGACCGTGCCCGTCGAATTCTACATCCACCCGGACAGGAACTGAGGTTTCTGGCCATTCCCTTATTCTGATCGTGACAGGATCATCACCATGCTCGCCTTTTCCGAACACCGTCGTTCTCCGCCCGCCCTGAGCCAGATCCGTCCCGGCATGGGCGCCAGTCGCAATGCGGTGCGCAAGCTTGAGGACCGCTGCCGGGAGGCGGGCGTGAAGATGACCGACCTGCGCCGGGTACTGCTGCATGGCATCCTTGAAGCGGGTGCGGGAGCCACGGCCATCGAGATCTGGAAGACCCTGCGCACCATGACTGACGGCCATCCGCCCAGCCAGGGCTCGATCCAGCGCAATTTGAACCTGCTCGTTGCCCGCGACATCCTGCGCCGCGACGTCTCGCCCGACCGGCTGTGGCATTACAGCATTGCGCCCGAACGCAAAGGCAGGCTGGCCGTCACCTTTGTCGAGGCGGGAACGGGCCGAAAGATTCCGTGCCGGATGCCGGAAGTGGCGGCCCTGTTGCGTCGGGCCGCGGCTGAACACGGGCTGGCCGTGCAGGCCGTCGCCATTACCGTGACGCCAGTACTGGCCACCGGTGATGCGGACATCCGCTGAGCGCTGAAGCATTTTTTCATCCGGTCGCTGAAAAAACGCAGTGGCCGATCGTCTTTATAGACAGAGCCCTCCCGCAGGGACGGGACATCTTCCTTGAAATTCATCGCCTGGTTCGTCCGTCGCCCGGTGGCGACGCTCCTGCTGCTGCTCTCCGCCGTGCTGTCGGGCCTGATGGCGCTGCCTCTCCTGCCGGTCTCGGACCTGCCCGATGTTGACCTGCCGGTGATCTCGATCTCGGCGTCGAATGCCGGTGGCTCGCCCGAGGTCATGGCCCGCACGGTGGCCGCCCCACTGGAGCGGCATCTGGGCAATATCGCGGGCGTTACACAGATGATGTCTTCCTCCACACGGGGGCAGACCTCCATCTCGCTGGGCTTTGAACTGGGGCGCGATCTCAATGGCGCGGCCCGTGATGTGGAAGCGGCGATCAGGGCAGCCCGGCGCGACCTGCCGACCACGCCGGGATCGGACCCGCAATACCACCGCGCCAACCCCAACGCGACACCGGTGCTCATTCTGGCGGTGACACCGGGCATGCAGTCCATGGCGAAGCTGTATGATCTGGTGAACACGACGCTGCGCCCCATGCTGCTGCAGGTACAGGGTGTGGGGGACGTTACCCTTATGGGCAGTTCAGCCCCCGCCGTGCGGGTGGAGATGAACCCGTTGCTGTTTTTCAAATACGGGATCGGGTTTGAAGACCTGCGTGCGGCCCTGGCCTCGGCCAATGCGCATACGCCCAAGGGCGTGATCGACATGGGCGACCGGCGTTTCCAACTGGCCGTCAATGATCAGGCCGAACACGCCGATGCGTATCTGGATCTGGTGATTGCCTACAAGAGCGGGCGTCCGATCCGGCTGCGGGATGTGGCCACCGTGACCGACAGCATGCAGGACGTGAATGCCGCCGCGTTCTTTGATGGCAGACCAGCCCTGACCCTGATGGTGCGTGCCCAGCCGGGGGCCAATCTGGTCGGCATTGTCGATGCGGTGAAGGCCCGCCTGCCGCAACTGCGCATACTGATGCCGACCGGTGCGGATATTGCGGTCGCGCGGGATGGCTCGGCCGTGATCCGCTCCTCGCTGCATCACACGCTGGTGACACTGCTGGCCGCCTGCATTCTGGCACTGACCGTGGTGTGGGTGTTCCTGCGGTCATGGACGGCATCCATCGCAGCCGCGATCATTGTGCCATGCTGCCTGATCGCCAGCCTCGGGCCGATGCATCTGGCGGGCTTCGGGCTGGACAACCTCTCGCTCATGGCGCTGACGGTGGTCACGGGCCTGGTGGTGGATGACGCCATTGTGGTGATCGAGAACATCATCCGCATGCGCGAGCGGGGTCTTTTCATCGACGAGGCCGCCATTGCCGGGGCGAGCGAGGTGGCGTTCACGCTGCTCTCCATCACCGTGTCGGTGCTGGCGGTATTTCTGCCGATTGGACTGGCCTCGGGGCTGACGGGACGGCTGTTCCGGGAGTTTGCGGGCACCGTCGGCATTGCCGTGACCGTCTCGCTGGTTCTGTCCTGCGTGGTCACGCCGTGTCTGACGGCGTTGTGCATGCGGTTTGCCGAGGGAAGAGACGCCCGCATCAACGAAGAACAACCGACCGTAGCGGAAGATCATTCCCACGGCGTCGATGCCGCAGATTTTCTGGATCATGAAAAACACAGTGGCAGCCTGTATCGCCGTATTTTGGAAATCTGCCTGACCCACCCCGGCAAGACCGCGCTGCTTTTGCCATTGACCCTGCTGGTGGGCGTCTTTCTGTTCACCCGCATGCCAAAGGTCGTGTTCCCGCGTCAGGATATGGGCATCGTCTCGGGTGGATCGCGGGGCAGCGGCAGTTCGCTGGCCCAGACCAAGGCGCGGCTGGAGCGGTTCAGCAGGGTGTTGCTGGAGGATCCCGCCGTGACGCATGTGATCGCCTATCTGGATACCGGCGAAGGTTCCAGCCACGGTATGGTGTTCGCCACACTGCGCGACCTTTCCACCGGGCGCGCTTCAGGAGCGGAAGTCGCGGCCCGCGTGATCGCCCGGATGGGCAAGGATATCCACGCCGAATACCATGCCCAGGCGCCGGGCAACATCATGATGCGGGTCGGCTCGAACAGCAGCGGGGTCAGCTACATCCTGCGCAGCGAGGATGACCGGCTGCTGGGACCGGCAACACGGAAACTGGCGAAAGCCCTGCGCCATCGTCCGGAGCTCACGGATGTGGATCCGGACGTCGATCCGCCGGGACAGGGGATCACGCTGGCGATCGACCGCGATACCGCCGCCCGCGTTGGCGTCACGCCGCAGGTCATTGGCAACACCCTGTCCGACGCGCTTGGCCAGACCACGGCCTCGGTCGTCTACACAGCACATGGGCAATATAACGTGGTGCTGACCGTGGAAAACCGCTTCCAGCGCGATCCCGAGATCCTGAAACAGTTCTGGGTCAGTCCCTCGGGTGGGTCAGCGTCCGGCAGTTCGGCGTCCAACACCATCCGGGTGGTCACGTCGGCCACGGCCAGCACCACGGCATCGACCGGTGCGACGGCGTTTCGAAACCAGATCGCCAATTCACTGGCGGGCGGGGCGAATGCGTCCACCGGCTCGGCCGTGGCGACGGGAGCGGAGACGCTGGTGCCGCTGTCGGTGGTGGCTCGCATCACCCCCAGCCTTGATCCGGTAGCCGTCACCCATATCGGCTATGCCAGTTCCGCCTCTCTGGCGCTGGAACTGGCGCCGGGTGTCAGCCTGTCACAGGCACAATCCGTTATCGATCAGGAGTGGCGGAGCCTGCATCTGCCCGAGACCATCACCGGGGAATTGCAGAGCGATGAGGGGGATGTTGGCAAAAGCGCGCATGACAGCGAGATCCTGATCATCGCGGCCATCCTGGCCGTCTGGATCACGCTGGGCATGCTCTATGAAAGCGTGTGGCACCCGCTGACCATCCTCTCCACCATCCCCTCGGCCGGGATCGGAGCCATCCTGGCACTCGACCTGTTCGGGCTGCCGTTCTCGGGCATGGCGGTGATCGCCATGCTGCTGCTCACCGGCATCTCGCTCAAGAACGCGATTCTGCTGGTGGACTTTGCCATCCATGCCGAGCGCGAACGCGGCATGACGTCACGGGACGCCATCCGCGAGGCCTGCCTGCTGCGGCTGCGGCCCATCGTTATGACCACCTTTGCGGCAGCCCTTGGCGCGCTGCCGCTGGTGCTGATGGGCGGCTATGGGATGGAACTGCGCCAGCCGCTGGGCATCGCGCTGATCGGTGGCCTGCTGGTCAGTCAGGCCCAGACCATGTTCACGACCCCGGCGCTTTATCTTCTGGCGGGGCGATGCGCTGCGTTCGGCCGACTATTCCAGAAGGAACGCCCAAATCGGCAAAACCTGTAACCGCTTACTCGACGGCGGTGACTGGTGTGACCTTTGTTGCGGAAAGGGCGGAGGAGATTTTGAGATCGATCCCTTTGACCGCGCGCTGGATCGGCTCTTTTTTGAGGTGAGCGTAACGTGCGGTCGATTTGAGATCCCGATGGCCCAGCAGTTTCCCGATCATGATCAGATCCTCGCCCAGTTCCAGCGCATCGGATGCAAAGGAATGACGGAGATCATGAATGCGGACATCCTCCAGCCCGGCTTCCTTTCGGATGCGCCGCCACGGCTTCTCCAGATCGGTCAGGTGGCCACCTTCTTTCCGTCCCGTGATGACATAGGGATTGCCCTCGACCCTTGGGATGCCTCCAAGTAAGCCGACTGCACTCTCGCCTAACTGAACCGTGCGGGCACCATTTTTCGTGTCAGGTAGTCTGATTACCGCTTCGTTCAGATAGACGTATTCCCATTTCAGGCGCTGGACTTCCCGCAGGCGACAGCCGGTCAAAAGCAGGATTTGGAGCGCATTCACGGCTTCGGGCATCGTGGAACGAGCATCATCGAGCGCCTGGCCAAGGCGCTGATGTTCTTCCGCCGTGAGATAGCGCTCGCGTTTCAGCTCCTTGTAGCGTTTCACGCCCCGACAGGGATTCACGTTATCTTTCCGGACGCCCCACAGGATCGCCAGCGAGAACATCTTAGACAGAACACCGAGGGTTCGGTTGGCCTGATAGGGAATATGGCGATAGGTATGATGGAACCCGACTACATCGGAGTGGGTGAGGGCGTCCATCTTCCGGTTGCCAATCTTTTTCGCGATGAACAGGTCAATCGCGCGCTTGTACTCGGCCTGAGTCGTGGGTTTCAGATGCGTGTTCACATGCCGTTCGACGAAAGTCTTGCTGAACTGGCTGACGGTCGGGCAGGAGCGCTCCTCTCCGCGTTCGACATTGGGATCGCCGCCGTCTTTTACGCGGGCAAGAATCCTGATCGCCTCATCCCGCGCTTTATCCGCCGTCCATGGACCATGATGGCCGATCGTATAACGACGGAATCTCCCGTTGGTCCGGTAATGAACCACATAGCTCATCCGGCCCGAAGGCCAGACCCGCAAGGCGAAGCCGGCGACCTGATCGTCCCAGACGATGTAGTCCTTCTCGGCAGGCTGAAGGGTGGCAATGATACGCTTTGAAATTCGGGGCATGGCTTCCTCCGCAGGATGCGTATAGGATGCAAATGGGACTGAAACGTCAGCGTGAGCTGGCGTAGGAAGCTGAGCCAAATTACACAAATTATGCAATTAAAATAAAAGGATAGGCGTAGATTGGCGTAGGGAGTGCGGATATTTCGCGGTGCGGCGTAGGCCCTGCTGTCAAACTCATAACCTGAAGGCCGCAGGTTCAAATCCTGCCCCCGCAACCAAGATTTATCCAATATAATCAGCATGTTAAGCCGTCCGTAGGGGCGGCTTTCTGCGTTTGGGACATACGCGCAGGATGCACATAAAATTCTTCGGAAATACCGGATCATCTCATGAGTTGGCAGTTTGACTGGCGATCCGGTGCAGGTCCGCATTGTCATATGTCCGGCATCCATCTGGCACCTGTCCTACAAGCCCGGCAATCGCCTTCGCGACAGTTTTCGCGTCAATCGCGCCATATCCAGCAAGCCTGCCGATTATGAACGGTGCCAGCGCCGCCGCCAGCCGCTGACCGATCGCCTCCATCGGTCGTGCCTCTGCACGGTGACCCAGCAACATGCCGGGGCGCAGGATGTCCACGCGGCTGAAACCGAGCGCCCTGATGTCGCGCTCGATCGCGCCTTTGGTCCTGAGGTAAAAACCGGGACCGCCCGCCCCCACGGAAGAAACGAGAATGAATTGGCGTGCGCCAAGCGCATGCGCCGCTGTGGCAAAAGCGAGGACATAGTCATGATCCACGCGGAACATGGCCGCCTGCGATCCAGCAGCACGAATTGTGGTGCCCAGGCAGGAAATCGCCACGTCAGCGCCAGTTGGGACGACGGTCCGTAATGTCACCCCGGGCGCCGCGCACAGGCGTTCGAAATCAATGACATGATCGGAGCCAGATGATTTCCGACGCGTCAGGCTGGTGACGACGGTATCAGGCCGCTTGGCAAGGTCCGCATCGACAGAACGCCCGACCAGGCCGGTGCCCCCGATGAGCAGAACGCGCGTCGTCATCGCAGGATCAGATTGGTGATGACGTCGGTTAGTTTGCCGAATGGCGGCTGAAGTAGTGTTGCCGCATTGAAACGCCCCTGTCTGTACACCCCACGGGCATGCGTGAGTGCCATGAAGCCTTCCTTTCCATGATACGCGCCGATCCCACTGTTTCCCACGCCACCAAACGGCAGATCGTCCTGCACATAATGCATCAATGTACCATTGATCGTCACGTTTCCTGAAACGGTGTCCTTCAACACCCTGTCGCGTTCAACGCGGTTGTCGCCAAAATAATACAGGGCCAGGGGCCGGGGCCGCGCGTTGATGAAGGCAATCGCTTCATCAAGGGTCCTGTAAGTCAGCACAGGCAGGACCGGCCCGAAAATCTCCTCCTGCATAACCGTCATCTGGGGCGTGACATCGAGCAGCAGCACGGGGGCCAGCACATGATCCGTGGGTGAATCGCTCCCCAGTCGGATCACCTGTGCCCCTTGTACCGCGGCATTGTCGATCAGACCGCTCAAGCGCCCGTAATGATGGGTATTAAGAATCGCCGTATAGTCAGGAGACCCCGCATAGCCATCCGGATGTAGCTTTTTCACGGCGTCCTCATAGGCTGCGGCAAAAGCGTCCCTGTCGTCTTCATGCACCAGCACATAATCCGGCGCGATGCAGGTCTGCCCGGCATTGGTCAGCTTGCCGAACGCCACGCGGTCCGCCACCCGCTGCATGGAAAAGCCGGGTTCAATCACCACGGGTGACTTACCGCCCAGTTCCAGCGTGACCGGTGTCAGATTGCGTGCTGCTGCCTCGGCGACCTTCTTTCCAACCGCCGTACTGCCCGTGAACAGGATATGATCGAAAGGCAGGGCCGAGAATGCGGCACCTACGTCGCCACCGCCGGTCACGACGGAAATCTGCTCCGCGGGAAAGGCAGCCTGAACGATCTCGCCAATCACTGTCGATGTGGCCGGTGTAAATTCCGACGGTTTGAGCATGGCCCGGTTGCCGGCGGCAATCGCTGTCGCCAGCGGCACGAGGGCAAGCGAGACCGGATAGTTCCACGGCGCGATTATCCCCACGACACCCACCGGCTGCCGCACCACCCATGCACGACCGCACTGGAAATAGGCCGAGACGTGGCGGCGCTGCGGTTTCATCCAGCACCCCAGATGGGCGATCATGTAATTGATCGACTGCACCAGCGGGATCAGTTCCACAATGGCGCTTTCCCGCTCCGAGCGCTGGCCGAAATCCGTTTTCAGGGCGCGCACGATCTCGGTGCGCCGCTTCAGGATTTCGACTTTCAGGCGACGCAGATCGGCCCGGCGCTGTTTCAGGTCGGGCGGCCCGGCATTCAGGAACGCGGCGCGCTGGCGGTCGAGAATACGGTGCAGGTCAGCGGGGGTAACATCGGACATTGCGTCCTCCATGTTTACAGGAGAAACTTATGCAGGCAAGGTATGGAGCATGACGATCTGGTGTCAATGAAAGTTTCTTGTGTAAACATGGACCTCACGAATGAGTGAAACCAAGGACCGCCCCTACCATCACGGTGACCTGCGCCGCGCCCTGATCAACACGGCGCTGGACATACTGGCCACGGACCAGAACTGGGCGTTCACCCTGCGGGAAGTGGCGCGGCGCACGGGTGTCAGTCATGCAGCGCCCTACAAGCATTTCCGTGATCGCGAGATGCTGTTGCGGGAACTGGCCCGGATCGGCTTCGTCAGGCTAGGGGAAAGCCTGACAGATGCCATGTCCCTCGATCAGCCGTCCACGCGCGCGCAATTCGTGGCGGCGGCACAGGCCTGTATCGGGTTTGCGTGTCAAAATCCCGGTCTTTATCGGCTGATGTTCAGTTCCGATGCCGATAAGACGATAGATCCACCATTGCATGACGCGGCCATGAAGACCTTCGGGATTCTTCTGGATCTTCTGGAAAGGGGGCAACGTAACAGAAGCTTCCGGCTGGTTGCCGTCAGCGCTTTGGCTGCGGCAAGCTGGGCGCAGGTGCACGGCCTGGCCATGCTGGCGATCAGTAATCAGTTGCTTGAAGAGAAGGTCGGGTCAGCCCCGGTTCCGGCCGCGCTGGACGTGTTGCTGGATGGCATGTGCTGCACCAATTGATTGGGCTACGACGTGTCGCCGTTTTGGAATGAGTGGTAATTTCCCTGATAACCAAAATGAGGCGTAAGCCGCCGATCCGCTATTTTTCAGATGCTGTTTTGCTGGCAACAGTTACCAGCCTGAACGAAGCCCGCCCTGCCGAGACCGCAGGGATGGACGCGAGATTGTAGCGCATGGGATCGAGGCGGGCGGCCATCGTGGCATTCTTCGAAGCCTTCTGAAACTTTTCTTATGATTGCATGATGTTTTCTGATCTGACGATTTCAAGAATATCCAGAATACAGATTTCTATCTGGAACCGGGCAATCCATTTCCGGGTTTGTCCCTGTCAAGGATGTCCATAAGTTCAAATACATTCTGTGTGGCTGCGCCATAGGTAGTGTTGTCATAGATCGTCCAGACATCAATGCCGCGCATGGCAAGGGACGTGACGATTTTTGCATGGGCTTCAATAGCTTCTTTTGTATACATTGATTCATAGATGCGCGGCGAGCCATGCAGCCGAAAATAGGCAAGGTTACGCCAGCCCCCGGGCTGCGCCGCAGGGGATGGTCTGGCCGGATCGGCCGCAACCCGCGTTATCTGCAGTCTTTCCAGCATATGGCTGACTTCGGGTGTGAACCAGCTGGCATGTCTTGGCTCCACAACAACCGCTCCGGCGATCGCGGCTTTCAGGTCATGGAAAAACTGTTCGGCAATAGCCCCGGGATAGGCAAAACTGGGGGGAAGCTGGACCAGGATGGGACCACGTTTGTCACCCAGGCCGCCGGTTTCCTCGGCAAAGCGTTCGATCAACGCCTGACAGTCGGAAAAACGGCGTTCATGTGTGATCGTTTTGGGCAGCTTGACAGAAAAGCGGAACGCAGGCGGTACGCTTGCCGCCCAACGCGCATAGGTCGTGCGTCGGTGCGGTCGATAGAAACTGCTGTTGATCTCGACGGCCGCGATGCGCGCGCCATAGCGTTCCAGATGTGTGCCGACCGTGGGAAACCGGCTGGCCAGTGCGGGGGGGATCGACCAGCCGGCGACGCCGACGCGAATGGACATGCGGGGTTCCTTGCAAACATATTTTTAGTCAGGGAGCATTTTTTATACAGATGCCAGTTGCACGATGGCCCTGCTTTCAGGTTTTTCCTGGGCGGGATGCAGGTTGTACGATTTCATCCGGTGCGTGGCTGCTTGATCAGGCTGCTGTCAATTCCGTCCGGAAGATCGCTCCAGAAAAATCCTGCAATAATAACAAATATTCAGGAAACACTACTTTCTTGAAAACCGCATCAATGGGCTGTTCCCAAACAATCCATCGGAATGATGTTCCGCCTTTTTTACGGCGCCACCGTGAAATCCAGTTCGTAAGTGGACTGATTGACTGAACGTCGCTGTCGTTCGATATGAATGGCCGGATCATGGGGTAGCAATCCGTTGACCAGATACACCGTATCCGGTCCCACGCCATGATTGGTATAGGCCAGTTGATATGCACCCGGTGTCAGTCTGGTCGCTATATGAAAGCGCAGGCTGATCACACCGCTTCCCGTCCGTAGGGTCATGACCGATGGGAAAGTAGCATCGGCAACAGTAAGGGAGGCCGGGTTACCATTAATGGAAAACGACAGTCCCTGCCTGACCCGTGCAACATAAGCCTGCTGTTCCTGTGGTGACAGGATGCCGTCTGCGTTGCTGTCAATCTGGTTAATGACACCGGATGCCACATCCACACCGGGCGTCAGCCGCAGGGTCATGGCAATATGCTGCCGTGTGACATCAATGACCGTGGCCTGCAGGTATTCATCCAGCCGGTGTGCATACGCCGGGCTGCGGGCTGCCGACAGTCCGATCATCGCCAGCCATACGAACCGGGCCCAGTTCATGGCATGGTATACCCGGTGCCATAGTCGTTGGTAGGATCACGATAGACGGTATGCACATGCATGGTCGGATCATCACCCACGCCCTGTGGTGAAAATTCGATCAGCAGTCGTGGCCCCTGAATACGGTAATAGGATGATCCATTACGACCCGGCGCATGGGTTGTCGGGCCGCTCCATGCAAACCATGTATTGTCCAGATCATCCCGTATTTCCTTCAGGCGCGGGGTTGCATAGGCGTCGTTTATGATCCCTGCCCATTCCCCGATCACGCCTGTCAGCAAATCCTTTTGTGTCGTAGTCAGTGCAGACCCCTTTATTCCTTCGGGAATGAGGGTTTCCCCATCATGGCCCGGTCCCTGCACCAGGTCCTCCACCCTGTACGAAAGGATGGCCTGCTGGCGCTGTTTTGTATCCAGGGCATCCAGCAGGGCAAAGGCACTGTCATTTTCACCCGCCAGAACACGCACTGTCCTGCCGTCCGCCTGATAGATCGCAGGCTGTGCACCCGTCAGGGTCGGGGTCATGACACCATGCTGTCCGTCAATGACAATGTTAAGCCCCAGATGATGGCCACCAAACTGCACCATCCATGGGCTGGTCGTACCTGGTGTGCCAAAAATCGCAATGGTATAGACGGCCTTGCCCGACGCGAACGGCGTGCCGGCATCCGCCAGCGCCTGATCGCCCCCCATTATGTCCATGACCTTCTGATAGCCTTTCGGGCTTAAAACGGTCTGCAGCAGATGGAATGCCGCAGTGCGCTGGGCAGGTGTCAACCGGCCCATCTGCAATCCCGGCCGCGGCACGTCACTGACCGGGAAGTTGGACCACACCGACGTGCCATAGCGTTCGCCAATAAAACCACCGGGCGGTCCCATGCCCGGTCCACGGACCATGGGGGCAGTTGCCTGCGCGTCGGTTACCGGCTGGACAGGCTGGTCAGGGGCGCTGCGGCGGAAGCGGGCCAGCGTGCCGGATTTTTGTGTAACAAATGGAAACTGCACTTTCGCACGGCTGGTGGCGTCAAATGTTGCAAGAAAGGACAATGCGGCGCTGGCGACGGCCTGTGTCTGGCTGGCGGCCGGATCTATCCCCGTGTCGGGCGAAGCCATGGCTGCCATGGCCGGGACCGTTCGGGCCATGACGGGGAGTGTGGCCAGAAACAGTCCACCAGCCATCAGGGAAATCTTTCGCATCAGTCCTCTGCTTTTCGCCATTGCATGGGATCGTTCCCGTGTGACCGAACACTGCCCGCCGGGCGTCACGGGATCAAGGGCTTTCCCTTTTGTGGTTTTCCTGTCCAGAATATGGTCTGTTGTCATGGGGGTATCCGTTTTACCGGACTGTCCGGCATGGCCGCCGCTTTGTTGCAATGATCCGTCAGGAAACCGTCATGTCCCATCCTGTATCCCGTCCGAAACCTTCATGCGGACTGTCCCGCCTGTTGTCCCTGCTGGTCGCGGGGACCGGGTTTGTGGTGCTGGGTATGGCGGATGCCCACGCCACGGACTGCGCTGATCTTGCCCACCGTGCCCTGCCGGATGCGACCTTCACCATGGTGGAGACCGTAGCTGCCGGAAGCTGGCAGCCGCCACAGGACCAGTTGACCCGCATCATGTCAGCACCGGGCATGAATGTGGCGGGCCGCCCGACACAGGCCCCCAATCCCGCGTTCTGCCGTGTGGCCATTACGCTGCATCCGTCATCTGATTCCCGTATCCGCACGGAAGTCTGGCTGCCGCTCAAGGGGTGGAATGGCAAGCTGCTGGGGGTTGGCAATTTTGGCTGGGCCGGTTCGCTCATGTATTACGGCATGGCGACGGGTGTAGCCGAAGGCTATGCCGTGGCCAGCACTGACACCGGGCATGACAGTTCCGCCCCCGAAGGACAGGGGGGACGTTTTACGCTGGGGCACCCGGAAAAGATGATCGACTACGCCTACCGTGCCGATCACCTGATGACGGTGGCGGCAAAGGCGCTGATCCGGAATTTCTATGGACGGAAGGCCGCGCATGCCTACTGGATCGGCTGTTCTTTGGGGGGACTTGAAGGGCTGATCGAGGCCAGGCGCTATCCCGAGGACTATGACGGGATCGTGGCCGGCGCGCCGCCCAATCCGATCGTGAACTTCAATGCCGAACAGCTATGGGCAGGGTGGATGAGCTACCATAACCCGGCCCTGCGTGTATCGCGGGACAAATTCCACCTGCTGAACACGGCGGTCATGAATGCCTGTGCGTCACCGGTTGGCAGGAAACAGGGTTTTCTGGATGAACCGGACAAATGCACCTTCACCCCCGAACAGTTGCAGTGCAAGGGCAAGAACACGGCAAAATGCCTGACTGCGAACGAGGTGCAGGCCGCCAATAATATCTATCAGGGGCCACTTGACCCGCAAACGCACCAGGTCATTTTCCCCGGCCCGGCAAAGGGGAGCGAGGACGGGTTCTCGGCTGATGGCAAGCCGTTCCCTGTTGCCCTTGATTTGTTCAGATACGCAGCGTTCCAGAACCCGGACTGGAACTGGACAACGCTGAAATGGGACACGGACATTCAGGAAGCCACGCGCAAGGTCGGGCCATTACTGCATGTGGATGACAATCTGACGCCTTTCTTCCGTCATGGTGGCAGGCTGCTCATGTATATCGGCTGGAACGATGGGCATAACCCTGAACAGCTGGCGGGATATTATCAGGCGGTGCAGCGCAATGCCGGGCCTGCGGGTGCGGATGCTGTGCGGCTGATAACCATTCCGGGCATGGGACACTGCTATGGCGGTGCGGCGTGTGACACGTTCAGCAAGCTGGGTGCGATTGATAACTGGGTCAGCCACAAACAGGCGCCGGAGCAGATCATTGCGGCCCGCGTGGACAATGGGCAGGTCGTGCGTACGCGGCCACTCTGCGCATGGCCGAAAGTCGCGCGTTATGATGGCCATGGCAACATGGATGATGCCGCCAGTTTTGCCTGCGTATCGCCCGACGCCCATTAAGGGTTTGCCCAGCGGACCATAAGAAAGTTTTTTCTGAAGTTTTTTCAAAAAGTTTTAAAAATACTTTCCATTGTACTTTTGTTATTAAATAAAAATACAAATCCCCTCAGTAACAGATGTCACCGAGGGGACTTTATTATTGAGGATAATGACAGGAAGCCATCCCGTCATTATCCTCAATGGTCTGGTTCAGAACGCCGCGTCGATATCAACCACGTTAATCAGCTTGTGGTTGATGAACTCCTTGATGCCAAGGCCGATCAGTTCACGGCCATAGCCCGAGTTCTTGATGCCACCAAACGGCAGGTCCGCCTTGGGCGACAGCGGATGGTTGATGAACACCATGCCGGTGCGGATGGCGCGGGCCACACGTGCACCACGTGCCTCGTCGCGGGTGAAAACCGAGCCACCCAGCCCATAAGGGGAGTCATTGGCGATGCGGATGGCGTCCGCCTCGTCCTTCGCACGGTAGATCTGGGTTACGGGGCCAAAGAATTCCCAGTGGCGGGCCGCATTTTTCCCATCAAGGTTGGACATCAGCAGCGGCTGGAAAAACGCGCCCTGTTCAGGCACCGGTGCTCCGATAATCTCGACCTTCGCACCCAGATCCATCGCCCGCGTAACCTGATCGCGCAGGTCGTCTGCCGCGGCCTGTGACGACAGGGGGGCAAGCGTTGTGGCCGGGTCCATCGGGTCACCGGCCTTCAGGGCGGCAACACCTTCCTTGTAAAGGGCAAGGAACTGGTCATAAACCGCATCCGCCACGATCAGGCGCTTGGCCGAGACACAGACCTGACCAGCATTCCAGTGCCGGCCGATCACTGCCCAGCGGGCTGCCTTTTCCACATCGGCGTCATCCAGAACAATGAAGGCATCCGCGCCGCCCAGTTCCATGGTTGCCTTTTTCAGCGCCTTGCCTGCAATGCCGGCAATCACGGTGCCAGCCCCTTCCGAACCCGTCAGGGCGACACCACACACGCGCGGGTCGTTCAGGATCATGGCGGTGTGGGGACGTGCCGCATACAGGTTGCGGAACAGGCCCTTGGGCAGGCCCGCTTCGGCCATCAGCGTATCAAAGGCTGCGGCACACTGCGGCAGGTTGGATGCGTGCTTGAGCAGCACGGCATTACCGGCCGAAAGCTGCGGTGCGATGATGCGCACGACCTGATAGAAGGGGAAGTTCCACGGTTCGATCGCCAGCACGATGCCCAGCGGTTCGTGAACCAGAACGGGTTTACCTTCCGCCGGGTTGGCAACGGGCAGGATTTCCGGCTTCAGCAGTTCTTCGGCGTGGCTGGCATAGTATTCGAAGATCTCGGCGGAAAGGATGACTTCCTTCTTTGATTCCTCGAACAGCTTGCCCATTTCCAGCGTGCCAAGGCGGGCATATTTGTCAATGTCACGACGCAGGATGGCGGCCGCAGCGTTCATGACCTTTGCGCGGTCGGCAAAGGACGTGTCGCGCCAGCTTTCAAAGGCGGCATGTGCTTCGCTCAGGGCTGCCTGCACTTCGGCATCTGTGGCATCGGGGAAGGTGGCGACAACTTCGTTGGTATAGGGATTGGTTGATGCGTAAGCCATTTTGGATATCTGTCCCTTAATATAGCCAGTTATGTCCGGGATACGGCGTGTGGCCGTATCCCGGTGGTCGTTCAGTGGAAATCAGGCAGCCGCTTCAAGTATCTGGCGGCTGACATCCAGCGTGACATCACCGTTTTCACCCAGATGGGTCATGCCGTGATCTTCAAGCTGCTTCACCAGATCATTGATGCCTTCCGCCCCGATGTCGTAGGCAGACAGGCGGGTCGGCACGCCAAGGTTTTCGAAGAACTCTTCGGTCTTGCGAATGACGGCATCAATCCGCTCGTCTTCCGTGCCTTCGGTCAGGTTCCACACCCGTGCGGCATACTGCAGCAGCTTGGCGCGCTTTTCGGCGCGGCGTACCTTCAGCAGGGCAGGGAACACCATGGCCAGCGTGCGGGCATGGTCGATGTGGTATTTCGCCGTGATTTCATGGCCGATCATGTGCGTGGTCCAGTCATGCGGCACGCCCGCGCCGATCAGGCCATTCAGCGCCAGGGTCGCAACCCACATGAGGTTGGAGCGCAGGTCATAATCATCTGGCGTGGCAATGATACGCGGCCCGATTTCCACCAGGCTGGACAGCAGCCCTTCGGAAAAGCGGTCCTGTGCCATGCCATCGACCGGATAGGTCATGTACTGCTCCATCACATGCACGAAGGAGTCCACGACACCGTTGATGACCTGCTTCATGGGCAGGCTCATGGTGCGCATGGGGTCCAGAACGGAAAAGCGCGGATAGACCAGCGGGTTGGAAAACAGCAGCTTGTCGCCCGTGGACTGGCGTGAAATCACGCTCAGGCAGTTCATTTCAGACCCGGTGGCGGGCAGGGTGACAACGGTGCCCAGTGGCAGCGCCTTCTTCGCCGCGTCGCCCTTGCTGACCAGGATATCCCACGGCTCGCCTTCATACGGCACGGCGGCGGCCACGAACTTGGTGCCGTCCATGACCGACCCGCCACCTACGGCCAGAAGGAAGTCGAGCTTCTCTTCCCGCACCATGGCCACGGCCTTCATCAGGGTTTCGTAAGTGGGGTTGGCTTCAATGCCACCAAACTCACGGAAGGTCCGGTTGCCCAGGGCCGCACGCACTTCGTTCAACGTGCCGCTGCGTTCGGCGCTGGAGCCACCATACAGCACGAGCACGCGGGCTTCGGGCGATAGTTGGTCATCAAGGCGCGCAATCATGCCTTTGCCAAACAGGACCCGTGTGGGGTTGTAAAATTCGAAATTCTGCATCTTTGCACCTATTGGACCGGTCGTCTCTATTAGACCGGTCATCTATTAAAATCGCAGGACAGACCGTTGGGGCATGTCCGGCACGCTAGATTTCCAGAAGCCGCCTGCTTGCCTCCCACGCATGATCAAACGGTGGAGAACTGTGGGTGATCTTCACCATGAGCGTCGACCCCAGCCAGAGCTGGTAAAGGGATGCCGCCAACATCAGCGCGGGCTGTGTGCTGCCAATCGATCCCTCTTCCTGTCCTTTGGCAATGACGGCACTGATCCGGTCAATGACCGTGCGGGTGCCGACATCGAGAATGGCGCGCATCCGTTCGGACAGGTCCGAGACTTCCGCCGCCAGTTTTACGATCAGGCATTTGTTGCCGATCTGCCCTTCGATATGGGTGTCGCGCCAGAACTGGCAGTAGCGGGTGATCCGCTGTGCGGCGTTCTCATCGTCGTTTCCCAGGATGTCATCCATCTTGATCAGGTAATCGTCGATATAGGTCTGGAGCAGGGCCTCGCCAAAGGCTTCCTTTGATTCGAAGTAGTGGTAGAACGACCCCTTGGGAATGCCCGCGACATCAAGTATCTGCGCCAGACCGACGGCCGAGAAACCACGCTGGCCGATCAGCGGTCGGGCCGCTTCCAGAATGTGCTGCCGGGCAGCGCGATGTTTCTCTGCGATCTTCATGGAAGTCTATATATGGGTGACCGGTCGGCATGTCCAGACAAAAATTAGACCGGTCGTCTTTTCTTTCGAAAGAGTCCATTCAGGCCACATGCCGGGACATGATGTCCTCGATAATGTTTTCGACCAGATGCGTGGTGCGCGAAAGCTGGCGCGTGCGGTCATGCACCAGCGCCAGCGTAAGGTGCGGCACGTTTGCGCCCACAAGTGGCACAAAGACCAGATCCCCCCGCATCACTTCGGCCATCACGTCCAGAGAACTCAGGAAACCGATCCCGATCCCGCCCGTGACAAGGGAAATGATCATCTGGACATTATTGGCCCGTGCCGCAACGTGGGGAATGATGCGCCGGGTATCCATAAGCCGTGCAAAGACGGATGAAAGTGCAAGCGGCTGTTCCGGTATCACCATGGGGTAATCCGCGCATTGCGTCAGCCTGACAGCGCCATGTTGCGCCAGCGGGTGGTCGGGACGGCAGATGAAGCCAAGCGGAAAGGACATGCGGCGCAGGATTGTAAGGTCGCGCATCTCTTCAGGGTCCAGCACAAGGGCAAGGTCGCCTTCGCCAGACAGCAGGGCATGATGGATCCGCCGGTTATCGCGAATGTTCAGGTTCAGCACCACGCCGGGATGGCTGTGCTTCATGCGCGTGACCAGTTCGGGCAGGAAGGCGCGTGACAGGGCCTCGGGCGCCAGCAGGTCAACCTGGCCACGACGTATGCCCTTCAGGTCATCAATCTGGCGGTTCAGGTCATCAAGTTCCCTGACCCAGCGCCGCGCACAGCCATACAGCAGTTCACCCGCCGCCGTCAGGCGCATGCCCGTGGGCAGGCGTTCGAACAGTGGGGTCTGCAGCTGTTTTTCACCCAGCAGGATGTGCCGGTTGATGGCGGACCCTGCAATATGCAGCTCCTCCGCTGCCTTGCGGATGGAGCGATGGCGGGCAACAGCCAGGAAATAGACCAGAAAGCGGGAAAAGGGCTGCATGCGTTCTTATTTTGAGAATGAAGAAGGATTAATTATGATATATCTGAGGGCACATCGCGTGTGAAATGATCTTTCTGAAAGCCGCCGGGCCACCCCGGCCCGTTCAGGAGAACCGATCGTGACCACCGCCGCCAGCACCCGCCCCAACGATACCCACAGCCTGCCCCGCACCATGACGTTTGACGTGGATGACTGGAACATCCTCGCCCGGTGCTGGTATCCCGTAGCCCTTGTGCGTGAACTGGGCGACCGGCCATTGGGCGTGACCCTGCTGGATGCGCCGCTGGTGATCTATCGGGCGGGTGCGGATATTGTCATTGCCGATGACCTGTGCCCGCATCGTGGCGTGCCGCTCAGCATGGGCAAGGGCGATGGGCAGACCGTGGCCTGCGCCTATCACGGGTTCCGTTTTGGCGGGCAGGGGAAGTGTGTCAGGGTCCCCGCCCATCCCGACAGCGGCATTCCGTCAAAGCTCAACCTGCGTACCTATCCGGCGGTGGAACGCTATGGCCTGATCTGGACCTGCCTGCGGCCGGAGGGGGAAGCGATCGCCATTCCCCCCATGCCGCACTGGAATGACCCGGACTTCCAGCAGATCAACTGTCCATGGATCGATATTGCCGGTTTTGCCGGAAGGCAGGTCGAAGGGTTCATTGACGTGGCGCATTTCGCCTTTGTCCATACCGATACCTTTGCCGATCCTGAAAACCCTGTCGTGCCACCCTATAAAACCCGCATTACGCCGGATGGATTCGAGGCGGAATACCGCAGCAGTGTCGGCAATTACCCCATTGGCAAATCCGATCGCGGGCGTCCGGGCTTTGAATGGCTGCGGCATTTCCGGGTGCATGTGCCTTTTGTCGCGACGCTGGAAATCCATTTTCCTGATAATGGCCGCCTTGTCATCATGAATGCGGCATCCCCCGTATCGGCCCGGCAGACGCGCATGTTCGCGCCGATGTGCCGTAACTTCGACAAGGACCTGCCGCTGCAGGATGTGTACGATTTCAACCTGAAAGTATTTGAGGAAGACCGCGCGCTGGTCGAAGCCCAGAAGCCGGAGAACCTGCCGCTGGACCCGACGCTGGAGGCACATGTGATGGCCGACCGCAGTTCGATCGCCTATCGCCGTGCCCTGCGCACGATGGGGCTGAGCCAGTTCTTTACCGCCTGAAGGAAACGCAGACCATGTCTACCCTGTTTCCTGTAATCGTTGGTGACGCCGTTCCAGAAGGGATGGGGTGCGTGCGCCTGCGTCTGGTTGCGCGCGCCGGGGATGATGCCCTGCCTGATTTTGAACCGGGCGAGCATGTGGATGTCATGACGCCTTCGGGCCTGATCCGGCAGTATTCCCTGTGTGGACCGCCTGATGATCCATCCGCCTATGAACTGTGCATCAAGCGCGAAGCGGATTCCCGTGGTGGATCGGAATCACTGTGCACGCAGGCCCGGCAGGGGATGGAACTGCGGATATCCAGGCCCCGCAATGCGTTTCCCCTGCCGCAGGCACGGCGCTACATCCTTGTCGCGGGCGGGATTGGCGTGACCCCGCTGCTGTCCATGATGGCGCGGTTGCAGCAAAACGGCGCGGACTGGCAGCTTTATTATTATGCGCGCGTGCCTGAACACGCGCCGTTTGGGGACATGCTGCGCAAGCCCCCTTATGCGGCGCATGTCCGTTTCAGTTCCAGCCTGAAAAACGGGTATCCGGATGCGCTGGACAGTCCATGTGCCGATACGGCCATCATGTTGTGCGGGCCGGATGGGTTCATGAATGCCGTCTATGCCCATGCCGTCGCAGTAGGATGGCTGACGGATCAGATCCATACCGAATATTTCCGGCCCACGGAAACGGCGCATGTCCTTTCGGACCGGCCGTTTGAGGTGGTTCTGGCGCAATCGGGGCAGGTCGTGAGCGTGCCGTCGGGGCAGAGCATCGCATCAGCCCTGCTTGCGGCGGGGGTGGATGTTCCCCTGTCATGTGAACAGGGCATGTGCGGGGCCTGTGTCGTGCCGCTGCTGGCAGGTGAGGGGGACCATCGGGATATGGTCCTGACGGAAGAAGAACAGGGAGGCAATATTGCCCTGTGCTGTTCACGCAGTCGCAGTCCTTCCCTGACACTGGGTATGTAAGGAATTGTAAAAAGGAAAGTTTTCGGGTGTCGCCTTTTTTCAAAAAGACAACGTTTCCTGAAGATTTTTGAAAAAAAGCTTCACCAAAAGAAACTTTTTCATGATTTTCTGAAGGCTTTACAGGTCGGTTTTCTATCCGGGTCCGATCAGGCCCCGTCTTGCTAGTCCCGTACTACTGGCTGCATGATCGGGTTTTGACAGTTACAGGATCCCTTCGTGCAGCCTTCCCCCACGGCGCAGACCGTTTCCGCCTATACGCCTGCTACCCGAATCCTTGTTTTCAGCGGCCTGATCCTGACCATGGTCATGGCGGCCCTTGACCAGAGCATCGTCTCGACCGCGCTACCCACCATTGTCACCGACCTTGGGGGGCTGGCGCATATGTCATGGGTGGTTACGGCCTTCATGCTGACCTCCACCATTGCAACACCCATGTATGGCAAGCTGTCCGACATGTTTGGCAGAAGGCCGCTGCTGGCGTTCAGCATCGGGGCCTTTCTTGCCGCGTCCCTGCTGTGCGGTGTAGCGCAGGACATGTGGCAGTTGATCGTATTCCGCGGGCTGCAGGGCATCGGGGCAGGCGGGCTTATGACACTGTCGCAGACGGTGATCGGCGACATGGTCACGCCACAGCAGCGCGGGCGTTATCAGGGCCTGTTTACCGGTGCGTTTGCGGTCAGCAGCGTGACCGGCCCCTTTCTGGGGGGCGTGCTGACCAGTGCGCTGTCATGGCGGTGGGTTTTTCTTGTCAATCTGCCGGTCGGTGGCCTGGCCATGGCACTGGTCATGCTGGGCCTGCCCGCGGCCCGGGCCGAGGCAAGGCCCCGGATTGATTATGCAGGGGCTGCCTTGCTGGCTGTGGCCACGGCGGGTTTCCTGCTGCTGTTCAATTCGGTCGGCACGACGCTTGCGTGGACATCACCGCTGACATTTGCGCTGCTTGGCGCCAGCGTGGCGTTTTTCGTGCTGTTCATCCGTCAGGAACGGCGCGCACCCGAACCACTGGTCAGTCTGGGGCTGCTGCGCATTGCCAGTTTTTCCGTCTGTGTCGCGGCAACCGGGATCATGTCATTCGCGATGATGGGGTCGCTGGTTTTCCTGCCCCTCTATTACCAGCTTGTCCTTGGGCAGACCCCGGAAATATCGGGATTGATGATGCTGCCGCAGGTCGGCACGATGATGGTCAGTTCGGTGGTGGGGGGCTATGTCTCGTCGCGGACACAGCGTTACGCGCCGCTGCTTGCGCTGGGTGTCGGCATTGAATTCTCGGCGCTGACCCTGATCGCGCTGTGTGCCCATCATGGCGCGCCGGCACTGTTCTTCCTGCTCAGCCTTGGCGGGCTTGGCGTGGGTATGGGGATCGGCATGCCCAATGCAACGGTCATCATCCAGAATTCCGTACCACCCGGCATGCTGGGAATCGCCACAGCCATGATGTCCTTCATCCGCTCGCTGGGTGGATCCCTTGGCGTGGCGCTGTCGGGTGGCGTCATGGCGCTGACATTGCAAAACCGGTTGCATGCGCTGCCGGAAAAGATTGATGTGACGGCATTCCTGCAAAAGGGCATGGCGGCCGTCCATGGGCTGTCGCCTGAAATGCGCCTGCAGGCACGCGATGCCTACAAGGCTGCGATCAGCGCCAGCCTGAGTGTCAGCAGCAGCTTCATGTTTCTGGCGTTCCTCATGATTGTCGGGCTGATGGTGCGTAACCGGCGGCAATCCGCCTGACGGGAGGCTGATTCCGGCTTGCGCGATGACAGTGCGTGTTTTATTTCCATACGCTTGGATTGAAACGGCAGAGGCACCGCATGGCGCGTCCCAGAACCATAGACCGTGAAAACGTCCTGGACTGTGTTGAACGGCTTGTCCACCGCGAAGGCGTGGCCGCCCTGACGCTGGAAGCCGTGGCAAGGGAGGCGGGCATTACCAAGGGGGGCCTGCAGTACTGTTTCGGCAGCAAGGATGACCTGATGACCGCGCTGATCGACCGCTGGCTTGCGGCATTCGATGCAAGCGTCGCCCGGCAGATCGGACCCGATGCCGATGTCATTGACCGGGCCCGTGCCTATGTCCTGACCATCAGCCAGATCGATGATACAACCCAGGCCAGAATGGCCGGCATGCTTGTCACCTTGCTTCAGTCGCCAAAATATTTACAGAAGATACGTGCATGGTACGCAGGCTGGTTTAACGGAAGCGACCCTGACAGTCGGGACGCGCGCCAGGCCCGCATCGCGATATTTGCTGCTGAAGGAGCGTTTTTTCTAAGAAGCCTCGGTTTTATGGAAATGGATCAGGAATGGTGGAAAACCACCTTTGCCGATTTTCAGCGGCTGATCCTGTCCGACCCCTGCACGCCGTAATTCAGGCCAGCAGGATCATTCAAATCCTCCATGACATTTCACACAGGTATGGAAAACATGACCAGGGAAAGTCGCCCGCTAACAAAAACAGCCACATCTTCTGACAACACCGTTTCCGGCACAACTTTCCCCCTTGCTGGCACCCGGTCCGTGAACGGGGGCGGCAAGGACGTGGCTGCGGTCTCGGTCCTGCGGACGATGGATAACAGCCTGTCCCATGCCGTGTCTTCCGCCTGTGACTGGCTGATCGGGCAGCAGAAGCCCGATGGCCACTGGGTTGGCTCGGTCGCATCCAATGCTTCCATGGAGGCGGAGTGGTGCCTGGCCCTGTGGTTCCTTGGCCTTGAAGATCACCCGCTGCGCCCGCGTCTGGGCAAGGCCCTGCTGGAAATGCAGCGCGAGGACGGGTCATGGGGCACCTATTACGGTGCCGGGAATGGCGACATCAACGCCACCGTTGAATCCTACGCCGCCCTGCGTTCCCTTGGTTATCCCGCTGATGATCCGGCCATAAGCCGGGCCGCCACATGGATCGCCAGCAAGGGGGGGCTGAAGAACATCCGCGTCTTCACGCGGTACTGGCTGGCGCTGATCGGGGAATGGCCGTGGGAGAAAACGCCCAACCTGCCGCCAGAAGTCATCTGGTTTCCCAACAACTTTGTCTTTTCCATCTACAATTTCGCGCAGTGGGCACGTGCGACACTGGTGCCGCTGGCCATCCTGTCCGCCCGCAGGCCCTCGCGCCCGCTGCGCCCGCAGGACCGTCTGGACGTCCTGTTCCCCGGGGGGCGTGCGAATTTCGATTACGAACTGCCCGCCAGGGGGGAGCGCGACCTGTGGGACAAGTTCTTCCGCAAGACGGACCGTGGCCTGCACTGGCTGCAGTCCAAATTCCTCAAGCGCAATACCCTGCGTGAGGCCGCCATCCGGCACATGCTGGAATGGATCATCCGCCATCAGGATGCCGATGGTGGCTGGGGCGGCATCCAGCCGCCATGGGTGTACGGCCTGATGGCGCTGCATGGCGAGGATTACCAGTTCCATCACCCCGTCATGGCCAAGGCGCTGTCCGCCCTGAATGATCCCGGCTGGCGTCATGACAGGGGTGATGCAAGCTGGATCCAGGCGACCAACAGCCCGGTATGGGATACCATGCTGGCGATCATGGCCCTGCATGATGCCGATGGCGAAACCCGGTTCACGCCGGAAATGGAAAAGGCACTGGGCTGGCTGCTGGACCGTCAGGTGCGTGTAAAGGGTGACTGGTCCATCAAGCTGCCGGACGTGGAACCCGGTGGCTGGGCATTTGAATATGCCAATGACCGCTATCCCGATACGGATGACACCGCCGTTGCCCTGATCGCCCTTTCGTCGTGCCGTAACCGCGATGAATGGAAGAAGCGGGGCGTGGAAGAAGCCATCAGCCGTGGGGTGAACTGGCTGATCGGCATGCAGAGCGAATGCGGCGGATGGGGTGCGTTCGACAAGGACAATAACCGCAGCATCCTGTCAAAAATTCCGTTCTGTGATTTTGGCGAAGCCCTCGATCCCCCATCAGTCGATGTGACGGCACATGTCCTGGAAGCCTTTGGCATTCTGGGCCTGCCGCGCCACATGCCCACCATCCAGCGCGCACTGGCCTATATCCGCGCCGAACAGGAACCCGATGGCCCGTGGTTTGGCCGCTGGGGTGTCAATTACCTGTATGGCACGGGTGCGGTCCTGCCGGCACTTGCCGCAATTGGTGAGGACATGACGCAGCCCTATATCACCAAGGCCTGTGACTGGCTGGTAGCCCACCAGCAGGAAAATGGCGGGTGGGGCGAAAGCTGCGCGTCCTATATGGAACTGTCCATGGTTGGACATGGACCGACCACGCCATCGCAGACCGCATGGGCACTGATGGGCCTGATCGCCGCCAACCGCCCGCAGGATTACGGGGCCATCGCCCGTGGCTGCCGCTACCTGATCGACCTGCAGCAGGCTGACGGTAGCTGGCATGAAAAGGAATTCACCGGCACCGGATTCCCCGGTTACGGGGTTGGCCAGACCATCAAGCTGGATGATCCCGCATTGTCAAAGCGGCTGCAGCAGGGGGCGGAACTCTCGCGTGCGTTCATGCTGCGTTATGACCTGTACCGGCAGTTTTTTCCGATCATGGCGCTCAGCCGGGCATCACGCCTGATGAAACTGGAAAAATAGGTCTTCCGGCTGGCTGGGGCATGTTCCCGGCCAGTAGCCGGGTCAAGGAAAAGCGTTTTCTGGCAGACGGCGTGCGGGGCGCGACCTGCTGAACTGTTTCAGGCTGTCCTTGTGGCAGCCTGACCCCTGTTGCATTCCATAACCGTCATTCCATCAATCAAGATACGACTAATGCAGGCGACATGGCATGTGTGCGTAATTGACTCGTTTGCGTTATTGTGACACACATGTGTCACAACTGCATGTGTGTGCCATATGTTACGTGAAGAATATGCTGCCCTGACCCGACAGCGCATTATCGATGGCTTCATTGCCCTGCTTGAAGAAATGAATGATGTGGCAGTCCCGACTTCCGCCATTGCAAAGAGGGCGGAGGTGTCATTGCGGACTGTCTATCGGTATTTTCCCTCACGCGATGACCTGCTGCGCGCAACAGGCGACTGGCTGAATTCGGAAGTCTTCGGGATTGTATCGGGCATGAATGAAAAGGAACTGGTGCAGGGTTTCCGCACGGCTGCGGAGAAATTCGACAGTCGTCCCAATCTTGCCCGTATCCTTGCCCTGACCCGTGTCGGGCGTTCAATGCGCATCCGGTTCCGTAATGAACTGGCGCTTCGCCGGCGTAAGGCGTTGTGGCGTGACACGCCCGATGTGCCGCTCGCGGCCCGGGTGCGGGCGGAAGCTGTCGTGGCCTGTCTGGATAATGTGCTGTCGTGGCTTACGCTCAAGGAAGAATTCGGCATGAACGGCAAGGACGCAGGCGCGGTCATTAGCTGGGCGATCGAACTTGTCCTGCGTGAAACCCGTGCTGAAGCAGGCTGGCATGATGATACGGAACAGCCATGAACCGGGATCGTCAGTCAGGTCGACCGGATTGGCGGCGTGTCGCGCTGGGGCTGGGTGTTCCGTTCATGGCCATTGTTCCCGTCGCCGCGTTCCTGGGGTTCCGGTCATGGACGATTATGGGAATTCCGGTTGTTTTGATCTGGATGTTTGCCTGGTTTCCGTTGACATCCCTATGCCTGTGGCTGTGTGAGAAACGATCATGATGGCAGGGATTGTGGCGTGCGTTGTTCTTCTGTCGCTTGGCGCGGCCTGCCTTGCCCGATCACGTTCGCAACACCTGTCGGTGGAAACGCTGCTGGTGGCGGACAGGGCGCTGCCCGCGCCCATGCTGTTTATCCTGACAGTGGGGGAAATCTACAGTATCGGGTCGATTGTCGCCTTTCCCGCCGGGCTTTACGCCCATGGGGTCAGTTATGGATACTGGTTTCTGGGTTATCTTCTGCTGGCATTCCCGGTCGGATATTTTGTCGGTCCCGCCATTTGGGAACGGGCCCGGCGATATGATGCCTGTACGGTGCCCGAAGTATTTGGCAGGCATTTCGGAAGCGTGGTCTTCGAACGCCTGACGGCATGGGGCTGTATCGCCGCACTGGTGCCGTGGGGACAGTTCCAGTTTATCGGGCTGCGGGCGACACTGGGCATGATGGGGCTGCCTGGCACACCGGCGGCAGGACTGGCGGGATGTGCCGTCATTGCCTTTGCATATGTGGCATTGGGGGGCATGCGTGCATCAACCTATGTCGCGTTTCTCAAGGACAGCCTGATGCTGTTCGGGATTGCGGCTGTCGGTGTGGCGGCAATCTGCGCGCAATATGGCGGGACAGGGACAGATGTCGCCCATCCCGTCGTGTTCCGGCAGCCTGCCGTGACGGATATGGTCTTTGCCGTCAGCACGATTGTCTATCAGGGTGTTGGGTTCTATTTCCAGCCATCCGTTACACCGTACCTGTTTACAGCGCGTTCAGCGCAGGCGGTGCGCAGGGCCATGGTGTTCATGCCGCTTTACATGCTGATGTATCCCTTTGCGGTGTTTGCAACATATTTTGCCATCCGTTCATTACCCCCGCTGCATGATGGGAATGGGGTGTTTTTCCATGTGGCGGGCATGCTGCTGCCCCCATGGGTGGTGGCACTGGTCATGGCGGGCGCAGTACTGGCGGGGTTGCTGGTTCTGGCCGCGACATCACTTAACATTGCGGCGATGATGACACGTAGCATCATGCCCCGTCTGGCGCACGGGCATCCACGCCGCGCGATCAATCTGGGTGTTATCCTGTTTCTGGTTCTGGCGCTGGTGGCTACGGCGCATGCGCCTGCCATCATGCTGACAGCGCTGAACATCAGCGGTTATGTCGGCATCCAGTTTGCATCACTGTGGTTTGTTGTCCTGCTGGACTGGCCTGTTTCAGCGCGTGTCGCGGGGACCGGGGTCGTGTGCGGGGCCATGACCGCGATTGCCCTGTTCGCCAGCGGCCTGTCCGTTGGGGGCATCAATCCGGGTTTTATAGGGCTTCTTGTCAATTGTGCGGTTGTGTTCTGTCCGCTGTGGCGCAGGAAGCGCGTTACATGACAACGCCCGAAAAGGATGATCGAGTATGAATATGGATGCGATTATACGGCGGATTCCGAAAATTGACCTTCATTGCCATCTCGCAGGCGCGGTGCGGGCCACGACGGTCATGTCCCTGGCAGCAAGGAACGGGGTCTCATTGCCCACCACTGACCCGAATGCATTTTACCGTTTCATGGATTTCTATGATTTCCTGTCCCGGCTTGAAATTATTGGAAAATGCATCGTCACGCGCGATGATTTCGCGCGCATAGCCTATGAAGCGATGGAGGACGGATACCGTCAGGGCAACCTGCGCTATGCCGAGTTTTTTTTCAGCCCCGATTATCATTATCCCCATGGGGTGCAGTACACGACAATAGTGGATGGGCTGATCGATGGCCTGCGGGCGGCACAGACGGAACTGGGTGTGGTCGGGCGACTGATCCCGGCCATCAACCGCGAACTCGGCCCAGATGCCGCGATGGCCATGGTCAGGGAAGTTGTGGCCAATCCCCGCGCGGAAGTCATCGGGATCGGAATGGACTGCGCGGAATGCAAGGGGCCGCCAGAACTGTTCCGTGATGCCTATGCGCTGGCGCGCGCTTCCGGACTGCGTTGCACGGCCCATGCGTGTGAAGATAACCAGACACTGCAACAGGCCCCTCCCCGGAACGTCATGACGTGCCTTGACGTGCTGGGCTGTGACCGGATCGACCATGGCTATAACCTGCTGGCTGATCCCGAACTGGTCTGTCGCTGTCGAGAACGTGGCGTGGCCTTTACGGTCTGCCCGCAGACCTGTGTGCCTGAACGTCTGGAACAGCGCTGGACGTCCCTGAAGGCCATGGCGCAGGCGGGTCTGTCCATGGTTCCCTGCACCGATGATCCTGCCATGTTCGCGACGGATATCGGGACGGCGTACGTTACGATGGCCCGTGTACTGTCACTGGACGTGCATGCGGTGGCGGACCTGTCGCTGCAGACGATTGATGCGACATGGCTGTCGGATATGGAAAAAGACGCCATGCGGAATGATTTCAGGCAGCAGATCAGATCACTGATCGGATCACACGATGACTGAGGGGCTGTTTGAATACAACTGGTTGATAAAAGCGGTGTTCTTCGAAGCGTTTTAAAAAAGCTTTACCAAAAACGTTCTTATAATCGCAGGGTATTTCCTGATCTGACTTTTCAGGCAGCCTCTGGGAAAAAGGGGCACTGCATTGATGGGGACCTAAAAGGCTGCGGTAAAGCGCACCCCATAGGTCGCGGGTGCGGTCAGTATGTCCATTCCGTCGGTCAGTGCGTAATCCACGACGCGGTTGTTGAAGGCATTGTTGGCAAAGACCACAAGCTGGTTCTTCTTCCACGCCATGCCCAGTGTCAGGTCCAGGCGGTCAAGCGAATGCCACGGGACATTGGTAATATCCAGCGTGCCGCCTGCCTCATGATGCCAGTTGGCATTGAACAGCAGGTTATAGGTGGGCGTGATGGGATACGCCATTTCGGATCGTATGTTTGTTGTCCATGTGCGCGTATCGGGCAGGGACTGTCCGGCAACGTAACTGCCATATGACTGGCCGCCAGCCATGCGGGCATGCAGCCAGCCAACATTGCCCGAAAGTGACCACCAGCGGGTCAGCATAAGCTGGGCCGACAGTTCCGCACCATATGTGCGCGCACTGCCGACATTGGCAAGGTAATAGAAACTGAACGCGGTCGGCGCACGCGGATCGGCTTCATCCAGCAGCAGGTGTTTCTGTGTCATGTAAAACAGGCTGGCATTTACGCCCAGACGCCCGCCAAACCATTGCGTACGCCCGCCCAGTTCATAACTGGTCGCCGTTTCTTCCCCATACGGGATCAGGGAAGGTGTTGTCGTGGTCGTGCTGAAACCGCCCGCGCGGAAGCCGTTGCTGTACAGGGCATAAAGGTTGACGTTGTGGAACGGGCGGTAATTCAGTTCGGCGCTGGGGCTCCAGTTGCCATAGGTTGCCGTGTCATGGAGCGACATGTCCGGGTAGACATCCCCGAACAGGGCGGCAATGGCCCGCCCGCTGGCATTCATGGGATTATTGTACTGGTTGTAGGACAGCGTTTTGCGGTCGCGTGTATAGCGTGCCGTCGCGGTCAGGCTGAGGGACGGGGTGATATGGAATGTGGAAGAAACAAACCCGGACCATGACTGTGTCCCGATACCCGATCCAGGCCCCGGGGCATATTCGCTTATCGCCTGCAGGCCGGTATTGGGAAAGCTGCCACCTGGAATGGCGGAACAGGTCGGGTCACCCTGTAATGCATCACAGGCAATGTTGCCCCACGTCCCCTGCAGCAGGCTCAGGTCGATTTTTGTATTGTATATCTGTTGAAACGAGAAATATTCATGGAAATAGGATGCCCCCGCCATAAAGGTCAGGCGGCGGTTCCGTGGCGATGACCACAGCAGTTCGGTATAATAATTACGCGTATTTTCATGGCGGACAAACTGATTCTGTAACGTAAGGGGATAGGATGATGCCGACAGATCCGTCCGGTCCCCATCTTCCACGGAATCAAGATGATAATCCCGATAGGCGGATAGCCACTGGAACGTGCCCCAGCGCGATCTGTATGTCAGATCCTGTGAAAGGTAGAGCTGGTGGTTGTGGGAACGGTCGGGGGTGTCACGGTACACCGTACCTGATGTCTCTGCTGCGCCACCCTGGATCAGGTTGGCGACGCCGCCGGGTGCGTAACCGGCCAGGGACGGTCCGTGAACATCACCATATTCCGCCATCCATGTCAGGGACAGATTGTCATTGGGTGTCCATTTTGCCCCCAGCCGCAGGCCCTGCTGGCGGTAGCGGTCTTCATATTCATGTAATGTGGCGTTGTAGAGCGCGCCCCGTGGCTGGTCGATATACCAGCCTGTCAGGCGCAGCGCAAAATGATGCGATAGCGGCACATTGATTGCGCCCTGTAATTCACCCCGACCATAATTGCCATAGGATCCGGTCAGGTATCCCCCGGTTTTCTGTTCCGGTGTCGCATATATCACGTTGACCGCGCCGCCCACGGCATCACGTCCGTACAGGCCCGTCTGCGGGCCGGGATTGACCTCGACCCGTGCGACATCCACCTGCGGACCGAGATTGGTGCGCAGGCCCCCATCGTAAATGCCATTGCGGTACATGCCGAAATTGGGATCGGCGTTGTTGTCCACCTGCCGGATGCCACGGATGTTGATGTATGTATTGATATTCTGCGGATCAGTCGGCACCACGGCATTCGGCACCATGTTCATGATGCTTTTCATGTCGAGAATATCAAAAGCATGCAGTGTCTGGCCGCTGATGGCGGTTGTGGGGGCTGCTACGTCAGATAATCGCTGCGTGGTGCGCCGGGCGGTGACTTCCATCTGTTCGGCCTGTGGGCTGCCCTGTTCCAGATGGGCGACCGGAAGTTTCCGGTTCTTTTTGTGGGAAGACACGGATGTAGCCCTGGCGGGGCATAATACAGAATGCAACGTAATAAGAAAAAGCATGTATGCAGGCCATGGTATCCTGCGGGCCTGTCGTTTCCTGTAACCAGGAAAGGCATATTCAGGTATCATTTCTTGACAGGCATCCGGATGATGTCAGCGTCCATGCAGGCGATGGCGGATCAGGGTGTGCGCGCGCCGTCCAATGGGGAAACGAAAAATGATAACCGTCGCGATCAGTTGGGGAATGCTGCACACGACTGTGTAGCATGACAGCAGGCCGGTCAGCGGCAGGCCATGGTTAACCTGCCCGGCATGATAATGGACCCAGCCGAGGATGATGAACCCCGCACCACCGCCTATGGCAAGCGTGGCTTTGGTGACCAGTGTATTGAGGGCATAAATGATACCGGACTTGTTGGTCCATGTTTTCCAGATATCATAATCCACGACATCCCCCAATATGGCGGCAGGCGCGAAATTCGTGGGTGCGGACAGGGCCCCGCCCAGGGCCGTCAGCAGCAGGATGATGGGCAGGTTCTGCATGCCTGGTGCCAGCAGTAACGCAAGCGGACGCGTTACTGCGGTCAGAACGATACTGATGGCCCATATGTCATGGCGTTCCAGCCTGCGTTCCGATCGTGCCCATAACGGGATGGCGACAATGGTGGACACGAAAAACACGATCATGACGAACGGAAACGCGCTGCCGACCCGCAGGTAGTCATTCAGGAACAGGTATGTCGTGGACAGCCATATGCCCTGTCCTGTGGCCCATAGACCGATGGCGAGGAAATAAAGGGTGAGGGGGCGGTTCCGTTTCAGGGAATGCACAAGGTCGTGCCATGTTGGCGCAGTGGCGCGTCCGGGTAGGCTGCCGGGAATGGAATGCATGATGCACAGGGCAGCAGGCACCATAAGTGCCATGTATAACCAGACAATGACGGACAGTGTCTTCTGCGTGAAACCCGTCGTGCCATAGACCCGGAACAGCGTGATGGGAACCAGCCAGAAAATCAGGCTTCCCGCAACGGTAAACAGGCCAATGGCCGCGTTGATGCGTGTGCGCATGGACGGACGCGACCCCAGTTCCGCACTCCATGCGTTACGGGGAATTTCAAACAGGGAATACCCCAGATACAGCACGAAGGCCCATATCCCGTAATACAGGACTGTTGCATGCGCGGATGGCTGGAACAGGAAATACAGGGCGATACAGCAGATGATGGCGCTGGCCACGCCCCATATGCCCCGGCCGCCCAACCGGGTATCAAGGCGGTCGGACATGAAACCGATGGCCGGGTCCACCAGTGCATCAATGACCCTGCACAAGGATGTAACCGTACCGATCTGCACAAGGGTGACAGCCGTATGACTGGCATAGAAGGCCGGTATGAAAATGTTCATCGGCAGAATAATGAAAGCCCCCGGAAGTGCCGGAAAGGCGAAAAGCCACATCTGTGATCGTGTCAGTTCCGGGCGCGCAGCCGGGGCGTTGGGAAGAGCTGAAACCATGGCAGCCAAATCCTTCCCCTTCAATCGGTCCAACTTGCATAGGAATGATATTTGTGCGGGACGGGACAAGTATCACCTATCCCCGCAGGAGGAAAGGGACGGACGGCTTCAGGGCTTGCCCTCCAGAACCTTGGGCAGGTCTCCCTTGATAAAAGCATCCAGAATGCCGTTCAGGAACGCGGCGATACTTTCACGCGGGTCGCCGATTTTCGCAAATGGTCCTTCGCTGGCATTGGCAACGAACAGGTTCGACAGGCCGCACAGCATGGCGTACATTCCATAGCCGATCTGTACCTTGCTTCCCAGTACCGACATGTCGTTGGGGCCGAAATCGTCGCTGATGGTAAAGACCTTGTAGCCGTATATGAGTTCCATAAGGTCCTCGAATGCAGCGCCCGCCGTCAGACGGTACCGGGGATAGGTATAGGCATCGGGTATATAGCCAAACATCAGTCGATAGAGCTGTGGATGGCAGCGCGCGAAGTCCACAAAGTAGAAAACGGTCCGCTTCAGCGCTTCCGTCCTGTTTGCGGACGTGCGGCTGATATGGGCAGCCTGATCGCGGAAAACCTCGAAATAATCCGCGGCAATTTCCAGCAGAAGATCGTTCAGGCTGCCATAATGGTTATAGAAGTTTGCTGGCGCCACCCTGACTTCCCGCGTAAGACGACGCACCGACAGATCTTCCAGCCGTTCGGTTTCCAGTATCCTGACGGTGGCGATCCGCAAGTCTTCGGCAACGTTTCCTTTATGGTAGGCTCTCGAAATGGGAAGTCATCCTTATGGGCGTGGGCGGATTTGGCGAATCAATCCATATGAATGGGGCAGGCGGCTGATGGTTGACATGATCGGGACAGAACCAGCGGGCTTATGACCGCAGAAATATGGCAGCAAAAAGGTATATCTCGGATGTAAAATTTCATCTGATTGGATCCCCTGACTGATCCATTCCTTAATTTATTACAGCCATGGCCCGTAATGCCAATTTTTTAGGTCAGCCCTGCTGGCCGGGTCAGGGCTTCATGCAATTCGTTGTGAATGAAGGCATCGACAATATCCTCGATCATTTTCCGGCGTTCCTGACCCGGTTCCTTGCCAAACAGCAGTTGGCCATCCGATAGCATCATCGCCAGTCCATGACCCATTGCACACAGGCCATATCCGATACGTGCGCGTTTCCGGGTGCCTTCAATGTCATGGAGGTGGAGCATTTCCTGGCCATATACAAGCTCCAGCAATGCCGCGAATGCCTGTATCGCGGCGTTATGGTAGGTCTTGTGGGAAATGGCGTTGGGCACGAAGCCGAACATGATCCGGAATGTCTGCGGGTGGCGCTGGGCAAAGCTGGCATATTCCACCAGCGCAGCCTTTAGCGCATCCGCGCGCGTTACGGTATTGCGCTGAAAATAGCGTAGCTGTCGTGTGCATTGTACGAATGAATCAGCGGCGATTTGCAACAGCAGGTCATGAATGCTGCTGAAGTGATTATAGAAATTGGCGGGCGTCACGCCCACTTCGCGCGTCAGGCGCCGTACAGATACGCTTTCCGCCGTTTCCCGATCCAGCAGGTTTCGGGCCGTGCGCAGCAGGTCCTCTGCAACATGTCCCTTGTGGTAACTGCCGTTGCGCATGACAGGCGGCGTGGTTTTCATGACCGTTCTTTTTGCATGCAGGCCCATATGGGAAAATGGGCATGCTGCATCGGGACTGTCCGGTCGGCATTCATGCTGGCATCCGTAAACATTGTATGTTGATGGTAATGAACGGTGTTCACATAAATTCCTATCCATGGGACGTCAAGCAGTCCCAGGTGCGTCATGATGGGCGCGATGGGAACGGGTGCCTGACCTATAACACTGATAACGAAACAAAAATCTAGATAAGCATTCCCTTTAAAGGAAAAATATAAATAGATTTTCCATGTTCAGGGCAATGGTCCGGACATGTCCGGTGCATGGGTATGGTGAAAATGATGTTTTTTGATCTCTGGTTTTTCTCTTGACAGAAGGTTAATGCAAAATTAACACCGTTCGCATTGTTCGGGTATAAGCCCATGCAGCGAACTGGCAGCATTGTAAATGTAGTGTTGCATGATAGGGGAGTCGGGTCGCCAGGATTCTCTTCTGGATCAGAAATACAGAGTATTTTTTTCATAAACGGCTGGTCATGTCCCGGTTAAAATGACGCCAGTACCAGTCCATTGACGCCACCGCATGGCTGCGGGCGGAAAAATACCAGATATTCTTATTTATTAAGGCAGTGACGTAGCAGGCGATGCATACAGGACGGGGTTCATGACTGGTAAAATTGCCAGGCTGCTGGCACGTACCGGACTGGACCGTGTTCCGGTCTGGGTACCGGTCGTGCTGGGCGTGGTCATCATGGCTTTTGTCGGATCGGTGGTGGTTGATCCTGCAATGCAGGGCTTCATTTCCATTGGTACCGTTACCGTCCTGCTGATACTCAACCGTCGGCCGGGGCGGGGTATCACCATTTTCCTCATGATGCTGTCCCTGCTGGTATCGCTGCGTTACATCGTATGGCGGCTGACCACGACGGTGCAGTTCGGCAACTGGCTGCAGACGGGGCTGGCCGTACTGCTGCTGCTGGCGGAAACCTATGCCCTGGTGACGCTGTGCCTGAGCTATTTCCAGATGGCATGGCCATTGCGCCGCAAGGAATACCCGTTACCCGACGATCCGGCACTATGGCCGAGCGTGGATGTGTTTGTTCCATCTTATAACGAGGAGCTTTCCCTTGTCCGCTCGACGGTGCTTGGCGCGCTTGACCTCGACTGGCCCGAGGACAAGCTCAATGTCTACATCCTTGATGATGGACGGCGTAAGGCGTTCCGTGATTTCGCGCTTGCGGCGGGGGCGGGCTATATCATCCGTTCCGAAAACAACCATGCCAAGGCCGGCAATCTCAATCACGCGCTGAAAGTAACGCACAGCCCCTACGCCGTGATTTTCGACTGCGACCACGTGCCGACGCGCGGGTTTCTCAAGCGGACCATCGGCTGGATGATGGCCGACCCCAATCTTGCCCTGCTGCAGACACCGCACCATTTCTATGCCCCGGACCCGTTCCAGCGGAACCTGGTCAGCGGGATGCACGTGCCGCCCGAAGGCAACATGTTCTATGGGCTGGTGCAGGACGGCAACGATTTCTGGGATGCGACATTCTTCTGCGGTTCGTGTGCCATCATCCGGCGTGAAGCGGTCATGGGCATTGGCGGCTTCGCCACGGAAACCGTAACCGAGGACGCGCATACCGCGCTGAAGATGCAGCGCAAGGGATGGGGGACGGCCTATCTGCGCGAACCGCTGGCGGCTGGCCTGTCCACCGAACGGCTGATCCTGCACATCGGCCAGCGCGTACGCTGGGCGCGCGGCATGATCCAGATCATGCGGGTGGACAATCCCCTGCTGGGCGGTGGCCTGCGGTGGGAACAGCGACTTTGCTACCTGTCGGCCATGTCGCATTTCCTGTTTGCCATACCCAGGGTGACGTTCCTGGTGTCGCCACTGGCCTTCCTGTTCCTGGGGCAGAACATCATTGCGGCGTCACCCCTGGCCATCAGTGTCTATGCGCTTCCGCACATCTTCCATTCGGTCATGACCCTGTCGCGGATCGAGTCACGGTGGCGCTATTCCTTCTGGAGCGAGATTTACGAAACCTCGCTCGCGCTGTTCCTCATCCGCATCACCATCGTCACCCTGCTGCAGCCGCACAAGGGCAAGTTTAACGTGACGGACAAGGGCGGGCTGCTTGCACGCAGCTATTTCGACTGGGACGCGGTCTATCCCAACGTCATCCTTGCCGTGGTGCTGTTCGTGGCTTTCGCGCGCGGGATATTTGGCATCTTCTGGCAGTTTCATGACCGGCTGGCGCTGCAGTCCTTCGTGCTGAACACGGTGTGGGTGGTCATAAGCATGATCATCGTCCTGGCGTCGATCGCGGTGGGACGGGAAACGCGGCAGACACGCAGTGCGCCACGCGTCACGGTCAGGTTGCCCGTTGCGGTTACCGATGCACAGGGCCGCAGGTTTGATGCGCATACATATGACATCTCGCTCGGCGGTCTGGCCGTGAATGGGGCATGGGTCACGGCGGAAATGGAAGGGACCGAGGTCACGGTCCATTACGACAATGCGCGCGATGGGATCCATGTCAACGTTCCCGCGCGGGTGGTCGGGGTGGGGCAGGGCATGCTGCGCCTGCAGTGGATCCGGCGCGACCTGCATGATGAGCAGCAGATCGTCAACATGGTCTTTGGTCGCAATGACGCCTGGGCCAACTGGGCGGATTTCGCCCCCGACCGCCCGCTGCACAGCCTTGCGATGGTGTTCCGCAGCATTGGCGGCCTGCTGAAGCGGCGCGGGCCCGAGGCGCCGCGTCCCATGTCGGACGGGGGGGAGGAGGACCTTCCCGCCGCGGAAGAAAAACTGGAGAAACAAAGCCTCGTGCTGAAACCTGTTCCCCGTAGCGTTCGTGATGGCGCTACCGCATCTGCCGCGCTATTTGTCGCTTTTACGGCCCTGGTGCCGGTTGCCATGGCCCAGGAGGCGGCACCCCCGGCCATGACGCCCGTCATGGACCAGACCGGTGTCACGGCGGAAGCCCCGTTCGGGGACAGCAATACCGGTAATGTCCCTGATGAGGCACCGGCGATTGATCCCCTCGCCGCCGAGCGCATCAGCGATACGGAGGTGACGCGCACCATCTCGTTCCGCAGCCTTGGCGCCACGACCGGCCCGCTGACGCTGCGCGGGTATTCCCCGCTGCAGGGCCTGGACGTGGTCGTGCCGGCCAACCGGGTGGTCACGCATGCGCAGTTGACGCTGTCGGGCGCGCTGTCGCCCTCGCTGCTGCCCGAGGCGAGTGCGGTGACGGTCACGATGAACGAACAGTATGTGGGCACCATCAAGGTGGATCCGCAGCATCCACAGTTCGGGCCACTGACCTTCGATATAGACCCGCTGTATTTCACGGGCGACAACAAGCTCAATTTCCGTTTTGCCGGTGAATACCGGCGTGACTGCAACGACCTGTTCAACGAGATCCTGTGGGCGCGTATTTCCGACATGTCACGCATTACGCTGACAACGGTGCGCATTGCGCCAGAACGCAAGCTTTCGCGCCTGCCCGCCCCCTTCTTCGATCCCAACCTGCGTTCAACGCTGCGCGTGCCTGTCGTGCTGCCCGCAATGGGGGACAGGGGGGCGCTCAAGGCGGCAGGGCTGATCGCGTCGTGGTTTGGCAAGGTGGCCGATTTCCGGCAGCTGTCCTTCCCTGTCTCCACCACCATCCCGGCCTCGGGCAATGCGGTGGAAGTGGGCGAAAACCTGGCTGTCGATGCCACGGGCGCACGACCCACCGGGCCGATGGTGGCGGAAATCGTCAATCCCAATGACCGCTGGGGCACGGTGCTGGTTGTGACGGGGCGTAACGCGCAGGAAGTGGAAGCCGCGGCGCGCGCGGTCGTGTTCTCGCCCGATACGCTGGGTGGTGTTGCCTCGAAAGTGGTCAGTGATGTCAATCTCGAGACACGCCATCCCTATGATGCGCCAGCCTTCGTGCCGACGGACCGCCCCGTACGCTTTGGCGAACTGGTGGGGGCGGCGGACCTGCAGGGCGGCGGTTTCACGCCCGCGGGCATGACGCTGCCGTTCCATCTGCCGCCTGATCTGTACACATGGCGCGGGCGGCCGTTCCTTATGAACATGTGGGTCCGCGCGCCTGGTGGCCCCGTGGTTGACCTTGAGACATCGCGCGTCGATGTCAGCGTCAACAATAACTACCTGCAGAGCTATACGCTCTCCCCGCCGGGCCTGTGGCAGAAATGGTCCGAACGCCTGGTCAACCAGCATGCAGGGGCGGTTGGTCATGTCACGGCGCTGCCGCCATGGCTTCTGTTCGGGCAGAACCAGTTGCAGTTCAACTTTGACGCCCGTCCCATCGACCGTGGTGCATGCCGCCGCACGCCGGGCGATATCCGCATGAGCGTGGATTCGGATTCCACGCTGGACTTCCGGCGCGGCCACCATTTTGCCCAACTGCCCAACCTGTCCTACTTTGCCGAGGCGGCCTTCCCGTTCTCGCGCATGGCCGACCTGTCGGAAACCACCGTTGTCCTGCCCACCCATCTCGATATGGGCACGGCCGGCGCGTTCCTCGACCTCATGGGCTTCTTTGGCGCATCGACGTGGTATCCGGCGGCGGGCGTGGAGATCATGAAGGCGGATGAAGTGGAACAGGCTCCGCCAAAAGGGGATATTGTCGTGCTTGGCACGGCGGCGCAGCTGGGTGCGGCGACCGGGCTGCTGGCCCGCTCGCCGTACGTGATCCACGACCAGCATATCACGGTGGGCCAGCGCACGGGGCTGCAGGGGATCTGGTACCTGTTTCAGGACCGTGACCATACGGGACTGAAGGATGGGGTGACGGCCAACCTGAATGCCCCCATCGTGGAAGCGGGCGTGCTGCTGGCCGCGCAGTCGCCCTATGACAGCCAGCGCTCGGTCGTGGCCTTCATGGGTGATACGCCCGAACGCATTCATGACATGGTACTCAGTCTGCGCAACAAGACGGACCTGCCCGCGCTGCAGGGTGACCTTGTGCTCAAGAATGGCGATCAGTTCACCAGCTACCGCACGGCACCGCTTTATACCGTCGGCTCGCTGCCGCTGTGGATGCGCCTTGACTGGTATCTGGGCCGTCACCCCACCGTGCTTTACCTGACCGGTCTGGCTGGCGCGGGCCTTGCGGCCCTCGGGGTGTGGGCATGGCTGCGTGGCTGGTCGCGCAAGCGGATCGAGCATGACGACCTGACGGGGGATTTGTGATAGGTCATATACAATCTTCCCCATCATCTGCGATGTCGACTGCTCTCACCGTGACGGCGGGAAGCCAGCCGCGCATACCGTAAGGGGCGGGTGTGCCCGGTATACAGGCAAAATAATTCTGGTATGGAGAAAGAAATAGATGAATGCTCTTCTTGCAGGCCTGACCCTGCTGATCATTGGCGACAGTCATGTTACCTTCAAGGACTCGCTTCTGTCGGTTCTGCCCGATGAATTCACCAAGCAGGGGGCGAAGGTTGTAACGTACGGCGTGTGCTCATCCACCGCCGCCGACTGGGTCGTGCCCAACCCCAACAATGGCTGTGGCGCCGCCGAACGCGTGGGGGACGCACCGATCGGCGCGCCCAACATGAAGCCTGCCTCCCCGCCGCCGATCAACTCGCTGATCGAGAAATGGCATCCCAACGTGGTCATGGTGATCCTGGGCGATACGATGGCAGCGTACGGCCAGAACGCGGTGTCCAAGGACTGGGTGGACGAACAGGTCAAGACGCTGACCTACGCCATTGGCAAGACGGCGTGCATCTGGGTCGGCCCGACATGGGGCCAGTTCAGCCCGCGTTACGGCAAGACCGACCAGCGTGCGACGGAAATGGCGACATTCCTCAAGGGGGAGGTTGCACCGTGCACGTATGTTGACGGCACGGCACTGCTCAAGCAGGGCAGCGTGAACACGATCGACGGCATTCATGCCACTCCCGAAAGCTACAAGGTCTGGGGCGATGCGATCGTGCAGGCGACGCTACCCGAACTTGAGAAGCTGAAGGACGCGCCGCCGGCGGCCGCGCAGTAAGCCCATCCTGATGTGGTGGGCGGCCCGGGATGCCGGGCGCCCGCCGCTTTGCCCGAGACTGGCGCAAGCCGTGGAAAATATTGATGCTGCAACTTACCCCCCTACAGCCCGCGCCCAGTCGCTGGCGCACCATTCTGGAAAACGATTTCTTTCCCAAGAACCGTCGGCGCGACATTGACGGCCTGCGTGGGCTGGCCATTGCCCTTGTGGTGCTGTTCCATGCCGGGTGGTTGCAAGGCGGGTTTATCGGCGTCGATATTTTCGTAGTGATCTCGGGCTATTTCATGGGACGTTCGGCGCTCATGCAGCACCCGTTCCAGCCAGTGCGCTTTGTATGCCGCCGGCTGTACCGCCTGCTGCCGGCCTTGCTGTGCATGATCGCGGCGGTCTCGGCAGGAATGCTGTGGTGGGTATTGCAGAGCGATCGTGCCGATATCGCGCTCAACGGCGCGTATGCGCTGGTGTACCTGTCCAATATCTGGGCGTCGGGGCATGTCGGGTATTTCCAGGGACAGGCCATCGCTTACCCGTTCCTGCATACATGGTCGCTGTCGCTGGAAATGCAGTTCTACGCCATCATCTTCGTCATGGCGCTGCTGATGCCGCTGACGCACCACCGCAGGCTGGTGCTGTCGGCCATTTTCACCGCTTCGGCGGCATATTGCGCGCTGGCGTGGTACAAGGGCGATAGCCAGGCCTATTACAACATCTTCGACCGGCTGTGGCAGTTTTCGCTTGGCACGATGATCTGGATGTTTCCCCGCCCGCAGCTGTCGCGTGGGGTTGCCAATCTTGTCTATGCTGCAGCCCTTGCGGTCATTGTGGGATCGGGACTGTTCTATCCACTGCGTTTTGCCTGCCCGTCCTACATGACGGTGTTCCCGTGTGTCGCGGTTGCGATCATCATCATGCTGCCTGACACGAAGGTGGGGCAGTGGTGTCTTGTGCCGCTTTCACCGTTGGGGGTGATTTCGTATTCCGTCTATCTGTGGCACTGGCCGGGTATTGTCGTGGCGAACTATCTGCTGTTCTTCCAGGTACATGGGGCCATGATGGCGGGCGTGCTGGCGCTGGTCATGGTGGTCAGCCTGCTAAGCTACGTCTTTGTCGAGCGGACCGGTCTTGATTATGAGGACCGCGCCAGCATCGCCGCGCGCAACCGTGGCGCAGGCCTGCTGGTGGGTGGCTGCCTGCTGCTTGCGGCAATTCTCGCCTATATTTCCTATGTGTCTCGTGTCCATTAATCATGACCTGACACGACCACGTGGGCGTAATCTGCGTGATGGCGTGGCGTGGCGTCGTGCGCCCGCTGCGTGGGTAATGGTGCGCGGTGACATGCTGGGCCATCTATGCTTACGTGAAAGCGGCCTGCGCATGGCCTGCGCCGTGATGGCGGGCCTTATCCTGTCAGGTGGCCATGCCGCAGCGCAGGGTATGGCGGTGGCGGGCGGTAGCACCGCACCGGTAGCCGCCCCGGCGGCAGATCCGGCGGACACGACCGCGATTGCGCCCACACAGCAGCCTGTCACCGCTTCCAGCCCGCAGGCCACATCCGCTGTAGTGGCGAACAGCGCGCATCTTGCGCATGCGGCGGCGGTGCTCGAACTGCTGCTCAACCAGGGGTATTACTGGCTGGGCCAGCACAATCTGTCCAAGGCGCATGAGACGATCCAGCGCTCGCTGTCCATTGAACCGGACAATAATGAAGCCCTGTTCCTGCAGGGACGGCTGCAGATGGCCGAGGGCAGCACCGCCCAGGCCACGCGCACGCTGGAACGCCTGCAGCGCAAGGGCGATGCGCCCGGCCTGGTGGCCGACCTGAAGGCGCAGATCCAGGCCGGACCGGTGGACCCGAAGGCCCTGGCCGAAGCGCGCGCACTGGCGGCATCGGGCAAGATGATGCCCGCGATGTTCAAGTACAAGGCGCTGTTCAAGAATGGCGACCCGCCACCCGACCTTGCGCTGGAATATTACCGCGTGCTGGGGGCGACCATCCTTGGTTATCAGGAAGCCCGCACCAAGCTTACGGCATGGGTGGCGCGTAATCCGCGCGATATTGATGCACGGCTGTGCCTTGACCGTATCCTGACCTACCGTGTCACTTCGCGGGAGGAAGGTCTGAACGGGCTGCGCATGCTTGCGAAATCCAACGTATCGGCCCAGATCCGCAATGACGCGGTCGCGGCATGGCGTGATGCGTTGCTGTGGGAACCGGTGACCGGGCAGAGCATTCCGCTTTATAATGAATGGCTGGGCCTGCATCCCGATGATACGGAGTTCACCGTGCGCCTGAAAAAGGCGCAGGAAACGCAGGACGCCGTTGATGCCGCGAACTTCCACCAGCAGGGTTACGCGTTGCTGGCGCGCCACAACCTTGATGCGGCGGCAGCGGCATTCCATCATGCCGTGGTCCTCAACCCGCATGATCCCGATGCGCTGGGTGGGCTGGGGCTGGTGGCGCAGGCCCGCCAGCAACAGGTGCTGGCGCGGCAGTATTTCATGCAGGCCATCCAGGCCGACCCCGAAACCGCCCCGCACTGGCGCGCGGCGCTGAAGGCGCTGGAATCTGGCGGCACGGGCATGGATCCGCTGGTGGCGCGCATCGTGCATGCCATCAATACCGGGGATTATGACGCGGCGCGCACCGACCTTGCGACCCTGGGCCGCCGGCCGGGCAATACGCTGACGGTGCTGTCGCTGCAGGCGCTGCTTGAGCGCAGGCAGGGGAACATGGCCGAGGCCGAACGGCTGTACCGCGAGGTCGTAAGCCGCGCGCCACGCAATGCCGAGGCGCTGTTCAACCTTGGCATGCTGGAAGTGCAGACGGGTGACGGCACGGAAGTGGATGCGATCATTGCCCGCCTTGACCCGCTGAATCCGGTGCTGGCGCTGCGGCTGGCGGTTGCCGCGCTGTCCGCACAGGCTGACCGGGCAACTGACAGTGACAGCCGCATCGCCCTGCTGCGTCGCGCGCACGCACTCGAACCCGGTGACCCGTGGGTACGGCTCAAGCTGGCGCATGCGCTTGACGACACGGGTGACCATGTGGCGGCACAGGCCCTGATGGATGACATGACCACGCCGCGCAACGCGTCGGCCGAGGCGCTGCAGGCAGGTATCATCTATGCCATGGGCCGCCATGACATGGTGGCCGCCAGCGCGCTGCTGGAACGCCTGCCCAGAACCGGCCGCACGCCGGGCATGGACAGCGTGGCCGAACTGCTGGCGCTGGACCGGCGCATAGCCGAACTCAACCATCCGCCTGCCGCGGACAATGCCGCCCTTGTGGCGCTGGCTGACCGGCCTGACCCGACGGGTGAGCGCGGCATGCGCATTGCCGCCGCCCTGCTGGCGCGGCATGCGCCACAGGATGCGGCCCAGGCGCTGGCGCGTGAGGAAAGCCTGACTCAGCCGCCGCATGCCGCCCAGATGCTGGCCTATGCGGGGATGTACCTGCGCATGCGTTCGTCCTTTGACACGACGCGTTGCCTTGATGCCTTTGACAAAATGGCAAAGGCGCATCCCGCCGATATCACGTTCGAGCAGATGCGTGCGCGCGACCAGATCGCCATTGGCCTTGCGGTCATGACCGCTGATAATTTCGACCGTTATGGTCAGACAGCGCAGGCGGCACAGGTGCTGGCTCCCGTGCTGCGCGGCCACCCGGATTCCGCCGAGGCCCATCTGGCCATGGGGCGTGTGTACCAGACCCGGAACATGGCTGCGCGTGCGCTGGAGGAGGACGAGATTGCATTGCGGCTGAAGCCCAACAATATTTATGCGCTGGCCGCCGCCGCGCGTGACGCCGGTGGCGCCCACCAGCTGGCGCAGGCAAAGGGCTATGCCACACAACTGGCCCATGAAGACCCCGATGGTCCGATGAGTTGGGAAGTGCGTTCCGACATTGAACGGATCGAGGGCAATTCGCGCGCGCAGCTGGTGGATGTGGAACATGCCCGGCATGCCCAGTGCAGCCTTGATGGGGAAGGCGAATGCGGCGGGCATGAAAGCTTCCTGCCCGATTACCGCTGGCCGTATATCGACAGCGAATACCTTGACCTGCATGGCGCGACCCTGCCGGCGAGCTACCATTACATCCCCGAGGATGACAGCCCCGAGGCGATGGACCGGCAGATCGTCTACCTGCGTGATTCCATTTCGCCGCAGTTCGACGCCAATACCTTCGTGCGCAGCCGTACGGGGGTTGCGGGGCTGGGACAGCTGACGGAATTCGCCATTCCCATCACCGCCACCCTGCCGTTTGAATCATGGGAACACCGGCTGTCCTTTTCCGTGACGCCAACACTGCTGTTCACGGGGGATCCGCTGAATAACGCCTATTCCGCCCACCAGTTCGGGACGGTCGCGGTCAATGGCGCGCAGCCGTGGGGCTATCATCATTACTACACGCAGGGCGTGGGGCTGAGCCTGAACTACGTCAACCACTGGTTCTCGGCCGATGTGGGGTCTTCCCCGCTTGGCTTCCCCATCACCAATGTGGTGGGCGGGCTGGAATTCGCCCCGCGGCTGACCCGTAACCTTGGCCTGCGCATAAGTGGCGGACGGCGCATGGTGACGGATAGTGAACTGTCCTATGCGGGGGAACGCGATCCGGGCACGGGCAAGCTGTGGGGCGGGGTGACGCGCCTGTTCGGCCATGGCGCGCTGGAATGGTCCGCGCCGGGGTGGAATGCGTATGCAGGCGGCGGTTTCGCCTATCTCAGCGGGACCAACGTCATTGGCAATACCGAGACCGAGGCCGGTGCGGGCGGCAGCGCCACCGTATGGCAGTGGCATGACCGGCAGTGGCTGCGTGTCGGCCTTGACCTTATGTATTTCGGGTATAAGCGCAATGCCTACTTCTTTACCTGGGGGCAGGGTGGATACTTCTCGCCCCAGCAGTATTACGGTGCCATGGTGCCGGTCGAATGGTCGGGACATGACAGGCGCTGGACGTGGTTCCTGCGTGGGGAAGCGGGATACCAGTATTATCACAGCGATAGTGCGCCCTATTTCCCGACCAGCAATGCGTTGCAGGCAAAGGGCGATGAAAATCCGCCAAGCTATTATGGTGACGGGGGGGCAAGCGGCCTTGCGGGCAACGTGCGCGGGCGGCTTGTCTATCAGGTGGACCACCGGCTGCGCGTGGGGCTGGAAGGCGGTTACAGCCGCGCGGGCAGCTGGTCGGAGACCAGCGGCATGTGGATGGCGCACTACACCCTTGATGGCCAGTAACGCCATTATCCTTCAATGCCGGGCACCTGTACGGTCCCATCACCTTTCGGGAACAGTATGAGATGAAAACGCGCAGACAGGTTGCAGCCCTCCTTGCGGCCATTGCCGCGCCATCGCTTCTGGCACAGGCGCAGGCGGCGGGATGTGGGCTGGCGGGTGGAGATACGGTGTGTATCCCCGCAGCCGACCATGCGGGCACCGGGCTGGATCGCGCGCCCCGACGTGATGATGACAGCCGCCGGGGCTATGCCGCAGGGGACCTGTGGCAGGCATCAGGCCGGGTATGGCGCGCGGTGTCGGTAGCGCCGGGTGATGCCCGGTGGGAAAATGTTGCGGTCCGCCTGCCGGGCGATACATTCGGTTCCCACACCGTCTTTGCCGGTGGGCCGATGCGGCTGGTCAGTGGCTATACCGGGCCTGCCCTTGATATCGAGACGATGTCGGCAGGCCGGATGGTGACCATCACGCTGGCCATTGGTGGCGATGGCCGACTGGATACCGCAGCCCTGCAACGCGCGCTATCCGCCCGCGATCCCGGCACGTTCGCCAATGTGGTGCGGGTTTATGACCAGTCCGGGCATGGCAACCACATTACGGCAACGCCAGACCGCCATGCCGTCCATATCGGCGCGGTCAGGGTCGGGGGGATCGATACCCTGTCATGGGGTGAGGAAAACGGTTCTGGCGGCTTCGTGCTGCCAGACGGGCTGAAGGTTGCGGCCGATGGCTTCTTCTTCGGGACCACGGGGACCTATGCCTCGTCCAATTCGGGTAATGCGGCCGTGCCCGTGCCGGTCCTGCTGGGGCAGGCGGGCAGCGGGAAAGAATTCAAGGCCTTCATGGGCAGCTATACCCTTGACGGGTTTGTCCATGTTGCCGACACGCGCAGCCCCGACCTGCGCACGGACATGGTCATTACCAGTTCGCCCGCGGCGTCTGGCGTGGCCGCAGGTCCTGGTGGCTACACGCTGCAGGCGGGCAATGCGCACGTCACCCTGCCGGGCATGCTGCCCGGCGGTACGCTGTCGGGCGGGTATATCGGCTACAATGCCGATGGCGGATCATGGTTCGTGCAGGGGCGCAATACAGGGCAATGGACCGGGATTGTCATAGCCGACCACGCCCCGGCGGCGGGGGAGACACAGGCCTTTGCCGCGTCTGCTGCAGCAGTAGGGGATTACATGCCGCAGTTGCGTGACGTTTTTGTCGCCATCGGTGACAGCCGCACCGAAGGTTTTCGCGTGCATGATGGCCGTAACTGGCCGTATCTCATGCAGCGCTTCGCGCGTTACCAGAGTTATGATTTCGCGGTATCAGGGGCGACGACGCGGCAGATGCTCGACATGCTGCCCGCTGCCGAGACCGTGGCCCGGGGCGCCGCGCGCAAGGTGGCCGTTGTCTTTGGCGGCTATAATGATCACCTGCCTGCCTACCATATTCCCGCTGCCGACACGGTGCATAACCTGACGCAGATTGTCAGTCGCCTGAAGGCGGCGGGTTATACCGTCGCCATCATTGACGAGGCCCAGACCGGAGGTTCCCCCCGTGCTGCCGTTCATGATGCCATAACGAAGGGTGCCATCGGCGCTGACATCACCATCGACCCTTTTGCCGCCGGGCAGCCCCTTGCCAACGTGCTTGACCATGAAACATGGGATCCCGATACGACGCATCCCAATCAGGCCGGGCATGAAATAATGGCGAAGTATGTATGGGATCGCATCGGCCATCTTTTCAGTAAATAAATGCGCCCATGATACGGGTATGGACGACGGACAGGATGCGTCCATATCCGCTGCGCCCGAAAACCATGCGCTGGATGATCGTATCCCTGCATGGTTTTTGGAAGCCGTTCTGAAAACAATTCGGTGATAAAAAGTAATAAAAGTTCTTGAATGCTGCCTTTCTTCAATAAGGCTGCGTTTCCTGAAGTGTTTGAAAAAAAGCTTCACCCAAAACTTTTATTTTTATCGGTTGGTTGTCCGGGCAAATAAATCCCCCGATCCGCCCATGCCGGTAGGGCACGGGCGGGGGATGGGATACAGGTACCCTCAGAAAGGATGCGCCATGGCCCGCTGTGCGGGGACCGGGGCTGTATCCACGGCCGGGGTCAGGTCCTGTGTCCGTGTGGCTGGGGCCTGTCGGTTGGTGGCCGGGGCCATTTTTGCAGCACAGGCGGCATCGCCACGGGTCGCGACCTGAACGACGGGGGCGGCATGGCCATTGCTGGTGCTGGTCACGGTCTGACTGCATGGGGTGCCGTTGCTGCCCCATGATATGGTCGTGACGCTCTGGTACACGCTGGCCTGTCCGTGATCGTCACGGGTATCAAGGGCAGGGGTGGGCAGGGCGGCTGCCGGGTTGGGCATGGTCTGGTCAATCAGTCGCATCATCCGCTGCTGCCGTGCTTCCATTTCGGCAAATTCGCGGTCCATCATCTGGTCGATCGCATCAAACATGGGTGGGGCCTCCACCTGTCGGGGTACGATCACGCCCACCTTGTGCCCGCTGGCATCAATGACCGTAAGCGTCTGGGCCTGTGCCGGGCGTGTAACAAGGCCGCCACCAATCAGCATGGCCGTCAGCGCGCAGAACGCGCCTGTTCTGGCAGATTTACAGATAGGCATTTTCCCAATCCTCCATCAGGAAAAAATCATGGGTACGGTTTTGCACGACCACGAAGGGTCCATGGCTGCATTCCGATATACGACGGAAGGCATGGGTTTCCGCCATTACGGTATGCATCCGTGAGTCAGGATATAGGGTCCGGCATACGCCGCGACAATTGCCTTTGTCACGTTGGGTGGATCCTGTCATGAATCAGAACCAGCTTCGAATGCCAAAGGTAAAGCGTAACGCCCCTGTCTCCCCGCGCTGGTCATGCACGATCCGGCGGGCCTGTGTCAGATATCCGGCATAGGATACCGCGACATATGGCGCGAATTTACGCCATACCTCATACCGCAGGCGTAGTCCCGCATCGATATCCGACAGGCCCGCGCCAACCTGTCGTGCTGGATCGGATTTGGTATAAAGGTTGAATTCCGCCTGCGGCTGCAGGATCAGCCGGTTGGTCAGCAGGAAGTCATAAGACCCTTCGATACGGGTGGCGAACCGCCCGCGGTCGCTGACATAGGCAGTGGCCTGGAATTCGAATTCATACAGCGCCAGTCCCTGTACCCCCAGCGCCCCCCATGTGCGTGTCGGCCCGTCGTCAATATCCGCGCGCACGCCGCCCTGTACATTGAAATAAGGTGAGATCGCGCGGCTGTACAACAGTTCATGGTCCCCGTCATGCAAGCGTCCATGCTCCAGCGTGCCCTCGGTCTTGAGCCAGACCCGGTTATAATCCGTGCCGTACCATGCCTCACCATCCCAGCGGAAATCCGAACCACCGGGGGCGTAACGCCCCTCGAATTCATCCAGAATGCCATGGAAATAGCTGGCATGATCCATGACCGGCTTCATGTTGCCCAGATACACGACCGGTGTTGACGATGGGGCATCAGCCGCATGGTAGGTCGGTTTTGTCGCCTGCGTTGCCGCGGGTGTAGTGGTGGAAGGAACCTGCGCCAGCGCAGGCACGGTCATGGCGACCACGATAGGGGCCGCCAGCAGAAGCGCGCCCCTCATGCCACGATCACCGTGCGGAACATGCCCAGTTCCATATGCAGCATCAGATGACAGTGATAGGCCCACATGCCCGGCGCATCGACCGTGACAAGGTAGCTCAACCGGGATCCCGGTTGAGAGATGATGGTGTGTTTGTACGGGCGGTAGTCACCCTGACCGTTTTCCAGTTCGCTCCACATGCCATGCAGGTGAACGGGATGTTCCATCATCGTGTCGTTTATGAGCGTAAAGCGCACCCGTTCGCCCAGCTTCAGGCGGATCGGACCGGATTCAGAGAACTTCCGGCCATTGAACCCCCATATGTAGCGTTCCATGTTGCCGGTCAGGTGCAGGATGATCTCACGCGATGGCGGGCGGGGGTCGATGCCGGGACGGGTGGCGCGTAGCTGCCGGTAATTCAGCACGCGGCGGCCATTATGTTCCAGCCCGTCACCGGGGCTGCCCAGACGGTCCACCGGCATTTTCGCGACATTCTGGTTTTCGACATTGATGGGGGGCGGACCCGGATCATCCACTTCCATGACCGGCGCGGCGGGCATGGCATGGTCCATGTGGTCCATGTGGTCCATGTGGTCCATGTGGTCCATGTGGTCCATGTGGTCCATGTGGTCCATGTCCATATGTCCCATGTCCCCATGGTCCATGTCGGGCATGTCCATGCCGTCCATTGGGGCGTTTTTTTTCGTCATGCCGGACATGTTCATGCCCTTCATGTCTTCGCCCGTTTTCATGTCGCCCATTCCCATGTCGATCATGGTGCGTACCGGACGCGGGTCCATGGGGGGAATGGGACCGGCCATGCCGGGCTGCGGGGCTAGCGTGCCACGGGCATAACCGGTGCGGTCCTCGCTCTGGGCAAAGATCGTATAGGCCCGGCTGTCGCGCGGGCGGACGATCACGTCATAGGTTTCGGCCACGCCGATCCGGAATTCATCTACCGGCACGGGTTCGACATCATTGCCATCCGCCTGCACCACCAGCATTTCCAGACCGGGTATGCGGATGTCGAAAAACGTCATGGAGGCAGCGTTGACAAAGCGCAGCCGCACCCGCTCTCCTGGGCGGAACAGGCCGCTCCAGTTCATGTCGGGTGCGTGGCCATTCAACAGGTAGGTGTAGATAATGCCCGTGACATCGGAAATATCCGTTGCGGCCATGCGCATGCGCGACCATTGCAGCCGGTCCTTCAGCGCCGCACCGACCCCACCCCCCGCACGGGCCTCACGCGGCAGGGACGCCAGCGTGCGCTGGCGGAAGACGTAGTAATCATCCTGCATCTTGAGGTTGCTGATCATGTCCATGGGTGACACGTCGGTCCATTCGGACAGCACGATGACATAATCCCGCGCGCATGCATTCGGATCGGGACGGCGCGGGTCGATGACGATGGCGCCGTACAGCCCCTGTGCTTCCTGCATGCCTGAATGGCTGTGGTACCAGTAGGTTCCGCTCTGCCGGACGGGAAAGCGGTAGGTAAAGGTCTCACCGGGCGGGATGCCGGTAAAGCTCAGTCCCGGCACGCCATCCATGCTGGCAGGCAGGCGGATGCCATGCCAGTGGATGGAGGTATCCTCATCCCGCAGCGTATTGGTGACGTTCAGGGTTACATTGTCTCCCTCCCGCCAGCGCAGGATGGGGCCGGGTACATCCCCCCCGATACAGGGGGCGTGCAGGACCTTGCGGTCGATTTCGATACGCCTGCGGCCGACGCGCAGGTTCCATGTCGCACTGGATGCGGCAGGGACCATGCCCGGTGTGACGGGGGTGGCGGAAGCGGGCAGGGCGGCAAGCAGCCCACCCGCCCCCATACCCGTGACGAAACGGCGACGTGTCAGGCCGTCCCGCGTGCGAGAGGCATTGAACATGGGAAAAATTCCGGAAACAGGGCAGTCACATCCCACCATCCCGATGGGATGGCGGGTACATCATACGCCTGATGGCGCGTGCATGTTCCGGGATTTGGGGGGGCGCATGGGGCGCAGCCAGTCACCGCCCGCCAGGCGGGCCTGCGGCGGTGGCGAATAGGACTGTGTGCCGGCCCCCGGCTGCGGGGGCAGCAGGGCGGACAGGGGGGCAGGCATGTCGGTTGAACTGACATGGACGTGGCAACACTGACCTTCCTTATGGTGCATGTGCGCCATCCGGGTCAGTTGTGCCGGTGTCATGCAATGGGGGGCGGTGGCGTTGGTGCAGGGCACCATCGCGTCGTGCGCCTGTGCGGTAGCGGGAAAGGATGCGACCAGCAGCCCGGTCTGCATCAGCAGCCAGGCCAGCAGGCCAATCCATATCCGGCCATGTGTCCTGATCATTCAGGGCTCCCAAGCACAGGCAAGTCGCATAACAGAACGTGTCTGCATAATACCCATGGGGGGCATAAAGGAAAGTGTTTTTCCACGTATTGGCGCAGGTGTTACGGGACAGATGCCTGTTTTGCGCATGCAGGCGCAGGGCGTATCCCACAAAGCCGCCCTTGCGACATGGTGCGAAATACAAAGAAGCTTTTGGTGAAGCTTTTTGAAAAAAGCTTCAAAGAACGCCGCCTTGTTGAAAAAGGCGGTGTCCAAAAACTTTGATTTTCATTTGTCGGTTTTTTATCAGCGGATCAGCTTGCGCACGATGCCCAGCATTTCCTCGATTGCCTCGTCCCCGCCATCATCCATCACCGACTGGCGCACGCAGCCCTTGGCATGGGTGGACAGGATCTGGATGGCGACACCATCCAGTGCCGATTTCACCGCTGAAATCTGGGTCAGGATATCGACACAGTACCGGTCATCCTCGATCATGTTCAGCACGCCACCCACCTGTCCCTCAATCCGGCGGACACGGTTGACCAGGGCCTTCTTGTGCGGCTGTTCCACTTTTTTGTCAGTGGATGGGGCGCAATGCGCGCAGCCTGCCGGTTGTGTCATCCGTTCGTCGTGCCTTGCCATACGTGCCTTCGCTGTGTTTTGTCCTGTCGCGTTTATATGGCTATCACAAGCCATTCCATGTGCCTACGCTGTGGGAGTGCGTCATATCCGCCCACCCGGCTTCCAGCGATTGAGCAGCAGGGAATTGCTGACGACCGATACCGAACTCATGGCCATGGCGGCCCCCGCCACGATCGGGTTGAGCAGCCCGAACGCCGCCAGCGGCAGGCCAAGAATATTGTAGATGAAGGCGAAAAACAGGTTCTGACGGATCTTGGACAGCGTGGCGCGCGACAGGGAAATGGCGTCCAGCACGCTGGTCAGCTCACTTTTCATCAACACGATATCGGCCGTGTCCAGCGCAATGGCCGCCCCCGCGCCAATGGCGAAACCGACATCGGCGGCGGCCAGCGCCGGGGCATCATTGATCCCGTCCCCCACCATGCCGACCACGCCGCCCTGATCGTGGCAGGCCGTGACCGCCTGTGCCTTGTCACCCGGCAGGACACCGGCCATGAAATCATCCACGCCCGCCTGTTTCGCGACCATGGCCGCACTGCGCGGGTTGTCGCCCGTCAGCATCATGACCCGGATGCCAGCGGCCTTCAGCGCACTTACGGTGCGTATGGCGTCGGGGCGCAGACGATCCATCAGGGCAATATGGCCAATCGACTGTCCATTGGCCGCGACGGCGATGACGGTTTTGCCTTCCTGTTCCAGCCGGGCGGTCATGGTGTCATCAGATGCGACGCCATGATCCGCCACGAAACGGGGGGAACCAAGGCATGCCGGTGCACCGTCAACCATGGCCGTTACCCCCATGCCGGGCACGGCGCGGAAATCGCCTGCCGGCAGTGGTGACAGGCCCGCCGCCGTGGCGTGATCGACAATGGCGCGGGCCAGCGGATGTTCGGAATCCTGTTCCAGTGCGCAGGCGACCGCAAGCAGCCTGCTGGCATCCACCCCCGGCGCGGGCACCACGTCACTGACGGTGGGCCGGCCTTCGGTCAGGGTGCCGGTCTTGTCCATGATGATGGTGGTCAGCTTCTGCGCGCGTTCCAGCGCATCCGCATTGCGGAACAGGATGCCACAGCGCGCACCCAGTCCCGTCCCCACCATGATGGCCGTAGGCGTTGCAAGCCCCAGCGAGCACGGGCAGGCGATGACCAGCACCGACACGGCGGAAACCAGGCTCCATGTCGCATTGCCCGTCACCAGCCAGCCGATCACGAACGTAACCAGTGCAATGGCAATGACCGTGGGCACGAAGATATTCGATATCCGGTCCACCAGTCGCTGCACGTGCGCTTTTGACCCCTGCGCCTGTTCCACCATTTTCACGATATGCGCCAGCGCGGTGTCATGCCCCACGCCGGTGGCAGTCGCCCGCAGCACGCCATTGGTATTGATGGTGCCACCAAAGACCCGTGCGCCCGCCTGCTTCAGCACCGGCAGGCTTTCACCCGTCAGCATGGCTTCGTTGACTTCGGATGTGCCTTCACGCACCTGCCCGTCAACCGGAATGCTTTCACCGGGGCGCACCACGAATATGTCGTCCACACGCATATCCGCCACGGGGCGGTCCACCATCGCGCCATTGACCAGAACATGCGCAAGCCGCGGCTGCAGCTTCAGCAGGCTTTCCAGCCCGGCACTGGTCCGGTCACGTGCGCGCGCTTCCATAAGCCTGCCGAGTGAGATCAGGGTGATGATCGCGACACTGGCCTCGAAATACAAAGGCTGGTGCAGGTGGGCGATTACGGCAGTGGCGCTGAAAAAATACGCAATGCTGGTCCCCATCACCACCAGCACGTCCATATTCGCGCCACCCCCCCGCACGGCATTCCATGCGCGCTGGTACAGATGGCGTGCGCCATAGAATTGCACCACCCCCGCCAGTACAAGCTGCAGCCAGCCGGGCATCATGTACATGGCGCCAAATGGCATCAGCACCATCTGCACAAAAAATGGCAGCGACAGGATCAGCAGCAGCACGAAATGGGCGCGTTCCGCACGCCATGCGGCAAGGCGGCGGGCATGCGTGTCATCCGGCGCGCTGTCATTGACCAATGCTGCGCCAAAACCGGCTTTTTCAATGCGGGCGATGAAGGCGTCGGCATCCGCAAGACCGGGCACGAATACGATATGCGCCCGTTCGGTGGCCAGGTTCACGCTGGCCTGTGTCAGGGGCAGGCGGTTGAGGATCTTTTCAATCCGCGCGGCACACGCCGCGCAGGACATGCCGGTGATCAATAGGTCGATGCTGCTTTCATCCACCGTAAAACCGGCCTTGCGTATGGCCGCGACAACCGCACTGATCGTGGCGGCAGGCGTGTCCAGCACCACCTGCACGCGCCCGGTGGCAAAATTGACGCTGGCGTGCACGCCGTCCTGACGGTTCAGGATCTTTTCAATACGCGCGGCGCATGCGGCGCATGACATGCCGCCCACGGGGAAACTCAGGGTCTGGGACATGGCGGCACTCCTTCGCGTATTAACCCTGATTTATACCCCCCTATGGTATTTTCAAGTGACGTGCCCGCGATCAGGCATGCAGTCCCGGCGCTTCCTGTCCGGTGCGGGCGACATATTCGCTGTAACCGCCATCATACTGGTGGATACCGTCCGGTGTCAGTTCCAGTACCCGGTTGGACAGCGCGGACAGGAAATGCCGGTCATGCGATACGAACAGCATCGTACCCTCGTACTGGGCCAGCGCGTTGATGAGCATTTCCTTGGTTGCGATGTCCAGATGGTTGGTCGGTTCATCCAGCACCAGGAAATTGGGTGGGTCAAACAGCATCAGCGCCATGACCAGCCGGGCCTTTTCCCCGCCCGACAGCACGCGGCAGCTTTTGTCCACCTCATCGCCAGAAAAGCCGAAGCTGCCCGCAAGGGCGCGCAGTGATCCCTGACTGGCCAGTGGAAAGGCGTCATCCAGTGTCTCGAACACCGTGCGGCTTTCATCCAGCAGGTCCATGGCGTGCTGGGCGAAATAGCCCATTTTCACGCTGCCCCCCAGTGTGACCGTGCCCGCATCGGGCTGTGTCGTGCCCGTCACCAGCTTGAGCAGCGTGGACTTGCCCGCGCCGTTGACGCCAAGGATGCAGCACCGCTCCTTGCGCCGCACCAGCAGGTCAAGGTCGTGGTAGATGACGCGTTCGCCATACTGCTTGTCCACGCCACGCAGCTTGACCACGTCCTCGCCCGACCGGGGTGCGGGCGGAAAATCGAAACTTAGCGCCTGCCGCCGCTTGGGTGGTTCGACGCGGTCAATCTTTTCCAGTTTCTTTACACGGCTCTGAACCTGTGCCGCGTGGGAGGCGCGGGCCTTGAAGCGTTCGATGAAACTGATTTCCTTGGCCAGCGCCGCCTGCTGGCGGTCGAACTGGGCCTGCTGCTGCTTTTCGTTCTGGGCGCGCTGCTGTTCATAAAATTCGTAATCACCGGAAAAGCTGGTCAGGCTGCCGCCATCAATCTCGATCACCTTGTTGATGACGCGGTTCATGAAAGCCCGGTCATGCGATGTCATGAGCAGTGCGCCATCATAGCCCGCCAGAAACTGTTCCAGCCAGATCAGGCTTTCAAGGTCGAGATGGTTGCTCGGTTCATCCAGCAGCATGACATCGGGGCGCATGAGCAGGATGCGCGCAAGGGCCACGCGCATTTTCCACCCGCCCGAAAGCCGCCCCACGTCACCATCCATCATCTCCTGACTGAAACCAAGGCCGTGCAGCACCTCGCGCGCCTTGCTGTCCAGCGCGTAACCGCCCAGTTCTTCAAAACGGGCCTGCACCTCGCCAAAGCGTTCAAGGATGCTGTCAAGCTGGTCCATCTGTTCGGGATCGGCCATGGCGGCTTCCAGCGCCGACAGTTCGGCCGCGATTTCGGACACCGCGCCCGCGCCATCCATGACTTCGGCCACCGCGCTGCGTCCGGCCATTTCGCCCACGTCCTGACTGAAAAAACCGATGGTGGCCCCGCGATCGATCAGGATATTGCCCTCATCAGGCTCGTCCTGTCCCGTAATCATGCGGAACAGGGTGGTCTTGCCCGCCCCGTTGGGGCCGACCAGACCGATCTTCTCCCCCTTCTGCAGGGCGGCCGAGGCTTCGATGAAGACCAGACGCTGGCCATTATGCTTGGTGATGTTGTCTAGGCGAATCATGGAACCTCAGGCGGATGGAATGCCCGCGCACTTAATACGAACGCGCACGGAGCGTAAACCATGGCCCAACCGGCACTGAAAGACCGTTTTGAAACAAATCATTGATAAAATAATAAAAGTTTCCGGGCACCGCCTTTTTTCAAAAAGGCGGCGTTCCCTGAAGCTTTTTTCCAAAAAGTTTCACCAAAAGCCGCTTTTGATCTCAGCTGCTGCCATGATCTGTCTGTTTCAGACAGTCCCTGCACCAATTCGTATCATGCCGCCTTGGGCATGTCAGGACGCGGGACTGCTCCCGGCATTGGCATAGGCATATTTCCCGCCCCGCAGCACGGCGCGCTGGTAGGCGGGACGGTCATGGATGCGGCGCAGGAATGACCCCACATGGGGCCGGTTATCGGTGGCCCCGGCGCGTGCGGCGGCGGTCTCAAGCGGGAAGCTCATCTGGATGTCGGCTGCGGTAAGGTCATTGCCCACAAACCATTCATTTTCAGACAAGCTGCGTTCCCAGTAATCCATGTGCAGCTTGACCTGCGGATTGATGAACCGTGACTGCGCCCCGCAGGCGATCAGGAAAGCGAAGGGACGCAGCGGCATGGGCGCGCGCCTGGGCAGCAGCGCGAATATCAGCTTGAGCAGCAGCGGCGGCATGGCGGAGCCTTCCGCATAATGCAGCCAGTATATGAAGCGGGTGTATTCCGGCGTGTCCCGCGCGGGCGCCAGTCGGCCATTACCGTATTTATCAATGATGTATTCGATGATCGCCCCGCTTTCCGCCAGGGTTACGTTGCCATCCGTATCCGTTATGACCGGGGCCTTGCCCAGCGGGTGGATGGTGCGCAGGGATTTGGGGGCCATCATGGTCTTGGGGTCGCGTTTGTAAAACCGGATCTCGTAGGGGATTTCCAGTTCCTCCAGCAGCCACAGGATCCGTTGTGAACGTGAATTGTCCAGATGATGCACGGTAATCATGATACGCGGTCCTTCCATTTGGCAGGCGGCCCCGCCCGACAGGACCGTCGTGATGGACGACCAGTGGAACAGGAATGATGTGCCGGTCAGGGCATGCCAATGTTCTGCTAAGGGGCGTCCACGGCTTTGGTTCCCCTGCCATCACGTGACGGCAGGGCATATGCACACGAAAAAAAAGGCATATCCCCGCGACCGGTCGGGTCGGGAGACAGGCCTTCTGTCATGGGGAAACGGGACATGGCGGGATCGTTCAGGCTGCGTGGTCAAGCAGGCGATGCAGGCAGGCGGCCAGCACAACCGCCTCGTTATGCTGCGTGTCATGCGCACCATACAGCAGGGTCAGGGGGCCAGCGCGCGCCATGTCCAGCAACTGCTGCACCGGTTGGGGATTGGCCCGCAGTTCCGCGATATAGCGTTCCTGGAACCCGTCCCACCGGGACGGGTCATGGCCGAACCATTGTCGCAGGGCAGTACTGGGGGCAATGTCCTTCAGCCACAGCGTCAGGTCGGCGCGCTGTCTGCTGACCCCGCGGGGCCACAGCCGGTCCACCAGCACGCGGTGGCCGTCATCGGGTCGTGGCGGGTCGTAAACCCGCCTGACATGGATGGTGTGCGCCATGCTTACCCCACCAATGCCGCATCCGCCGCCGAACCGAAGAATTCGAAACGGATCTGACTTTCGGGCACGCCACCTGCCTTCAGCGTGGCGATGGTATCACGCATGAAGCCGTCGGGACCGCAGATATAATAGGTTGCGGCCCGGTCGATTTCCTGCGCAAGCCATGGTTGTGTCATGCGGCCTGCACGGGTGGTGACGCCCGTGACGTCCTGCGCCGGCAGCGGTGTTGCGCGGCTGTAGAACAGGTCGGCGCGCAGCATGCCCTTTGCAGCAAGGTCGCGGATATAGGGGCCAAAGGCTTCCGTTGCGGGCGTACGGGTGGTGTGGATGTAACGCACGCCCGTGGCCGCAGCCGCATCCAGCGCGCCCAGCATGGAAATGAATGGCGTCAGGCCAGAACCCGCGCTGAGGAATACGATGGGTGCGGAGGTCGGGTTGCCCAGCGTGAAATCACCCGCCGGTGCGGAAACCTGCAGCACCGTGCCCTCTTGCACGCTGTCATGCAGCCAGTCGGATACCACGCCATTGTCGATACGGCGGACGCTGATGCGGTAGGCATGTGAACCGGGGGCGGAGGAAATGCTGTAATTGCGTCGTTCCGAGCCATATCCCGGCACGTCGAGGTGGAAGCTGAGATACTGTCCCGGCACATGGCGCATGACGGGCTTGCCATCGACGGGCGCCAGTTCGAAGGAGGTAACGGTCTCACTTTCCACCGTGCGGCGGCTGACACGGAAGGGACGCCAGCCAACCCAGCCACCGGGGGCCGCGGCATGGGCCACGTAAATCTGTTCTTCCCGCCCGATCAGGATTTCAGCCAGGAACCAGTAGGCCTTGTCCCACGCATCCATGATATCGGGTGTTGCCGCATCCCCCAGCACGTGGGCGATGGCGCCCAGCAGGGCATCGGCAACATAGGGGTAGTGTTCAGGCAGGATGTTCAGCCCGACATGCTTTTCCGCAATGCGTTCGACCGCACCGGCCATGGCGCCAAGGTTGTCGATGTTGCGGGCATAGGCCAGCACCGCAAGTGCCAGCGCCCTTGGCTGTTCCCCATCCTTCTGGTGCGAAATGTTGAACAGGTCACGAATGTCCGGATTGGCCAGCAGGCGGCGGTACATTTCCGTCGTGATCGCCAGGCCGTGTGCTTCCAGCGCGGGCACGCAGGCCTTGATGATGCTGCGGGTCCTGTCATCCAGAGGTGATGCCATGTTCGGGATCCTTTAAAGATGTTTAATATCCACATCTTTAAAGCCCATCAAAAAGATGTCAACGATACGCATCTTTAAGGACGCACATATTTCTTATGCATGATCTGTATTTCCGGAACCTGCATGGTGGCGTTCGGGTAGCGGTGTAATTGACAGTGATAATAAATCGCATAACATGCGCGCGTTATGGGAGTGTGCCGTATGCGTTATCTAAGCGTTCTGTCATGTGCCGGGCTTGCGGTACTCATGCTTGCACCGACGGCAAGGGCGATGGATCCCGTACACCTGGAGGTAAAGGACCACCATTTCACCCCTGATCACATTACGGTCCCGGCGGGGCAGCGTTTCCTGATCATGCTGGACAACCATGATGACACGACGGATGAATTCGAAAGCTACGACCTGAAATTCGAGAAGATCGTGGTCTCCGGCGGCACGATCACCGTCCATGCGGGGCCATTACACCCCGGCACCTACAAATTCTTTGATGACTATCACCCCGATCAGGCGACGGGCACCGTCACCGTGACACAGGAGCCCTGAGAATGCTGGGAAGTCTGCTGATCGTCTTTCGTGAAGTCATGGAAGCGGGACTGATCGTGGGTATCGTGCTGGCGGCGACACAGGGCATTCCCGGGCGCGGGCGCTGGGTTGCCGGTGGCATTGCCGCGGGTGTGGCGGGGGCTGCGATCGTGGCCGTATTCGCGGGCAGCCTGTCCGCGGCCCTGTCGGGCAATGGGCAGGACGTGTTTTCCGCCACCATCCTGTGTATCGCGGTGCTGATGCTGGGCTGGCATACGGTGTGGATGACCCGCCACGGACGCGAAATGGCGGGGGAGATGAAGACGCTGGGGGCGGAGGTCGTGTCCGGTGAACGCTCGCTGGCCGCCATGTCCGTCGTTGTCGCCGTGGCCGTGCTGCGCGAAGGGGTGGAGGTCGTGCTGTTCCTTTACGGCATCGCGGTCTCGACCCATTCCGGACCGGTGGCCATGCTGACCGGGGGCGCGCTGGGCATTGCGGCGGGGGCGGCGCTGTCGTGGCTGTTGTACCGGGGGCTGATCGTCATTCCACTCAGCCGGCTGTTCAGTGTGACGGGACTGCTGATTGCCTTTCTGGCGGCGGGCATGGCCAGCCAGGCGGCGGGCCTGCTGGCGGGGGATGACCTGATCCCCGCGCTTGGCTACGAGGTATGGGATACATCATGGCTGCTGTCCGATGGCAGCATGGTCGGGCGTGCGGCCAAGGCGCTACTGGGTTATTCCGACCGGCCCATGGGGGTGCAGGTCATCACATGGGCAGTGACGCTGGCGGCCATGATCATCGCGACCCGCCTTGTGCGCGGGCGGCCTGCCGCCCGTGCCTGACGGGTGGCCCTAGCCGCGCAGGGCAAGGCGGCCAATGGCGGGATCATCGGTAAAGAAGCCATCCAGCCCCATATCCAGATAATGCCGGATTTCCGCGATGGATCCCTGCGGGTTACGTGCAGTGTCGCCTGCGTCATTGCGCAGGTGGGTGGGCAGGAAGTGGTTTTCGGGCCGGAAGGTATAGGAATGCACCAGCAGGCCCGCACGGTGCGCATCATCTATCAGCGATGTTGGTGCCCGCCATGCGCCGGTTGCGTCACGCGGTATGATGTCCGCATTGGACGGACCGATCACATCCGCATAATCCCGCACGCGGCGTAAACCCTCAGCGGTCATGAGATCGCCAAAGGTGACGGGACTGGCGGTACCCACCGTGTCGGGAACATGTTCGGTGCGTTCGCCCATCAGCAGCATCAGGCGCGCCTGCGTGTTGATTGCCTGCACCCGCCCGTGCAGCAGGCGCAGGGGGCTGATTTCAAAGGACTGGACCTCCAGCGGGCAGTAGCGGGTATATTCGTGCGCCCCGATGGTGTGCAGGAACGTCTCCTCCGGTACAAAGCCAAGCTGGTGGAAATGCGTGGCGTTCTTGATTTCGGGGATCAGCCCGATCATGCGTCCGCGGGTTGCGGCTTCGGCTGCAACGAAATCGATGATTTCCTCGAAGGTCGGAATATCAAAATGCCCGTCATAGCGCGTGTTGGCCGCGCGTATGTCGGGCAGACGTTCACGCGCGCGCAGGGTCTTGAGTTCGGCCAGTGTGAAATCCGTGGTGAACCATCCGGTTTCGCTCACGCCGTCAATGGTCTGTGTGCGTCGGCGCATGGCGAATTCCGGGTGGCTGGCCACATCCGTGGTGCCGGTAATATGGCTTTCATGGCGGGCGACCAGCACGCCGTCCTTTGTGGGTACAAGGTCGGGTTCGATATAATCCGCGCCATCCGCGATTGCCCTGGCATAGGCGGCCAGCGTGTGTTCGGGCCGCAGGGCGGACGCGCCACGATGCGCCATGACGCAGGGCAGGGGTGCCAGTGACGGGGCGGCGAAAGCCCGGCGTGCTGTCATGGCCGCCATGCCCGACAGGGCGCCTGTCATGATCAGTCTGCGTGTCAGCATGAATCCCGTTCCGGCCTGTTGTGTGACAACAGTCGGAGAAGATCATGTGCAGTGCAATGGGATTTGCAATGTCATTGACCCTGGGGGCGTGTGGGTATCCGGTAGGGAATATCCGTGTCACGGACCTGTATTATCGGGACAGGGCAGGGTCTTGTTCCGGAAGATGAACGCCCGTTGCCTGAAAAGCTTCATATATTGCCGGTTCCTGAATGAATAAATGATACAGGTATGGCAATACATGGCAGTTCATATCGTCTGGATGTGGTTATCTTGTCGCGGACAAGTAATGATGCAGGGCATATGCATGTTTTTCATGTTCTGTCGGGTATTGTTTCCGCCCCGGTGGCGTCCTGCATGGGATGGCATAAATGATATGTGACCGACTTTGCAATGCGTGGCATATTAATGGGGCAGATGTCTTTACAAAACATGTCTGTATAACGGTTTTGCCGCTTTTACTCGCTGAACGTGAATCTGCTATACGTTAATATGGGAGTATAAAAGGTTGCAGACCCGGCGTAAGTGGCGGTATCGGTGATGGCATTATTGCATCCCGCACGGTCATGCCTGTTTTCCGGCATTCCTGCTGGACCAACATGCATGAGAGGCGACGCCAGATGGCTGCAGACCAGCCCAGTTTTCCCACCAGTATCCACCTGTCCACCCCCAATGCCATGCGGATGAACCGCGCATTGCGCATGTCGCGTCGTGACATGCTGCTGGGTGCGATGGGGGCCGCTGCCGTAGTGTTTGGCGCGGGCCGGGGCATTGCCGCCACCCCTGATGCGGAGGCGCAGGATGCGGTCGCACCGCTGTTCCTTGCGCTTTCGCGCCGCCTGACCGACCGCGAGGTGCTGGATGACCGTATCAGCAGCGCGCTGTATGCCCGTATCATCAAGGCAACGCCCGAACGCCGTGACCAGATACAGAAGCTGCATGACCTGATGGCAGGCGGCAAATTCGACAGCGCCCGCGAACTGGCTAAAGCTGCCGAACATAGCGACGCCGCGTTCAAGGACGTCATTCATGACATCATGACGGCATGGTACCGTGGTGTTGCCGATGAAAAGGTGGTTGTGTACCGATCCGCGCTGATGTTCGACATCACCAAGGATGCCATCTATCCCAAGACCTACGCTGCGGGCGGGCCGTTCTACTGGACCCAGACCCCACCGGAAGTGGCCGTTCCAACTGGCGAACCTGCCCTTTCGCCTTCGAAATTCGTTGTAGAACCCACCTGATATCCGGAGCATCCTCCATGCCTTCCGAACAAGACCTTTCCGCAGACGTCGTGATCGTCGGATCCGGCGTCGCCGGCAGTTCCATTGCCAATGAACTGGCGCGCGCGGGTATTTCCGTCATCGTGCTGGAAGCCGGCCCCCGTGTCGACCGCCAGCATTTTGTCGATAATTTCCGTAACCTGGAAAACAAGCCCTCCTATCAGGGGCCGTTTCCCTGCGTGCCCTGGGCCGAACATCCACCCAACCAGATAACGCCGAACAAGTACCTGCACACGACCGGACCGGATGCCGAAGCCTACCAGCAGGTCTACCTGCGCATGATGGGTGGCACGACATGGCACTGGGCCGGGTGCGCGTGGCGTTACCTGCCGTCGGACTTTGAACTGAAGACCCGTTATGGACAGGGCCGTGACTGGGCGCTGAAATATGACGACCTCGAGCCGTTCTATTACCAGGCCGAGGTCATGATGGGCGTCTGTGGCCCGGATCCGGCGGTGGAAGATCTTGGTTCGCCGCGCAGGCAGCCCTATCCGATGGATGCGCTGCCCATTTCCTATGCCGCGGAGCAGTTTCGCGCCCTGATCCGTGAGAAGACCCCGTATCGCGTCGTGCATGAACCACAGGCCCGCAACACGCGGCCCTATGACAACCGCCCGACCTGCGAGGGGCATAACAACTGCATGCCGATCTGCCCCATCGGGGCGATGTATAACGGCAGTTATTCCGTCTACCATGCCGAAGCGGCGGGTGCGAAGTTCGTTCCCAACGCGGTGGTGTACCGGATCGAACGTGACAGCGCGAACAAGCGTGTCACCGCCGTGCATTATTACGACCCTGAAAAGGGATCGCACCGTGTGACCGGCAAGTATTTCGTCATTGCGGCGCACTGCATCGAAACCGCGAAGCTCATGCTGTACTCGGCCGATGAACAGAGCCCCGACGGCATCGCCAACAGTTCCGGCCATGTCGGCCGCAACATGATGGACCATACCGGCGTACAGGTCACGTTCATCAGTGGTGACAAGGCGCTGTGGCCCGGCCGTGGCCCGCTTGAAACCAACGTGATCGATAACTTCCGTGATGGTGACTGGCGTAACGAACGTGGCGCGTACCTGGTGCACATGGTTGATGACAACCAGGTGGACCTTGCAACCGCGCTTGCCATTTCCAAGGGGTATGTCGGCAAGGAACTGGAGGAGCAGATCCGCTATCTTGCTTCCCATACCGTGCGGCTGTTCAGCCATAACGAAGGGCTGGCCGATCCCGACAACCGGCTGACCCTGAGTGCCACATACAAGGACGCGCTGGGCATTCCCCACCCGGAAGTCTATTACAAGCTGCCTGAATATACGGTGAAAAGCTGCGAACACACCCGTGGGCTGTTCAAGGACCTGATCGGTCTCATGCATGGCACGGATGAACAGTGGACACCGGGTTACTTCCCGCAGGACCATCCCGCCGGCAGTACCATCATGGGCACCGACCCCAAGGATTCCGTGGTTGACGGCTTCTGTCGCACACATGACCACGAAAACCTGTTCATCGCGAGTTCGTCCGTTTTCTCATCGGTCGGAACCGGCAACATCACCCTGACGGTCGCAGCACTTGCCTTGCGTGTTGCCGATACACTTAAAAAAGAACTGACCCATGCCTGACGTTAAACGCAAGATCCTGTGGTCGGTTCTGGTCACGGGCACGGCCCTTGCTTCGCTGTCTGCAACGCCTGCGCGGGCGGATGATCCTGCTGCGCCCCCGCCGGCTGCAACATCGGCGGCACCCCCGGCGACCCCGGCAGCCGCCCCTGCAGCGGATCTTATGGCGCGTGGCGAATATATCGCGACGGCCGGTGACTGTGTTGCCTGTCATACCGCGCCGGGGGGCAAGCCCTTTGCCGGGGGGCTGCGCATCACCACGCCCATGGGTGACGTCGTTTCGACCAACATCACGCCGGACCCTGATCATGGCATCGGGAAATATACGGAAGAGGATTTCGAAAAGGCCGTGCGCCATGGCCTGCGCCGTGATGGCAGCCGCCTTTATCCCGCAATGCCGTATGTATCCTATTCCGGCATGACGGATGATGACGTGAAGGCCATGTATGCCTGGTTCATGCATGGGGTGAAGCCGGTGGCCGTAACGCCGCCGGTAACGGAACTGAACTTCCCCGCCAACTTGCGTATCACCATGGCGGTGTGGAACCTTGTCGCGGGCAGTGTCGCGCCTGAAACCGGGGATTCCGCCACGTATGACAAGATGCGCCGTGGCAAGTATCTGGCCAACGCCCTTGAACATTGCGGAACCTGCCATACGCCACGCAACATGATGTTGAGCGAGAAGGAAGACAGCTACCTTGCCGGTGCGCCCCTTCTGGGCTGGTATGCACCCAACATTACCTCAAGCAAGACAAGCGGCATCGGCAACTGGAGTGAAGATGACCTGGTCGCCTATCTCAAGACCGGTCATGTCGCCGGTCTGAGCCAGGCCGCGGGACCGATGGGCGAGGCGGTTGAACACAGCACCAGCCACCTGACCGATGATGACATGCATGCCCTTGCTGCCTACATCCTTCAGGTCCCGGCCAAGGAAGATGAGGCCGAGCATGGCCCACGTGAAGCATTCGGGCAGGCGCTTGACGTGCCGGATATCCGTTCGGGCGAACTGACCCGGATCGACAAGCTTGATGAAATGACCGGCCCGCATATTTATGATGCGAACTGTGCGGCCTGTCATGGGGGTAACGGCGCGGGCACCAGTGACCATTACGCGCCGTCGCTGTTCCATAATTCGGTTGTGGGGTCCGCACATCCAGATGACCTGATCATGACGGTCCTGAACGGTGTGGACCGGACGGCGGGCGGCCTGCATGCCTACATGCCCGGCTTTGACCATGGTTCCGATGTGCAGCGGCTGAGCAATACCGAGGTCGCGGCCCTGGTCAATTACGTGACCGCCACGTTCGGCAGCGGCGACCATGGGGTGACACCGGACCAGGTCGAAAAGATGCGCAAGCAGCTTCCCAAGACGCCGTAACAGGATACGAAATCCCGGCAGGCCTGATAACGCTGCATGATATGGCGTAAGGGCTGCCGGGGTTTTCTGTATATCTGTTTGGAAACAAATTATTGCTAATAAAAAATAAAAGTTTTGGGTGCCCCCTTTTTTTAAAGGCGACATTCTTCAAAGCTTTTAAAAAAAAGCTTCACCAAAAACTTTCTTATGATTTCAGACTATTTTCAGGTCTGACTGATTCAGACAGCCCCATACAGATCGTGTGACCCAACAGGATTGGTCCTGACGGCCTGATCTCCTGTTGTGCCGTATACATGGATGCATGGCGCCAACCTGTAGTGCGCATGAACCATGTATTTCATAGGGCTGGCAGCGTCTGTTTTTATGTAACTGGATCAGTTTACATAAAATTGGAACGGATAATTATTTCTTATTGTAAAAGGGTGTCTGGCGAAAGGAAGCCGGACAGGCCACTGGCTGCCCTGCGGGTCAGCCAGTGGCGCGGCCTGTGTTCATGACAGGCCGCGTGTCTGGAGATAGTGACCCGATCAGAACGGGGTGTCGATATCCACGACATCAATCAGCTTGTGATTGACGAATTCCTTGATGCCAAGACCGATCAGTTCGCGGCCGTAGCCCGAACGGGCGACACCGCCGAAGGGCAGGTCGGCCTTCACCATGGTCGGGTGGTTGACGTACACCATGCCGGTATAGATCTGTTCAGCCACCTTCACGCCGCGCTGGGTGTCGCGCGTAAAGACAGCACCGCCCAGACCGTAGGGGGAGTCATTGGCGATACGGATGGCGTCCGCATCATCCTTCGCACGGTACAGCTGGGTGACCGGGCCAAAGAATTCCCAGTGACGGGCTTCATTGTCCTTGTGCAGGTTGGTCATCAGCAGCGGACGGAAGAACGCACCCTTTTCGGGTACCGGCGCGCCGATTGTTTCAACAACCGCACCATGCTTCTTGGCTTCTTCAACCTGCGCCATCAGGTCGTCAGCCGCTTTCTGCGATGACAGCGGTGCCAGCGTGGTGGCCGGGTCCATCGGGTCGCCAGCCTTCAGTTCGGCAACGCCCTTCTTGTACAGTTCGACAAACCTGTCATAGATGGCATCGGCCACGATCAGGCGCTTGGCGGACACACAGACCTGGCCAGCGTTCCAGTGACGACCGAACACGGCCCATTTGACGGTCTTTTCCAGATCGGCGTCATCCAGCACCACGAAGGCGTCGGAACCACCCAGTTCCATGGTGGACTTCTTCAGCGCCTTGGCCGCGACACCTGCGATGATGGTGCCCGCACCTTCGGAACCGGTCAGGGCAACACCACAGACGCGCGGGTCGCTCAGGATCATTTCCGTGTGGTGGCGCGCGGCGTACAGGTTGCGGAACCCACCCTTGGGCAGGCCGGCTTCCGCCATCAGGCTGTCGAAAGCAGCCGCGCACTGCGGCACGTTGGAAGCGTGCTTGAGCAGCACCGTGTTCCCGGCCGAAAGCTGCGGCGCGATGATGCGGGCGATCTGGTAGTACGGGAAGTTCCACGGCTCGATCGCAAAGACAATGCCCTGCGGCTGGTGGATCAGGATGGCGTCGCCTTCCTTCGGATCCGCGACCGGCAGTTTTTCCGGCGCCAGCAGGCGTTCGGCATGCGTTGCGTAGTATTCAAAGATTTCGGCCGACAGGATGGTCTCGGCCTTCGCCTCGGCAAAGGTCTTGCCCATTTCCAGCGTCGCCAGGCGGGCGTATTTGTCGATATCGCGGCGCAGGATCTGGCCTGCCGCCGTCATGACCTTCGCGCGTTCGGCAAAGGATGTATGCCGCCAGGTCTTGAAAACATCATATGCTTCGGTCAGTGCGGTCTGGACTTCCTGATCCGTGGCATTGGGAAACGTCTCGAGCGTCTCGCCAGTATAAGGGTTGGTCGTAGCGTAAGCCATTGGCAGTAGGTTCCTCAGAGTTTCGTCAAGAAGTATATATTTCACCAGCAGGCGTGCAAGAATCGTTTCAGGTATCACCAACCCTTGAAACGTGCAAAAAATCATTGTCCCGCATGGTTGCGGAATACGCCGGACAGTGGAAATCTGCCGGTTTTCCGCGGTTAGATCAGTGATCGGTCCCGGCAGGCGTGGAATTGTAAAATGGAGTTCATTCCACAACCCCAACGGGCATATGGGATCAGACGGGCAGGGGACGACCCAGGCGCTGGCGTTCCTGGTCCGTTATGACATCAGCAAGCGTATAGTGGTCCATGACGGCGATAAAGGAACCCAGCGCTTCCCCCAGTACGCCCCGCAGGCGACAGACATCCGCCAGGATGCAGCTGGTGGCCTTGCTGTCTGCCTCCGCAGGGTGCATGCATGTGACCAGCGCCATGTCTTCTTCCGTATGGCGCACCACGTCCCCCAGCACGATGGCGCTTGCCGGCCGTCCCAGCTTCAGGCCGCCATTACGGCCCCGGATGGTTTCGACAAAGCCGGCCTGACCCAGCTTGTGTATGATCTTGACCAGATGGTTTTCCGAAATGCCATAGGCCTGCGCCACTTCACGGATGGACGTCAGGCGATCCGTATGGATCCCCAGATAGATCAGTGTCCGCAGGGCGTAATCTGTATGCAGGGTCAGGCGCATGGAAGAAGATATATACGATCTGCATATTTTTTTCCAGACCCGGGAGCAAGATAACCCGACAGGTTTCTGTTCCGTTCCGGGTTATTCGGGGGTGATGAAATCCTGTAGGGATCATTCTGGCCCGAAACCTGCGGCACAATGCAAAGGCAGGGCAGGATATCCCTGATATAGCCGGAAACATATCGCCCGTGGAAAAAATACCCCGACTGATCCAGTCCATCGAACGTTCAGCCGCCATCCTGGAAATCATTGCACAGAAGGGTGGTTGCGCAAGGCTGCAGGACATTGCCGCGATATCGGGACTGGGCAAGACGACGGCGCACAACATCCTCCAGACCCTTGACCATCTGGGATATGTGCAGCGCAGGCATGGGGACGTGCGCTACCATCTGGGGGGGCGTATCCTGAACCTTGCGCGCATCGCGGGCGACGACAATGTCCTGCGTGCGCGGTTGCGCCCCGTCATGCAGGCGATTGCACGGGACAGTGGCATGACCGTCTATCTGGCCGTGCCCAGTGGGGACGAAGCGGCCTATCTGGAGGTGTTCGAAAGCCATGACGGGACAGCCGATGGCAGGCCGCCGCTGCATGAACAGCTTGAAGGTTCCGCGGTGGGGCTGGTGTTCCTTGCGTTTGTGCCTGGCCTGCGCAAGCGGGTCATGGCGACCCGCGTTGGCGCGCTGGATGCCCGGACCCTGACCCGGATCGAGGCGGTCAGGGTAAAAGGCTACGCGATTGATATCGGGGCCTGCCGCCCCGGCTGGAACTGTGTCGCCATTCCATGGCGTGAACGGGGGGAAGTCCGCGCCAGCATCGGCCTGACCGGCCCGGCATCCCGTCTGTCCCGCACCCGTCTTGCGCAACTGGGGTGGATGATGATGCGGTATGTGGAACAGGTGTCAGTTCAACAATGTTGAAGAAATGGCGCGGTCACGTCTTTGCATGTTTCATTCCGCAGGCGTGTGTCTAACCTGTCCTTATTCTTCGCAAGACAGAGGGTTTTTTACCGTGCAGCTTTCCCATGCCATGTCCCTGCTTGACGCCGCCCGGTCCGAGGCGGAACATCTGGGTGTCAGCGTCAGTATTTCCATCGTGGATGCGGCAGCGTGGCCCATGGCCTTCATCCGTATGGATGGCTGTCCGCTTGGCGCGATCGAGGTCAGCCAGAAGAAGGCCCGCACGGCCGTCCTGTTCCAGATGGACAGCGCCGTATTCGGCACGATCGCGCATCCCGATGGTGCGGCCTACAGCCTGGAAAACACCAATGGTGGCCTGACCAGCTTCGGTGGCGGTGTCGTGCTGAAGGGGGCGGATGGCGTCGTGCTGGGCGCGATCGGCGTGTCGGGCGCCAGTACGGAAGATGACATTGCCATTGCCCGTGCCGCCACGCAGCCTGCCGCCTGATTGCCCTTTTTGGATGGTACGTCATGTCAGATAACACGCAGCCCGGGGGCGCGATCACGCAGGTCGCACCCCCGCATGGGAAAACCGCCGCTTTCTTCATCCTCACATTTGGCACATTTGTCGTGGGGACGGGGGAATTCGCCATCATGGGCATGCTGCCGGAATTCGCCGGGTCCCTCAGATTGTCCGTGGCCGATGCCGGTTATGTCATTACCGCCTATGCGCTGGGTGTGGTGATCGGTGCGCCGCTCATCACCATTCTGGGCGCGCGGCTTTCGCGGCGTGAACTGCTGCTGGTGCTGCTGCTGCTGTTCTGTTTCGGGAATATCCTGAGCATTGTCATGCCGACGCCCGGACTGGTGGAGGTCGCGCGTTTCATTACCGGCTTGCCGCATGGGGCACTATTCGGGATTTCCGCACTGGTTGGCGCATCCATGGTGGAACGCGCGCGACGGGGCTGGGCCGTGGGGCGGGTGCTGTCGGGTATCGCCATTGCGACCCTGATCGGTGCGCCGTTTTCAACATTCGCCGCCAATCACCTGGGCTGGCGTATGGCGTATCTTACGATCGCCATTCTTGGTTTCGTCACGTTCCTGGGGGTGTGGCGCTACATTCCCGCCGATCAGCCAAACCGGCAGAATTCTCCCTTCCGGGAAGTCAGCGCCATGGGCAATGCGCAGGTGCTGCTGACATTGCTGACCGCGGCCATCGGCTTTGGCGGCATGTTTACGATCTATACCTACCTGACCAGTGTGCTGCAGAATGTGACCCACGTGCCCGAATGGGAATCCATGGTGTATATGGTGGTATGGGGCGCGGGCATGCTGGCGGGTGCCAATGCGGGCGCATGGCTGGTGGACCGCAACCTTGACCTTGCCGCACTGATCGCGCTGGCGGGCAGTGCCATGGCCATGCTGGTATTTCCCTATATCCTGCACAGCCAGATCGCGCTGATGGCTGACGTGTTCCTGGTGCCAACCTTTGTCAATGCGCTTGGGCCTGCGTTGCAGACGCGCCTGATGGATTTTGCCGGGGATGCGCAGACGCTTGCGGCCTCCCTCAATCATTCCGCGTTCAATATCGCCAATGCCGTGGGGGCGGCCGGGGGCAGTTTTCTGCTGGCACGACAGTTCGGTTAT